>DASUOE010000329.1:0-22369 GCA_036276805.1 Woeseiaceae bacterium | reverse complement strand
TGAGGTCGACGTTCTTCGGCCAGCCGCCCTCCGCCGACTGCCACGTGGCAACGGCGTCCGCGAGCGAGCGCGCTTCGGCCGTCGCATACCAGCCGGCCGGGCGGTGCAGGACCGCTTCGCTCCAGCCGCCGGCGGGCGGCGCCGCCGTGGCGCGCGTGCGCCCCAGGCGTTCTGCGAAGTCCTTGAGGAAATCCTCGCGCCAGCGGCTGACGGTCCGGGCGCCGTAGTGGCCGTCCTCGGCGAGCGACGGGTCGGGGTCGTCGGTCCACCAGTCGGGGCGGCCGGCGTCCGGGTCCGCGGCGGCGTCGGCGGGCAGCGGTGTCGCCGTGATCGCACCGGCAAGTCCGTCGAGCGCGGGCTGCGCGCTCTCGATCCGGTACTCGTACACGCGGGCGTCCTTGGGCGAAAAGCGGAAGCGCAGGTTGCCCTCGTCGTCCGGCGTGCCGGCGAGCGACTGGTTGTCGATGACCAGCCGTGCCGCGGCACCCGCCGTACCGCCGGGCGCCCGGAAAACGAACTCGGCGATGCCGAACTGCTCGATGGCATCGGCACGGGTCGTCACGCCGTGGAAAACCGCGTGCGGACGAGCCCAGGCGCGGACGAAGGAACCGCCCCAGCCCGGCTGGGCGGGGTCCGACGGATTCCCGTGGAGCAGCCAGGCGACGGACGGCGTATCGCCCATCTTGATCGTGCCCTCGAGCAAGCCCGCGAAAAACTCGCCGAGCGCACCCTGCCCGACGACGTGCCGCTCGACGAAGCCGCGATTCCCCCACTCGCCCGACTGGTTACCGCCGACGAACCAGCCGCGGTACGTGGAGTTCGACTCGATGATCGAGAGCCGCGGGTGATGGTCGGCAATGTACTGGTAGGCGTGGGCCGACCACTTCTTGTTCGGCCCGCCGATGAAGTAGACACGCAGGCGCGGCAGGATGTCCGGTGCATCGTGCAGCGCCTGGGCGAGGTCCTCGATGCCGCCCCATACGAGCACGTGGAGCGGCCGTGGGTCGTCGCGGCGTGCGACCTCGACGAGCCATCGCGAACCGTCCGTCGGCGCCGAGTACCCGGCAAAAGGTGCGCCTTCCGTCGCGCCTTGCCGGGTGATCTCGCGCAGCGCGTCCGGCGCCGGGTACCCTGGTGCGGTCGCGCTCAAGTTGCCGTAGTCGCGCGCGTAAGCATCGATCACCGCGAGGATGTCAGCTTTCCGGCCGGCGCCCCAGGGCGAGGACACGAGCCCTTCGATGTCGAGCGCGTCGGCGTACAACAAAAGATGCACCATCGACTGGAAGTCGTCCGGGTCGCTGCCGCCGATGTCGGTGGAGACGGCGACACGCGGGGCATCCCGCTCCGCCGCGAGGGCGGGGCCGGCGGCGCCGAACGCCAGGACCGCGAGCAGCAGGCCTGTCCCCACGCAGGCCTGCAGCCGGCCGGTGACGACGACTGCATGTCCGTGTTGTTCGCGCAGAGTCGGGTCGCCGGCTTTCGTCATGCATCGGCTTCCGTGCGATGCCGCGCATTGGCGCGGTCGATCGCGACCGCAGCGAGGATGACCAGGCCCTTGATGACCTGCTGCCAGAACGGCGAGACGTTCAGGAGGAACAGGCCGTTGTTCAGCACGCCGATGATCAGGCAGCCGAGCACCGTGCCCATGATCGAGCCGCGCCCGCCGGAGAGCGAGGTGCCGCCGATGACGACGGCCGCGATCGAGTCGAGCTCGTAGCCGAGCCCGGCGTTCGGCTGCGCCGAGTCGAGGCGCGCGGTGACGAGCAGGCCGGCGACGCCGGCGAGCGCCCCGCCCAGCGTGTACACCCACACTTTCACCCTGTTCACCGAGAGCCCGGTCAGGCGCGCGGCGCGCTCGTTGCCGCCGACCGCGTACAGGTGCCGGCCGAAGCGCATCCTCCGGGTGACGACGACGAACAGCAGCACTAGGGCCGCGCAGATCCACACCGGCATCGGCACGCCGAGCAAGATGCCGGTGCCGATGAAGCCGAAAGCCGCGCCGAGCCCGGTGATCGGGAAGCCGCCCGTCCAGAGCATCGTCAGCCCCCGCGCGATGCTGAACATGCCGAGTGTCGCGACGAACGGCGGGAGCCTGAAGCGCGTGATGACGAAGCCGTTGAAGGCGCCGCACGCGACCCCGATAAGGATGCCGGCGGTGATGGCGCCGGGCACGGTGAACTGAATGAGGACGTCGAGGAACGGGATCGCGATGCCGTTCTTCAGCACGCCGGCGGCCACGGCTCCGGACAGCGCGAGGATCGCGCCGACCGAGAGGTCGATGCCGCCGGAGAGAATGATCAGCGTCATGCCGATCGACAGGCAGAGGTTCACCGAGATCTGCCGCAGGATGTTCCAGCCGTTCTCGGGCGTCAGGAACGAGTCCGAAAGCAGCGACATGGCGATGACCATGATGAGCAACGCGATCAGCGACTGCGAGCGGGCCAGCAGCTCTTTCATGTGTGCCTGCTTTTCCACGGACTAACCTCTCATGCCGGAAGAACGGGTGGCGCGCCCGTCGCAAGGCTTCCCGGCAGCGCTGCCCGCATCAGGGTCTCGACGTCGGCCTCGCCGCGGCTGAACTCGCCGGTCTTGCGGCCTTCGGAGAGCACCGCGATGCGATCGGCGAGCGCCAGGATTTCGGGCAGCTCAGAGGAGACGACCACCACGGCGAGGCCCTCCGACCTGAGCGCCTCGATGAGCGCGTAGATCTCCTCTTTTGCGTTGACGTCGATGCCGCGCGTGGGCTCGTCCAGCAGCAGCACGCGCGGCCGCGTGGCAAGCCATTTGCCGAGTATGACTTTCTGCTGGTTGCCGCCGCTCAGGTTCCGGACCGCCTCGCGCGCCGACGGCGTCTTGATGGACAGGCGTGCGATCGCGTCGTCGACCTGCCGGGCTTCGGCCGCCTCGTCCACGAGCCCGAACCGGGTATGGTCGGCGAGGCACGCAAGGCTTAAGTTTTCACCGACGGTCATGCCGGGCACGAGTCCCTCGCGTTTGCGGTCCTCCGGCGCGAGCACGATGCCGCGGGCGATCGCGTCCGCGGGCGAACGGAACCTGGCCGGCGCGCCGTCGACGAACACCTCGCCGCTCATCGCCCGGGGGTGCAGCCCGAACAGCGTTTCGAGGAGTTCCGTGCGGCCCGCGCCCATCAGGCCGAACACGCCGAGCACCTCCCCGGGACCGACGGCCAGGTCCACGTCCCTGACGAGCCAGCCGCCGGGGCGCTCGGGATGCGGAAGCGAGAGGTTTGCGATCCTGAGCGCCTCGCCGGCCGGCGGCGCTGCCGTGCGCGCCGGGCGCGCGCGCATCTCCCGCCCGACCATCATGCGCACGATCGCTTCCCGGTCGAGATTCGCGAGCGGCGCGGCGTCGATTAGCCGCCCGTCGCGCATCACCACCGCGTCGTCGCCGATGCGCGTGAGTTCCTCGAGCCTGTGCGTGATGTAGGCGATCGCCACGCCCTGTGCTTTCAGCGATTCGATGATCCCGAACAGGACCTCGGTCTCGTGCGCGGTGATCGCGGAGGTGGGTTCGTCCATGATGAGGATGCGCGCCTCGGTCGAAATGGCCTTCGCGATCTCGACCACCTGCTGCTGGCCGACCCGCAGCCGGCCAAGCGGCGTCCCGGGGGCGACGGCCAGGTCGAGCGCCTCGAGCACGCGCGTCGCCTCGCGATGCATGCGGGGGGTGTCGACCAGCCCGAACCGGTTCAGCGGCTCGCGGCCTAAGAAAATGTTCTCGGCAACGGTCAGGCCGGGAACGAGGTTAAGTTCCTGGTAGATCATGGCGATGCCCGCGGCCTGCGCCTCGCGCGGCGAGGCAAAGCGCACCGGCTCGCCGGCGAGCCGTATCTCCCCCGCGTCGGGCTCGAGCACGCCCGCGACGATGTTCATGAGCGTCGATTTGCCCGCGCCGTTCTCGCCGAGCAACGCAGTCAGGCGCCCGTGCCGGAGGGTGAGGCTCACATCCGCGAGCGCCTGCACGCCGGGGAACGCCTTCGAGATGCCTTGCACCTCGAGAACGACGTCGTCGTCAACCGTCACGGGAATTCGACCCGGAACGGGACGACGCGAAGCACCGGGAGTTCGGACGCGTCGGCAACCTCCACGCCGCCGGCGAAGCGCACCGCCCGGCCGGCCTCGGCGCCGGCCGCGAGCGCCGGCAGGACTTCCTCTTCCACGCGCCGGTTGATCTCGGCGGACAGCGCGTTGAAGTCCTGGGCGTTCGGGAAGTCGCTGACGTCGAGGAGACCGGAGCCGTCGCGGATCGCGTTGCCGAACACCGGGCCGAGTTCGATCACGACCTCGGCGTCATTGCCAGGATCCTGGTCATCGTCGAGGGAAATCGCGACGGACCGGGCATCTACGGACACGATCGTCCCCTCCCCGGCCACGAGGTAGGACGACATGGTGGCGAGACCGAGGCGATGGCCGTAGCGTGCGGCCGCCGCCGCGGGGTCGTCGGCGAGCGCGCCGAGCAGCTCCGCCGCATCGACGGCGTCGGCCGCGGCCGCCTGCAGCGGTCCCGTCCAGAACTCCGCGGCGCGCGCCGCGGGATCGAAAACCGCGACAGCAGACTGTTCCCGCGTCGCTTCGAGAGGCACGATCCGGACGAGCGGCATGACCCACACCAGCACCGCGAGCACGGCCGCGCCGGCGACCCACGGCGTCCATCTCGATACGGAGATCCCCCCCGGGCGCACGTCCGCCTCAGTCCTGGCGGCGCCCGTAGTCGCCGAACGAGGCGACGTTTTCCCCGGTCACGAGTTCCACGGGGACCGGCACCTTCTGCTGGAAATCCCGCTTGCCGTCGAGATACGCGCTCGCGCTCTCGGCCGCGGTTTCAGCCATGACTTTCGGGAACTGCATCGCGGTCGCGGCGATCCGGCCCTCGGCGATCAGCCGCACCACGTCGTCGGCGCCGTCAAAGCCGAACACCTTCACGCGCTCCGCCTTGCCGGCCGCGACGAGCGCCTGGTATGCGCCCATCGCCATCGCGTCGTTGCCGGCGAACACGGCGTCGATGTCCGGGTTCGCCTGGAGTATAGACTCCAGGACCTCGAGCGCTTTCGCGCGATCGAAGTCGGCGCTTTGCTGCGCGACCATCTCGAGGCCGGGATAGCGGTCGACGACGCTGTGGAAGCCCTTCGAGCGGTTCCAGGTGTTGTTGTCGCCGACGAGGCCCAGGAGCTCCACGTACTTCCCCGTCTCGCCCACCTGCTCCACAAAGTAACGCCCGAGGGCGACGGCGCCCGAGTAATTGTCGGAAATGACCTGGGACACGGCGGCATCGGTCGCGTTGATCTC
The DNA here is from genome assembly GCA_036276805.1 of Woeseiaceae bacterium. Lineage (GTDB taxonomy): Bacteria > Pseudomonadota > Gammaproteobacteria > Steroidobacterales > Woeseiaceae > UBA1847. The sequence goes on along the minus strand of DASUOE010000329.1, from coordinate 17,063 downwards.
GCGATCCATGCAGAACACCGGGATATCCGCGGCCGCGGCCTTGCGCACGTTGGCGATCGAACCGTCGGCATCGGTCGGGTTGAACAGGATGGCGTCGTAACCCGACGCGATGATGTTGTCGTAGTGCGCCGATTCCTTCGCGGGATCGTTTTGCGAGTCGAAGATCACGGCATCGAAGCCGAGCGCCTCCGCGCGATCCCGCGCCGTCTCGGCGAGCACGACGAACCAGGGGTTGTTCAGCGTGGAGACGACGACGGCCACGCGCTCGGCGCCGTCGCCTTCGGCGGCGCGCTCCCCCGTGTCCTCGCGGGAACAGGCGGTGAGCGCGGCGGCGGCCAGGATGGCGAGGCAGGCTGTCAGGCAGGCGGGGCGAGCGCGCATCATTACGAATTCTCCTTGTGGGCATCGGGTTCGGCCGCGGCGAGCACCTGGCCGACGGCGCGGCGCCATCCGGCATGGCAGGCACGCGCGGCGGCGGGCGTCATCGCCGGGCGGTACGTGCGTGCCTCCGCCGCCGAACCCGCGAGATCGTCGAGCGACGCGTGGACCCCGGCGCCAAGCATGCCCATCATGGCCGCGCCCTGCGCCGAGCATTCCGGCGCGCCGGGCACGCTGAGCTCGCCCTGCGTCACGTCGGCGACGAACTGCATGAGCAGGCGATTCGCGGTCGGGCCGCCGTCCGCCCTGAGCGCCGTCAGGGCCACGCCGCTTTCCGCCTGCATGGCATCGAGAGCGTCGCGTAGCTGGTAGGCCATCGATTCGAGCGCGGCCCTCGCGACGTGGCGGCGGTCGCTGTGGGCGGAAAGCCCGGTGATCGCGGCGCGTGCGCCCGGCGCCCAGTACGGCAGCCCTAGGCCCGAGAACGCCGGCACCAGGAAGACGCCGCCGGCGTCGTCGAGCTCGCCGGCGAGCCGCTCGATCTCGGCGATGTCGCGCACGAGGCCGAGCTGGTCCTTGAGCCAGGCGAGCGTGGCCGCGGAGCTGATGATGATGCCTTCGAACGCGTACACCGGCCTGCCGTCCAGCACCCACGCGAGCGCCGTCAGCACCCCGTGACCGGAACGCTGCGGCGTCGCGCCGATGTTGAGGAGAACGGACGAGCCCGTCCCGAACGTGACCTTCGCCATGCCGGGTTCGAAGCAGCGCTGCGCGAACAGCGCCGCCTGCGAATCGCCCATCACGCCCGCGATCGGCACGGGGCGCCGGAGTGCGCCGCCGAGTGTCGTCTCGCCGAAGTTCGCCGCGCTCTCGCGGACCTCCGCCAGGGCGGCGGGCGGTACGTCCCAGAGGTCGCACAGCCCGGCGTCCCAGGCGAGGCGGTCGATGTCGTACAGGAGCGTGCGGCTGGCGTTCGTGGGATCGGTGGCGAAGACGCGCCCTTCCGTCAGGCGGTGGACCAGGTACGTGTCCATCGTGCCGACGAGGGCGTCGCCGCCCGCCACGCGGGCGCGTACGGCCTGGCGGTTGCGCGCGAGCCAGAGGAGCTTGGAGCCGGAGAAGTATGGATCGATGCGGAGGCCGGTCAGCTCGTGGACCCGGTCGCCGAACCCGGCAGCGCCGATCTCCGCGCACAATGCCTCGCTGCGGCGGCATTGCCAGACGATCGCGGGGCAGAGGGGCTCGCCGGTCGCCCGGTCGAACGCGACGACCGTCTCGCGCTGGTTCGCGATGCTGACGCAGGCGAGGTCGTCGAGCCGCTTCGCATTGCGGCCGACGAGCGCACGCGTCGTGGCGAGCACGTTCTGCCAGATCTCGGCGGCATCGTGCTCCACCCAGCCCGGCTGCGGGTAAAGCTGGCGGTGGTCGCGAGCCTCGCGGTCGACGACGCGTCCGGCATCGTCGAACAGGAGCGCCTTCGTCGCCGACGTGCTCTGGTCGATGGCGAGGACGAAAGCCACGCGTTCAGTCGCCCGCGAGCTCGTTCATTGTGGCGGCGAGATCCTCCATCGTGAGCCCGTAGTGCCGGAAGATGTCGGCCTGGCTGCCGGTTACGGTGTATTCGTCGGGTATGCCGGCGATCGCGAACCGGGGCAGGCACGGCAGGCCCGCCTGCGCGAGCAACGCGGCACAGGCTTCGCCGAGGCCCCCGTTCACCATGTGTTCCTCGACGGTCACGAGCGCTCGGCAGGTTCGCGCCGCGTCGAGTACGGCGTCCGCATCCAGCGGTTTCACGGTCGGCATGCTGAGAACGCGGCAGGCGAGCTCCGCCGTGCGCTCGAGGTAAGCGGCGGCAAGCAACGCGTGGATGACGGTCTCGCCCGTAGCGATGAACGCCGCATCGTCGCCGGCACGCAGCAGGCGCGCCGTGCCGAATTCGAATGGCGCGTCCTGCGGCAGGTCGTAGAGCGGCGCCTTGCCAAAGCGCAGGTACACGGGCGAGTCGGCCGCGGCCGCGGCGCGGACGGCTTCCCGCGCCTCGTGGTTGTCCGCCGGCGCGACGACGGTGACGTTGTTGATGGCCCGCAGCACGGCGAAATCGTGCAGCGAATGGTGCGTGCTGCCGAGCGCGCCGTAGCTCACGCCGGCGCTGATGCCGACGATCGTCACGGGATTGTCGGAGTAGGCGACGTCATTCTTGATTTGTTCGAGCGCGCGCGCGGTGATGAAACAGGCCGGGGACACGGCGAACACGGTCTTGCCGACGGACGCGAGCCCCGCTGCCATCCCGACGAGGTTCTGTTCCGCGATCCCCACCTCGACGATCTGATTCGGCAGCGCCTGGCCGAACGGGCCGAGTTTGCCGGAGCCGCGCGAGTCGCTGGTGACGACGACGACGTCGGAATCCGCGGTAGCGAGTTCCTTAAGGGTATCGGCGAAGACCTCGAGGTTCGCCCGGCCCAACCGCAATCCGAGCTCAGCGGCAATCTCCCGCGCGGCGCCCGAATGCATCGGCGGTGCCGGCGCGCTCACTGCGCGGGCTCCGACAGGCGCGCGAGGGCGGCGTCGATCTCCGCGAGCGCGCGGGCGTACTCGTCGTCGTTCGGCACCTTGTGATGCCATGCGCCGTTGTCCTCCATGAAGCTCACGCCCTTGCCCTTGGTCGTGCGGGCGATGACGGCGCTCGGCTTGCCCGTCTCGAGCGGCGTCGCCAGCGCGTCGGTCAATGCCCCGAAATCGTGGCCGTCGACCGTGCGCACGGCCCAGCCGAACGCCTCGAACTTCGCCGCCAGCGGCTCGGAATTCATGACGTCGCGCGTGCGCCCGGTGATCTGCAGCGTGTTGCAATCGACGATGGCCGTGAGATTGTCGAGCCGGTAGTGCGCGGCCGCCATCGCCGCCTCCCAGTTAGAGCCTTCGGCGAGCTCACCGTCGCCGAGGAGCGTGTACACGCGGAAATCCGCCTCGTCCAGCTTGCCGCCGAGCGCCATGCCCGTGCAGATCGGCAGGCCGTGGCCGAGCGCGCCGGTGTTCTGCTCGATGCCGGGCACCTTGCGCGTCGGGTGCCCGACGAAGTGCGAGCGGTAGCCGCAGAGCGTTTCCAGCTCGGCCGCGGGATAGAAGCCCTTGTCCGCGAGGACGACGAACAGCGCCTCGACCGAATGGCCCTTGCTCTGCACGTAGCGGTCCCGGTCCGGCGCGTCGATGGTGTCGGGACTGACGCGCAGCACCCGGTTGTAGAGCACGTTCAGGATATCGGTGCTGGACAGGCTGCCGCCGGTGTGGCCGGCGCCGGCGTGCTTGATCGCCGTCAGAATGCCGCGCCGGTAGGCGAGCGACTTGCGCGCGAGTTCCGCGTCGCCGGGCCTGGCCGAGCGGTCGTTCCGGGTGTCGTCGAGGCAGGTATCGAGGTTCATGGTCATCAGTGGTCCGTTGATGCTCCGACGCCCGGCCGTGCGGGCGGATGTCGGCGCACACCGGCGGGCGCATAATGTCCCCCGGTTTCCCCATCACATCCGCTGCCGTTATACGCCGGAGGGATGCCAATCGCAAGTAATCGACTTTCGATTTTTTTTGTTTTATGGTGCGACCGACGGCTTTTCGCAAGTTTTGCAGCACTCCACGGAACCTCAGGGTATGACAGATTCGGCAAGCCCACACGGTCCGCGGCCGCAAGGTCCCGGAGGCGCGGCGCCCGTTTCCCGGGCCGCCGGCGGGCCGGCAGGCGTGAAGGCCGACCGCGGCGGCTCGCGCCTGCTCGGCGAGGCACGGCGTCACCGCATCCTCGAGTGGCTGCGCGAGGAAGGCAGCGCCCGCGTGAGCGTCCTCGCGGAGGCGTTCGACGTGTCGGAGGTCACGGTGCGGCAGGACCTGGAAAAGCTCGAGGCCGAGGGTCACGTGGTGCGGGAGCACGGCGGCGCCTACCTGAAGTCGGTGCCCGACCAGGTCCGCGCCATGGCGCTGCAGCACCAGGGCAACCGCGGCGCGAAGCAGCGCATCGGCCGCGCGGCCGCGGCGCTCGTGCAAGACGGAGAGACGATCATCATCGATTCGGGTTCGACGACGACCGAAGTGGCCGCGAACCTCTTCGGGCGCCGCGACATGACAGTGATTACGAACGCGCTCAACATCGCGCTGATGCTGGGCGCCGAGCCGGGCTTCGACGTCCACATGACAGGCGGGCATTTCAAGGCGCCGACGCTGTCCTTGAGCGGCGAGAAGTCGGCCGACTATTTTCGCGGGCTGTATGCGCAAAAGCTCTTCCTCGCGACGGCGGCGCTCGACGTCGAGACCGGTCTCACCTACCCGGCGCTGTCCGACATCGCTGTCAAGCGAGCGATGATCGAGTCGGCACAGACGGTTTACCTGGTCGCGGATTCGAGCAAGATCGGCACCCGGTCGTTCTGCGTGCTCGGCGGGCTCGAGCCGGTCGACGCGCTGGTAACCGACGAGGGGATCAGCGCCGCAGACCGGGCGGCGATCGAGGCGGCGGGTGTCGAGGTAATCGTCGCCGCCTGAGTCCGCGCGAGGCGTCCGGCGGCGGCGTGCGCGTCAACGCGCTCGACGAATGCACAGAAGACGCACGACAGGCAATCGGATGGGGCGGCGCGACGATGCGTCCGCCACGGCATCACAGGCAGGAGGGGTGGTATGGAGAGCAAACAGCGCTACGGCGCGGGCATCTGGCATTTTGCGACGTACGTCGACCGCTATGCGACGGACGGCTACGGCCCGCCGCGCAGCCTGATCGAGATGATCGACATGGCGGGCCAGGTCGACGATCTCTCGGTCGTGGACATCAACTATCCCTTCGCCGACCCGAAGCTCTCGCTCGAGGCCGTCGAGCAAGCGCTTGAACGCAACAAGCTCTCCGTCATCGGCATCACTCCCGAGATTTACACGCGGCGCTTCGCCAAGGGCGCGTTTACGAACCCGGACCCGGGCATCCGCAGGCTCGCGAACGAGATGGTGAACGACGCCGCCGACGTCGTGCGGCGCTTCGACGCGAGCTACGTGAAGCTCTGGCCGGGCCAGGACGGCTGGGACTATCCCTTCCAGGTCGATCACCGGGAACTGTGGCAGGCGAGCATGGACGGCATCGGCGAGCTCGCGGAGCAGAATCCCGATCTCAAATTCGTCATCGAGTACAAGCCGCGTGAACCGCGCGTGCACATGAGTTACGACAGCGTCGCGCGCACGCTCCTCGGGATAGAGAAGATCGGCCTGCCGAACATCGGCATCCTCCTCGATTTCGGTCATTCGCTGTACGGCGGCGAGTCCCCGGCCGACGCGGCACAGCTCGCCATCGACTACGGGCGGCTGTTCGGCATGGACGTCAACGACAACTTCCGCGGCTGGGACGACGACCTCATTGCCGGTTCCGTCCACCCGATCGAGCTGTTCGAGTTCTTCCACACGCTGCGGAAGAACGGCTGGGAAGGCGTGTGGCAGCTCGACCAGTTCCCGTTCCGGGAGGACGCGATCGCGGTCGCGAACAGCGCCATCGGCTTCCTGAAGACGATCGAACGGGCCCTGGACCGCCTCGACGTCGACGCGCTCGCCGCAGCGCAGCGGCGCCACGACGCCGTGACGGCACTCGACCTCGCGCGCGCCGCGCTCTTCGGTGCCCCGTGAGGGACCGGCGACGGCTCGCGGGCAGGGCCCGGCGATTTTTTTCACGCGTTGCGATGACACCGGTGTCGTCGCGTGCGGCTGCAGTCCTCGTCGCGGCCCTCACCGGCCCGCTCGCGGCCGCCGGCGAGGACCGCGCCGCCATCCAGGCGGCGATGAAGCAGGCGGCGGCGTTCATGACCGAAACCGTCGCGGTGCGCGGCGGTCACGTCTGGGCGGTGAGCGAGGATCTCGAGCGCCGCTGGGGCGAGGTGCCGGCCCGGCCTTCGCAGGTCTGGCTGCAGGGCGGAACCGAGGCCGTGGGCCAGGTCCTGCTCGACGCCTGGCAGGCGACGCACGACGAGGACTACCTCGAGGCCGCCCGGAAGGCAGCGGACGCCGTCGTGTACGGCCAGACGCCGGCCGGCGGTTGGCACTACTTCATCGACTTCGAGCCCGCGGGACTCGACCAGTGGTACGCGGACGTCGCCTCGCGCTTTCGCTACGGCTACGAGGAGTACCGGTACTACTACGGCAATGCGACCTTCGACGACCAGGTCACGCCGGCGGCCGCGGCGTTCCTGCTGCGCTTCTACAACCTGACGCTCGACCCCGCCTATCGCGCCCCGGTGCTCGAAGCGCTCGATTTCGTTCTCGAGGCGCAGTACCCGAACGGGCTGTGGCCGCAGCGCTACCCCCTGCGGCACGACTACGCGCACGACGGCCTGCCCGACTACACGTCCTACTCCACGCTGAACGACGGCGCGTCCCAGGCCGCCGCGGAGCTGCTGCTCGAGGCCTTCGCGACGCTCGGCGACCCGCGCTACTTCGACGGCGCGCGCCGCGCGGCCGAGGGCCTCATCGCGATCCAGGGGCCGGCGGGACAGGCAGCCTGGGCGGAGCAGTACGGCCCTGACCTGCGCCCGGTTGCGGCGCGCACGCACGAGCCGGCCGGCTACGTCGTGCGGGAAAGCCTCGGTGCGCTGGAACTGCTCGCACGTTTCTGGCTCATGACCGGGGACGAGCGATACCTCGCGCCGATGCCGCAGGCGATCGACTGGTTCGAGCGCATCAACCGGGCGTCGGCCGAAGAGCGCTTCCCGATCCCGCGCTACTGGGAGCCCGGCTCCAACCGCCCCGTGTATGTCGTGCGCGTCGACGGCCGCACGCCGGAAGGTTACGGCCGCTACGCCTGGACGACGGAGCCGGGCGAAACCGACTGCGACGGTAACCCCTGCCGTGGCGACGGCGCGCCCGCCGTCGATGTCGCGGCCGTGGAGCGCCAGTACGAGGAGATCGCCGCGCTCGCGACGCCCGAGGCGCGCGCAGACTACCTCGAGGGTTGGCGACTGCGCAGAGAGGCCGCCGCGCGTGTGCCGCGCACAGTGGAGAGCGTGGCCGATATCGTGGCGGCGCTCGACGCCCGCGGCGCCTGGGTCACCGACGACATCCCGGTGAACGAACCGAACTTCGCCACCGGTGGCGACGTGCAACGAACGGTGACCGGCATCAGCACGCGCGTATTCGTCGACCGGCTGTCCGCACTCATCGCGACGCTCGCAACCGGCGACGACACGACGACGAACCGCACGACGATGGACAAGGAGGAACAATGACAATCGACTCGAGGATCACCGCCGCGTTCGCCGTGGCCGCAGCGCTGCTCGCGGGGGCCGGACTGGTGCGGGCCGATACCGCGCCCGACGGCTGGTACACGCAGGGCGACTTCGAACCGGTCGAGCGCGTCGAAGTCGTGGTGAAGAACCCGCTCGATCGCGCGCGCCGGAACAGCCCGGTAACGATCCGGCGCGAGCAGCTCGATGCGCTGCCGGACGTCCACGAGATGGCGATCACGCTCGTGGACCCGGCCGGCGAGAGCCGGCCGCAGCCGGCGAACGAGGAATTCCAGCGCCAGGGCGGGCACCTTTCGCGCGCCGAGACGAACGGCCGCTGGATCCCCTACCAGCTCGACGACCTCGACCACGACGGTTTGTGGGACGAGCTTTTCTTCATGGCCGATTTCGCGGCCGGCGAGGCCAAGTCGTTTTACCTGTACGTGGGCCCGCAGGACTACGGCTGGGAAGCGCACCGCACGCACGCGAACATCGCCTCCTACGTCCGCCACAACGTGCCCTTCTGGGAGTCGGAACACATCGGCTGGAAGCTCTGGTTCCAGGCGGACATCGACGTGTTCGGCAAGCGCGAGCCAGTGCTGATGTCGCAGCGCATGTACATGGACAACCTTGACGGCTACGGCGTCTCGTACATCGACCCGGCCTTCGGCTCGGACATCATGCAGGTCAACGACTCCTTCGGCGGCGGCGGCATCGGCGTGTTCGAGGGCGAGGACAGCGCGGAGTCGCTGGCCAGGCCGCGCTACACGCCGCGGAAACCCGAGGGCACGAGTTTCAATGCCGGTCCCGAAGCCGACACGCGCTATGCCTTCACGGTGCTGACGAACGGCCCGGTGCGCTCGATGGTCCGTGCCCGGACGCTGAACTGGGACAGCGGCAACGGAGAGTACGCGGTGGAGCAGGTCTACACCGCCTACGCCGGCGAAAGCTATTCGACTGCGCGCGTGCACTTCACGACGTTCGAGCCGGAGGATCCCGGCACGGATTTCGCCGTCGGCATCCGCAAGCACCTCGACGAGGACCACTTCCACGAGGGCGACGGCATCGTCTTGAGCGGCGCGCCCGAAGCGATCCGCAACCTCGACGACGAGGGCCTGCGCGCGAACAGCCTCATCGTCGACTACGTCGGCACGGCGCTCATCGTGCGCGAGGACTACGACCCGGAGTACGTCTACGTGCCGGCTTACAGCGAGAACCACGCGTTCCGGATCGAGCCGAACGCGGCGCGGCGCTTCGAGTACCTGATCGCCGCCGGCTGGAGCGAGGGCGCCGTCAACCGGACGCCGGAGGAATTCGAGCGCTACGTTCTGCGGGTCGCCGAGGAATACAACGCGCCGGTCGAATTCGCCGGCGCGGAACTCGAGAAGCAGGCGGCGGGCGAGTGACGCCCGCCCTGAGGACGCCGGCGGGCCTGCTTCGCGGGCTCCTGCCCGCGCCGGCGCTGGTCCTCGCGACGGCATGTGCGGCCGGGGACGTCCCCGCCGGTGACGGGGTGGTGACCTGGCAGCTCGACAATCTCGAGTCCATCGGCGGCCACGCGGTCACCCTCGCCGGCGACCCCAGGGTCATCGACACGCCGGGCGGCAAGGCGGTGGAGTTCGATGGCGAAGACGACGCCATTTTCCTCGACGTCCACCCGCTCGCCGGGATGACGGCTTTCACGGTCGAAGTCGTGTTCCGCCCCGACCGGGACGGCGCGGCCGAGCAGCGTTTTTTCCACATGCAGGCAGACGGCGCGGAATCCCGCGTGATGTTCGAGACGCGGCTCGTCGACAACGAACGCTGGTTTCTCGATACGTTCATCAAGTCGGGCGAACAGAACGTCGTGCTCTACGCGAAAGACCACGAGCATCCGCTCGATCGCTGGCAGCATGCCGCGATCGTCGTAGACGGCGATACCATGCGCCACTACGTGAACGGCGGCCTCGAGCTCGAGGCGCCGCTCGACTACGCGCCACAGCAGGCCGGCCGCACGTCCCTCGGCGTACGGCTGAATCGCGTGCACTGGTTCAAGGGGGCGATACGCTCGGTGCGGATCACGCCGCGGGCACTCGATGCCGGCGAGCTTCAGCACGTCGCTTCGCCGCAGTCGGGCGGGCTCGGCGGCCCGGAGGAGCCGCTCGCCTATCTCGACGACGACGTTCCGTCGGCGAGCGGCTACGAAGACGGATATCACCACGGCCGGCTGCGTCCCGCGGTGGGCGTGCAGAACTACGAGGTGATGCGCGCCAACCGCTCGCATCCCGAATGGTCGGACGGGCTGGGCTTTACCTACAACCACGCGCCCAATCTCGCCTACTGGAATGGCCGGTTCTACTACCATTACCTCGCGACGCCAGTCGGGGAGCACATCCCCCCGGGCGTGACCTTGCTGACGACGTCCGCGAACGGCAAGGACTGGGGCAAGCCGGAAGTTCTCTTCCCGATGGGCTTCTGGTCGGAACGCACCGAAGTGCGGGAGGACCAGGTGAAAAACCTGGTCATGCACCAGCGCATGGGCTTCTACGTCGCGCCCGGCGGGCGGCTGCTCGCGTCCGGCTTCTACGGCATCAACGACGGCCATGGGATGGGCCGCGTGATGCGCGAAATTCATGCGGATGGCTCGTTCGGCCCGATCTTCTTCGTCAGGAAGAACACGACGTGGAAACACGGCGACTTCATGTTTCCGGATTACACGTCGTCGGACGACGACGGGTTCGTTGCAGCGGTGGATGCTTTCCTGGCCGATCCCGTCCGGCGCATCCAGTGGTGGGAGGAGCACTGGCTCGAGCCCGACATCGCGGAGTTCGTCGGCGGCCTCCAGCCGGTCGGCGGCGCTGGCGCGCAGGAACCCGGCAAGGCATTCAATTTCTTCACGCGCGACGACGGCGTCATCGTCGGCCTGTTCAAGGACAGTTATGCGACGATCACGGAGGACGGCGGGCGGCACTGGAGCCCGCTCGTGAAACTGCCGCGCTTCACCTGGGGCGGCGCCAAGGCCTGGGCGCAGAAACTGGATACCGGCGACTACGCGCTGGTCGTCAACCCCACCCACAGCATGGCGCGGCATCCGCTCGCGGTCGCGACGAGCGAGGACGGCATCCGGTTCCACGGCATGGCGGCCGTCCACCAGGAACTGCCGGTCAAGCGCTACTGGGGTCTGCACAAGCGCCCGGGCCAGCAGTACGTCCGCGGCATCGTAGAGGGCAACGGCAATCCGCCCGGCGACGACCTGTGGGTCGCGTACTCGGTCAGCAAGGAAGACATGTGGGTATCGCGCATCCCGGTGCCGGTACGCCGGACAGTCGAAGGGCCGGTCGCCGACGACTTCGACTGCATGGAACCGGGCGGCGTCGTAACCGACTGGAATATCTATCACGGCCCCTGGCACACCGTAGAAATCGTTGCAGGCCCGGATGCCGGCAGGCACAGCCTCAAGCTCGCCGATCGCGACCCGTACGACTATGCGTCCGCGCAGCGCGTCTTTGCCGGCGCGGACCGACAAACCCTCGGTTTCGAACTCTACTTCGACGAACAGAACGGGCCGCTCGAAATGGACGTCGTGACGGGCCAGGGCGATCGCCTGGTACCGATGCGGCTCGAGCGCGGCAGCTTTTCGGTACGCAACCCTGGCGGCAGTGCCGCCGGCGGCAAGGAACTGTCCCACGGACGATGGCACGGCATCGAGGTCCGCCTGGATGCGCCGTCGCGGACGTTCGAGCTGCTCATCGACGGATCGAGCATCCTCGCCAATGCGCCGTTTGCCGGCGAAGCGGACGGCGTCCCGGAACGAATCGACTTCCGGACCGGCGACTACCGCGCGGAAGACGACGTGCAGAAGCAGAAAAGCGGCAGTGAAGACGTCCCCGGCTGGGACGAGCCGGGCGCCGACGAACCGGTCCCGGCATCGACCTACTACATCCGGGACTTCAGGGCGACGTCGTCTCGTTAGAGTGCCGGGGTAAGATTGCCCAGCAAGCGCATCCCTTTTCGTAGTGTCTGGGTGTCCTCCACCCCGAGCGAGCGGATGTGTGCGCTGGCTCGGCTACGGTTGCCCTTGAAGCTGTCGAGGGTTGCTCGAAGGCTCTTGCGTACGGCCGTTCCATATGCCTGCTCGGCAATTCCCATCCCTTCTTCAATTGGTGCCCGGCCGGAATGGGCTGCTGCGAACGACAAGTCTACGATATCCCTCGATAAGGTCGATTCGTCCAGACCGCGGTCCGTATTGGCCAGGAACTTCTCAGCTACCGCGCATTCCATGCGCAGCGTCGGTACTCCCAGTGTCTCATCGATCGCCCCTTCGAGATCGATGCGAGCCTCGAGGATGATTTCGAACTTGATGAGCACGTCGCCGAATTTCAGAAACGTGCGTATGCCGTCACGATCTGCCCGCACGTCTCGCGCAAGATCCATGGGTTGACGAAAGATCGCGCCGAGCGACTGGTCCGTAATCGTTTCGCGGAGCGACCTGAAGCCGACCCTGCTGGAACAGAGAAAATCGATATCGCGGGACTCCCGATACTCTTTCAAGGTCATCGCGAGCATGGTTCCGCCGCCGAAGTAGCATTCGGTTCGGGCGAGAAAGCGGGCATCCATACTGTTCAATGCACGGCCGACAAGCCGATGGAGCGCCCTGCGGTACTCAGGCATTGATGACTCCGCCACCGTATGTTGCCTTCAGCCGGTCAATCAGCGCGCGTTCCTTCGGAACAAGCCGGTCAGGGTCGATGAACCGCCAGTTACGCTCGTAAAGCTGGAAGGCTTCTCTTGAAAGTATGTACTCGTCATTACGATTCCATGCCAAGTCGCGCAGCTGCGGATATTCAGGCAGATACACGATCAACTGATCGAGGGCTTCCTCCAAAAGGTCCGGGAAATCGGCGGCACGACGTACGACGGCCAGCTTGAGGGCTATGTGCGCGGGCAACACGAGTTGCGCATTCACGAGACCCGCCCGACGTTCGCGCAGGCGTTGCGCGCGCTTGGCGCGCCGGAGTTGTTCCCTTCGCGTCACATCCGCTGTCACTGGCTGGTCGACTTTGCCCATGCAGGCATTCTCGGTGAAGCATGTTGACATGTCAACATGTCGAGGCGACTTCGCGGCATTGCCGCACGAGGCCAGCGGTCAGTCCACCACGTCGATGATGACGCGCCGGTAGCGGGTGAGGCGCGGGCTGCCGTGATCCGTAACGGCGAGTATGACGTGCATCGTGCCGGTGCCGGGCGGCATCACGCGGCTCGACTTGACCTCGAGCCAGGCTTCCGGCTGGTCGAAATTCATGATGTCGTGCTTCACGCCGCTGCGTGAATTGGACATGGCGCGGGTGCCGGCTTCCTCGTAGACGAACCACTCGTACGACAGCGCATCGCCGTCCGGGTCCGTCGAGCCGGCGGCGCTAAGGTTCACCCGCTCCCCGGGCCGCGCCGTCACCCGGGCAGCCGTCGCGAGTTTCGGCTCCGGCGGATGATTCGCCTCGTCGTACGGGCTGACCGTCCAATCCATGCGCGCGGCGAAATCGTTCTGGCAGGCCTCGCGCCAGCGCCAGATCGTCGCGTGATTGGTCGTGTGCCATTCGCCGTCGCGGCCCAGCACCTCGTCCTGGACGTTGGTCCAGATCGGCCGCGTTTCAGGCTCCAGGAACCACTTCTCGGTTTTCGGCGTGTACAGCTCGTAGCGGCCGCCCCAGCCGCCCCAGTTCGGGTGCTCGGGTGCGTTCAGGCCGTTGTCGACGAGGTACAGGAACGACGGCGTGTCGCCCTCCATCATGAATTCCCAGTGCGGGTACTCGGCGCCGAGCGGCCCCTTCTGGCGAACGTTCCGGTCCAGCCACTCGTTGGTGACGAGATCGAAGTCCGCGCCGCCGAAGCGGCCGTGGAACTTGTCGCCGCCGATCGCGATCCAGGTCGCGTGGTGGAAGCCGCCGCCCGCATTGATGCCCGGCGTCACGATGTAGAAGAGGTCCGGGAACGTCTTCCGGATCCACGGACCGCTGTCGTCCTGGTCGGAGATGGCATAGACCCGGAGCCTGTCCACGAACGCTGAAACCTCCTCCGGCGTGCGCGTCTCTCGGACCTTCCACAGCGCCTGGGCGAGTACGCTCGGCCCGCCCCAGACGGTCACCCACACGGGCCGCGGGTCGTCCTCGTCCACCGCCGCGATGAGCCGTTCGGATCCGGGCGAGTCCATGTCCTCGCCGACCCCGGCCATGCCGTCGGCAACCGGTCCGGCAGCGATCCGCTCGCGGAGATGATCGGCCGCCGGGTAGCCGGGTTCATGCTGCTCGAGGTTGTCGCGCACCTCGCCGTAGGCGGCCACGACATTCTCGATCCGGTCCGGGTTGACCGCGCCGTTCACCGACGTGGCGACGAGGCCCTCGATGTCGAAGTGGTTCGCGTAGGTCATGAGGCGCACCATCGACATCTTGTCGTCGGGATCGCCGCCGATGTCGGTGAGCACGAACAGGCGCGTCTTCTCGCTCGTGCCGGCGCCCGCGGCGCCGCCGGCGAGTGCCAGCAGGAGTACTGCGAAGCCCCTCGTCGAGGGTCGCAGCGCCTTCTGCACGGTTGTCGTCATGTCGTTGCCTCCGTCGTGCTCGCGCACCGCTGATCGATAAGCTGATCTCACGGCGCGGGCCGTGACACCGGTGTCATCCTGTCGCAGCATACCCGCCGCGACCGGCAGGTCAAGCCGGGGTCGGGGCGCAACGCGGCTTGGCGGGCGGTTACACTCCCGGCATGCGCATGTCCCGCACGGCGAAACTGGCAGGCCTCGTGGCGGTGGTGGCGCTCGGCGTAGCAGCCTATGCCGCCTTCGTCCTCCCGGGCCAGATCGAGCGTTCACAGAACGTCAACCTTCCGCATGCACCGTACGTCGTCAGCGAGCGCGCACAGGCGCTTCACGCCACGCTGTTCATCGCGGACCTGCACTCCGATTCCCTGCTCTGGAAGCGCGACCTCGCCGAACGTTCGTCCAACGGGCACATGGACCTGCCGCGCTTGCGCGCAGGCAACGTGGCGCTGCAGGTTTTCAGCGCGACGACGAAAAGCCCGGTCGGGCAGAACTACGAGCGCAACAGTGCCGGCTCCGACAACATCACGCGCCTCGCGATCGCGTCGTTCTGGCCGCCGCGGACGTGGAACAGCCTGTACGAGCGCGCACTCTTCCAGCTCGGCAAGCTCGAGACCCTGGCCGCGCAAAGTGAATTGCGGCTCCTGCGCACGCAGGGCGACCTGCGCGAACTGATTGCCGCCCGGGAGCGCGGCGAACCGGCGATCGGCGCCGTCTATCTCATCGAGGGTGCGCATCCGCTCGAAGGCGACGTCGACAAGCTCGACCGACTGTTCGCCGCGGGGCTGCGCATCGTCGGCCTCACGCATTTCTTCGACAACGAGCTCGGCGGCTCGCTGCACGGCATCAGCGGCGAGGGCTTGAGCGAGTTCGGAGAGGCGGTCGTCGACCGCGCCGGCGAGCTCGGCATGATCGTCGACGTGGCACATGCATCGCCGGCGATGGTGGACGACGTGCTCGGCCGCACGACGCGGCCGGTCGTCCTGTCCCATGGCGGACTCGAGGGCGCGTGCCCTTCGGCACGGAATTTCGCGGATGCCCTGATGCTGCGCATCGCGGCGACCGGCGGCCTGGTCGGCATCGGCTACTGGGATGCCGCCGTCTGCGACGTGACGCCTGCCGGCGTGGTGGCGTCCATCCGGTACGCCATCGACCTCCTCGGGGTGGAGCACGTCGCACTCGGCTCCGACTACGACGGGGCGACGGCGGTCGCTTTCGACACGTCGGAACTCGCGGTCCTCACCGACGCGATGCTCGCCTCCGGCTTCAGCGAGCGCGAGATCCGCCTCGTCATGGGCGAAAACGTGCAACGCTTCCTGTTACAGTACCTGCCCCGAACTGATTGACATGACTGATCGTACAGACGTGATGCTTCACCGAATCTTCGAACGGCCGCGGCGGCCCGGACACAGCCTGGCGTGCCTGGTTGTCGCGGCAGTACTTGCAATCAACGGTGCGGCGAAAGCCGAGCCTGCGATCGACGCCATCATCGACGACGCGGGCCTCACCGAGGGCCCGGTGCCGGTGCGCGAGCGCGACGGCTGGCGCGCACCGCGCAAGATCGTCGTCCGTGACGAGTACGGCCTGGTCGAACGGCTGCGCCGCGCCTTTCCCGACGTCGACATCGTCGGAGTAAGCAGTTCGGAGCAGGCGGCCGCGGCGGTGCGCGGCGCGGACGCTGTCCTCGGCTTCTGCGATGCGCGCGTCCTCGACCGCGCCGACCGGCTCGTGTGGGTCCAGATTTTCAGCGCCGGCGCGGAAGACTGCCTCGCGGTCGACGCCGTCGGCAGCGGCGACGTGCTGCTCACGAACATGCAGAAGATGGCCTCGCCAGTCATCGGCGAACACGCCGTGGCCCTCATGCTGGCGCTCGCCCGCGGCATCGTACCGTACGCGAAGATCATGTCCGCGGGCGACTGGGACCGCGAGCCCGCGGGCGAAATGCTCTCGCTCAACGGGAAGACGCTCCTCGTCGCCGGGCTCGGCGGCATCGGCACCGCCGTGGCCCGTCGCGCGGACGGCCTGGGTATGCGGGTCATTGCCACGCGCAACAGTTCCCGGAGCGGCCCGGCATTCGTCGACTACGTCGGTCTTTCGGGCGAGCTGCTCGAGCTCGCCGCGCAAGCCGACGTCGTCGTGAACGCGCTGCCGCTTACACCGGAGACGACCAACCTGTTCGGCCGGGAATTCTTCGACGCGGTGAAGCCCGGCGCGCTGTTCATCAACGTCGCGCGCGGCGGCAGCGTCGTCACCGACGAGCTCGTGGCCGCGCTCGAAGACGGGCGCATCGCGGGCGCCGGGCTCGACGTCACGGAACCGGAGCCGCTGCCGCCCGGCCACCAACTCTGGCGGATGGACAACGTGATCATCACGCCGCACGTCGCCGGTTCCGGCAACGAGCGCGACCACTTCCCCATCCTGTTCGAGGAAAACGTGCGGCGCTTCATCGCCGGCGACGCGCTCCTGAACGTCGTCGACCCCGAGCTGGGGTATTGAGCGCTGCCGTCGGCCGCCGCACAAGCCGCTGATTCCGGATCGGTTTTTTTTGACCGTTTTGCGGTCGGACAGGCACAGTATCCCGCCACTGAAGCCGCGAGTGAATCGGCTGTGCTATCTTTCCGGGCCACGTCGGATCAGATCATTCACCCGGTAGTACGGCCATGACAACAGCAGCACAGACGAACGGACACGCCACTCTCGACCACGCCCCGGTAGAACGCCTCATCGCCCGGCACAAGCCCGGGTATTCGCTGGACCAGCGATTTTACGTCGATCCCGGGATTTACGAACTCGAGCTTGAACGCATCGTCAACCGCAACTGGATCATGGCCGGGCACCAGTCACAGCTGCCGAACCCGGGCGACTTCAAGGTCATGAAGGTAGGCCGCGAATCC
>DASUOE010000328.1:0-13066 GCA_036276805.1 Woeseiaceae bacterium | reverse complement strand
GGGCCAACGAAGAACTATTCCGCAGCGACGCTTACCTCGAGACCTGCACGGCCGTCGTCACCCGCATCGAAGACGGACGGCTGTACGTCGACCGCACCGTGTTCTACCCGCTGGGCGGCGGCCAGCCCGGCGACACCGGCCGCCTGCAATGGGCGGGCGGGACACTCGACATCGTCGATGCCGTGTACGGCACCGACGGCGACGTCGCCCACGTCGTCGCGGCCGGGGCGGAACTGCCGCCGCCCGGCACCGCAGTGGAACTCGGCCTCGACTGGGCGCGGCGCTACCGCCACATGCGCATGCACACGGCGCTGCACCTTTTGGGTGCGGTACTCAAGTACCCGGTGACCGGCGGCAACATCTCCGTCGACAAGAGCCGGCTCGACTTCGACATGGAAGACGCCGTCGACAAGGACTGGCTGGCCGCACGGGTGAACGAACTCGTCGCCGCGAACCGGCCCGTCAGCCACCGCTGGATCAGCGACGCCGAGCTCGACGCCAACCCGGAACTCGTCCGCACGATGTCGGTCACCCCGCCGCGCGGCAAGGGAAAGGTGCGGCTGCTCGACATCGACGGCATCGACCTGCAGCCCTGCGGCGGCACGCACGTCCGCAATACGGGCGAAGTCGGCGCCGTCAGCATCGGCAAGATCGAGAAGAAGGGGCGGCAGAACCGGCGGGTGAACGTGCACCTGGCGGACTGAAGCACCCGCGAATTCGCGGCGCTAGCGCCGCTCCTACAGCCAACTTGCGGCGCGAGCGCCGCTCCTACAGCCAATGCGGCACCAGCGCCGCTCCTGCAGGCGATGCGCGGGCGCCGCCCCCGCGGTCAGCTCGCGCCGCCCAGGTAATCCGTCTTGCCGATGCCGAGCCCGCTGTAGCGCAGGATCGCGTACGCGACCGAGACGTGGAAATAGAAATTCGGCAGGACGAAGTTCGTCATGTAGTCCTTGCCGTTGAAGCGGAACTCGCGCGGCCCGAACTTGAGCTCGATGTCGCGCCCCTCGGCGTCCTCGAACTGATCGGCATCGAACGTACCGAGATAGTCGATCGCCTTCCTTATCCTCTGGTGCACCTGCTCGAAGGTCGCCTCGTCGTCTGCCCACTTCGGCAGCTCGCTGCCGGTGAGCCTCGCGGCGGCCCCTTTGGCCGTATCCGTCGCGATGCGGATCTGGGCGACGAACGGCAGCATGTCGGGGCGCAGCCGGCCCTGGATCAGCACGTCGGGCGCGATCTTGTTGGCCTCGGCGTAGGCCTCGGCCTTGGAAACGATGGCGTCGAGGTTTTTGAGCGAGCGCTTGAGGGAGAGGATGAGGTCGTAGAGGGTCATGAGGACTTTTCCGTAGGAGCGGCGGTCACGCCGCGAATGCGATGCGGCCTGAAACCGCGAACCAGTCGCGGCGTTACCGCCGCTCCGGGAGCTCATGGAATTCCGGCCGCCTCCCATTCGCGGCGTTACCGCCGCTCCGGGAGCTCATGGAACTCCGGCCGCCTCCCATTCGCGGCGTTACCGCCGCTCCAACAGTGCCACAAGCGCCGGGGTGGGGGTAGACTTCCCACCCATGCAGCGATACGCCCTGCTCCCGATTCTTTTGCTGGCGCTGGCCGGCACGGCGGCTGCACAGGACGCGAAGCCCCGCTGGCAGAAATCGCCGGCCGAGCTGGCCGCATCGATAACGCGCGTCCGGGCCGGGGAGGACCTGACGCCCGAAGCGTGGCCGGGCGGCGCGAAAGTCGCCGTGGCGCTCTCCTTCGACGTCGACACCGAGCTCGTGTGGCTTGCCGATGCGGGCGAGGAAAGTCCGTCCACGATGTCGCGCGGGGAATACGGCGCGCGCGCGGGATTGCCGCGGGTGCTCGCGCTCCTCGAGAAGCACGACATCGCGGCGTCGTTCTTCATCCCCGCGATGAGCATGGAGCTGCACCCTGACATGGTGCCGGCGATCCAGGCCGACCCGCGCCACGAGATCGCCTTTCATTCCTATGCGCACGAGAACCCGCTCGCGCTGTCGGCCGCCGACGAGCGGGCGGCTTACGAGAAGGGCCTCGCGATCTTCGAGAAGCACGTCGGCCGCCGGCCCCTCGGGTTTCGCTCGGCGGCCTGGGATCTGACGCCGGCGACGATCGGCATCGTCGAATCGCTCGGCTTCGCCTACGACTCGAGCCTCATGGCCGATGACCGGCCGTACCGCCTGGTGTCGGGCGGCGAGCCGTCGACACTCGTCGAGTTGCCGGTGGAGTGGATACTCGACGACTGGCCGTACTTCCAGCTCGACTGGGCCGACGGGCCGATCGCGCTCCGGAGCGCCGGCGACGTGTACTCGATCTGGCAGGGCGAGTTCGACGGCGCGTACGAGGAAGGCACGCTCTTCCTGCTCACCATGCACCCGCAGGTGATCGGGCATCGGTACCGGATGCAGATGCTCGACGAACTCGTCACGTACATTAAGTCGAAGCCGGGGGTGTGGTTCGCGACGCACGCGGAGATCGCGGAGTACGTGGCCCCGTAGGAGCGGCCGACAGGCCGCGAATTGCCACAGGACGAATCCGCGTACCATTCGCGGCCTTACGGCCGCTCCTACAGTCGCGATGGCGTTCGGCCGTGGCCGGCGGCAATGTTCGCACGGCGCCGGGCGTGCAGCTCCGCAAGCCCGGGCTGGGTGAGGGCGCGCTCGAGGTCCGGCAGCGTCCCCCAGTCTTCGGGCAGGAAGAAGTAGATAGGGGAGATGAGCAGCGGGTCGTCGACGGCTTGCGCCTCGCGCACGAGCGACGCAGCCCTCTCGCCGTCGCCGAGCTCCGCGTACGTCAGCGCAGCCGGCAGCAGGCTACCGCCCGATTCCCGAACCCGTTGCAGCAGAGCGTCCGCCCGATCGTGCGCTTGTGCCGACTCGCCCCGCAGTTGGTGCAGGCGCGCGGCCAGGAACAGGGCGGACGCCTCGCCCATCGTGCTCCCACGCGCCTGCAACAGCTGTTCGAGCCGCCCGGCGTCGCCCGACTGCGCATGGAACCGGCCGAGAGCCTGCCAGCCGTTGTTGAAGTCGGGGTTCAGTTCGACCGCCCTCTGCTCCAGGGCGATCGCCTCCGTAACTCGCCCGGTGAGCCCGTATACCAGCGCCAGCTCATGCTGGTGCACTGCCGACAGCGGCTCGAGTTCGGCGGCCGTGCGTTCCCATTCCTCGGCGGCATCGTAGTTCCCGGTGACGTACGCGAAGTCGCCGTACAGGTTCGCAGTGCCGGCATCGTCAGGGTCGAGATCGATTGCCCGCTGCAGGGCCTGTTCGGCGCCCTGCCAGTCGCGCTCGAAGGTCTGGTAGACGGTGCCGAGCGCCGCCCACGCTTCGCTGTTCGCCGCATCGAGCGCCAGCGCCCGCTGTGCCGCTTCTCGCGCCTCGCGCGCCGTGCCCGCGGGATCGTCCACGGGTCCGTACCATGGGGACACGGCCAGCGTGGTGGCGAGGGCGGACCACGCGGGCGAGTAGGCGGCATCCATCTCGACGGCCGCCTCGAAGTGCGCCCGGGCCTCCGCAATCGCTTCGCCGGTACGGCGCGCAAGCTGGTAGCGGCCGAGCAGGTACTCGCGGTACGCATCGACGCCGGTCTTGGCGCGCGCCGCCGGCGCCTCGTCGAGGGACGCCCGCATGCCGGCGACGACGCGGCGCGATATCTCGTCCTGGAAAGCAAAGACCTCCGACAGGCGGCCGTCGAACTCGTCCGACCAGAGCAAGAGCCCGTTGCGCGCATCGACGAGCTGCGCCGTCACGCGCACCTGGTCGCCCGAGGTACGCACGCCGCCTTCGAGCAGGTGCGAGACGTGCAGCTGTTCCGCGATGAGTTCCGGGCCCAGGTGCGTGTCCCGGAACGTAAAGCTCGACGTGCGACCCGCCACCCGGAGCCCCGGTACGCGGGAGATAGCATTCAGGATCTCCTCGGCCATGCCGTCGGCGAACCACGCCTGGTCCTGGGTCGGGCTCAAGTCGCGAAACGGCAGAACCGCGATTGCGTGACCGCCGCGCGCCTCGTCCGGGCCGGCGAAGCGGCTCTCCCATGCGAAATAGCCGGCTGCCAACAGGAGCGCGCCGATGATGAAGAAATCGAGCTTTCGGCCGCCGGCCGGCCTCAGGCTCGCATCGCGCGCGACTTCACCGGCCGACCGGATGCCCTCGTTCGTGAAATCGTAGAACCACGACAGGATGACGACGACGCAAAAGCCGGCGCCGAGGAGCGCAAGGACCAGCCTCGGCAAGCCTTCCGGGGCGTCGAGGATCGGCCCGATCTCGTTGACGAGCTGGATGACGAGCCACGCCGCCGCGAGATACGCGAGCGCCGCGCGGATGACGTTGCGGCGACGTAGTTCGGTGAACAAGTTGCTGAAAGACACGTTACAAGTCCGTAGCGAACCGCGCCAATAGTAACGCAGACGCAAAGCGTGCCGGCGGCCAAACCCGGCACACACCCGCCGTTCCTGCCGCAGGAGCGGCCTTGAGGCCGCGGCTGGCACGTAGTTTCGTCCTGTGGCAATTCGCGGCGTTACCGCCGCTCCTACAGGATATGCTCTCGGCATGGGTGAATTCGCCGTCGAGCTCGCCGGGGTCACGCGCCGCTTCCGCGAGGGCGAGCGGGAGCATGTCGTGCTCGACGCGCTCGACTTCGAAGTGCGTGCGGGCGAGACCGTGGCGCTCCGCGGTCGGAGCGGTTCGGGCAAGTCCACGCTCCTGAACCTCATTGCCGGCATCGACACGCCGGATGCCGGCCGCGTCATCGTCGCCGGGCGCGAGCTCACGCGGCTTTCGGAGCGGGAGCGCACGCTGTTTCGCCGCGCGCACGTGGGCTTCGTCTACCAGGGGTTCAACCTCGTGCCGACGCTGTCCGTCGCGGACAACGTGCGGCTGGTGCTCGAACTGAACGACGTGGCGAAGGCCGCTGCGGACGCGCGCACGCAGGAGTTGCTCGAGGCCGTCGGGCTCGGTGACCGCGCCGCGAGCTATCCCGACGTGCTCTCCGGCGGGGAGCAGCAGCGCGTCGCGATCGCACGGGCACTCGCCCACGAGCCCGCGATCGTGCTGGCCGACGAGCCGACCGGCAACCTCGACGACGAGAACGCGCGCCGGGTGCTCGGGCTCCTCGAGCGCCTCGTCCGCGGCGCCGGCGGCACGATGCTCATCGCGACACACAGCGCGAGCGTGGCGCGGTACTGCGACCGCAGCGTCGAGCTGCATCACGGCCGCCTCGGCGCCGCTGCCGTGCCGGACGCCGCACCGTGATCCCGGTGCGCTTTCGCGCGAGCCTCGGCTACCTGCGCCGGCACCCCTGGCAACTCGCGCTCGCCGTGATCGGGATCGCCGTCGGCGTTGCCGTGATCGTCGCCGTCGACCTCGCGAACGCGAGCGCCCGCAAGGCATTCCTGCTGTCGATGGATGCGGTCGTCGGCAAGGCGACGCACCAGGTGCTTGGCGGCCCGGAGGGCATTCCCGAAAACGTCTACACGCGCCTGCGCACGGAACAGGGCATGAACGCGATCGCGCCGGTCGTCGCGGGCGAGGCCCGGATCGGCACGCGCGGCCTGACGCTCATCGGCGTCGACCTGTTCGCCGAGCGCGCGTTGCGCGACTACACGGGGATGCTGGCGGACACCGGCGGCGACGCCGAGCCGCTGTTCCGCGCGTTCCTCACGGAGCCGGGTGCGGTCGTACTCGCGGCGCCGCTCGCGGCATCCCTCAAGCTCGAACCCGGCAGCGCCTTCGAACTGACGGTCGACGGCACCGCGCGCAGCGGCCGCCTGGTCGCCGTGCTGCCGGACGAGGAACAGCGGCTCGGCGGCCTCGTCGTCGCGGACATTGCGACGGCGCAGGAATGGCTCGGCCGTACCGGGCGGCTATCGCGCATCGACGTCAGGATCGAGCCGGACGACGAAGGCGCGCTCGCGCGGCTCGAGGCGGCGCTTCCGCCCGGCCTGCGCGTGCTCGGCGCCGCCGGGCGCACGCAGGCGACGCTCGACATGAGCGCCGGGTTCATGACGAACCTCTCGGCGATGAGCCTCCTGGCATTGCTCGTCGGGTTGTTCCTCGTGATGAACAGCACGAGCTTCTCCGTCCTGCAGCGCCGGCCGCTCATCGGCACGCTGCGCGCGCTCGGCGTGACGCGCCGCGAACTCGTAAGTCTCCTGCTCGCGGAATCCGCCGTCATCGGGCTCGTCGCCGCCGCCCTCGGCATAGCGCTCGGCGTGGCCTTGGGCGAGCGGCTGCTGGACCTCGTCGCGCGTTCGATCAACGACCTCTATTTCCGCGTGACGGTAACGAGTGTCGCGGTCGAGCCGGCCTCGCTGCTGAAGGGGCTCGTGGCCGGTGTCGGCGCGGCGCTCGCAGGCGCCGCGATCCCGGCATGGGAGGCGACAGGGTACCGGCCGCGGCTCGCGCTCGCCCGCTCGGTACTCGAGGAACGCGCGCGGCGCGCATTGCCGTTCGTCACACTCGCCGGGCTCGTAATCATAGGCGCCGCGGTGGTCGTACTCGTCGTCTCGGGCCGCAACCTCGTGGCGGGACTCGCCGCGGTGTTCATGCTGATCTCGGGCTTCTCGCTCTGCGCGCCGCTCTTCGTGCGCGTAGCCTCGACGGCGCTCGCCCCGCTCGCGCGCCGGCTCGGCGGCACCGTGGCGCGCATGGCGGTGGCGGGCGTCGGCGCGAGCCTGAGCCGCTCCGGCATTGCCGTCGTCGCCCTTGCCATCGCCGTGTCCGCGACCATCGGCGTCAGCGTCATGGTCGGGAGCTTCCGGGCCGCGGTCGTCGACTGGCTCGACCAGTCCCTGCAGGCGGACCTGTACGCGCGCGCAAAGCAAGGTCGGATCGACGAGGCGCTGGTCGCCGGGGTGGCGTCGCAGGACGGCGTAGCGGCCGTCAGTACCAGCCGCCGGGTCGTGCTCGAGGAGGCGGACGGGCGCACGTGGCTCGTCGCCCTCGCGATGGCGCCAGGCAGCTACGCGGGCATAGAGCTCATTGACGCGGAGCCGGCGGCGGTCTGGCCCGCCTGGGAGTCGCGCGATGCCGTCGTCGTCTCCGAGCCGTACGCCTGGCACCGCGGCGTCGCGCCGGGCGACGTCGTGCGGTTGCCGACCGGGCGCGGGCCGCGCGAGTTCGCGGTGCTCGCGACGTATCGCAGTTACGACGCGAACGCGAGCTCCGTGCTGGTGAGCCGCCGGACGTTCGACCGGTGGTTCGACGATGACGGCATCGATTCCATCGGCGTGTATGTCGAGGACGATGCACGGCCTGAGGACGTCGCGGCGGCCCTGCGCCGGCGCGACGGCGCCACACTGCTCGAAGTCGAATCGAACGCCGGACTGCGCGCGGCGGGGCTCGACGTGTTCGACCGCACGTTCGTGATTACCGACGTGCTCTACTGGCTGGCGCTCGGCGTCGCGTTCGTCGGCGTGCTGTCCGCGATGCTCGCACTGCAGCTCGAGCGCGCCCGCGAGATCGCGACGCTCCGCGCGCTCGGCATGACACCCGCGCAGGTCGGCGGGATGCTCGCGGCGCAGACGGGCCTGCTCGGCTTGCTGAGCGGCCTCGCCGCACTGCCGCTCGGTATCGTGATGGCGTGGGTGCTTATCGTGGTGATCAACCGGCGCGCGTTCGGCTGGCGCATCGAGATGCTGGTCGATCCCGGGATCCTCGCCTCGTCGGTGCTGCTCGCCGTGGTCGCCGCCCTCCTCGCGGGCGTGTACCCGGCGTGGCGCGCGGGACGCGCGAGCCCCGCGCTCGCGATGCGGGAGGAATGAGGTGGCTGTGGGAGCGGCCGTAAGGCCGCGGCCTCGCCTTATTCGCGGCGTTACCGCCGCTCCTACGGCCATTCTCGCAATGCTTCTGGCAATTCCCTGCGCCGACGCGGAGCCCGCGAGCTCGCCGTCCGAGCTTGCCCGCGCGCTCGGCGCCGGCGACGACGCGGGCTTTGCGAAAGCGCTCGAGCCGCGCGAGTTCGTATTCCCCGACGATCACGGGCCGCACCCTGAATTCCGCAACGAGTGGTGGTACGTCACCGGCAATCTCGACAGCGAAAACGGACGGCGCTTCGGATACGAGCTCACGATCTTCCGCGTGGCGCTCGCGCCCGACGCACCGGCATCGCCCTCCGACTGGCGCACGAACATGCTCTATTTCGCGCACTTCGCGGTGACGGATGCGGCCGCCGCAGAATTCCACGCGGCCGAACGTTACGCGCGCGGCGCTGCGGGACTCGCAGGTGCTGCGGCCGACCCGTTCCGTGTATGGCTGTACGACTGGCGCATCGAGGCGCTGCCCAGCGGGGCGTGGCGGCTCGCGGCGAATGACGCGGACGTGCGCCTCGAGGTCACGCTGGACGCCATGAAGCCCCCGGTATTGAACGGCAAGGCCGGCCTGTCGCAGAAATCCGCGGAGCCCGGCAATGCCTCGTATTACTACTCCGTCACCCGTTTCGACACGAACGGCCGGCTCGCGCTCGGCGGCGACACCTTCACGGTCGCCGGGACGTCCTGGCTCGACCGGGAGTGGAGCACGAGCGCGCTCGCTCCCGACCAGGCCGGCTGGGACTGGTTCGCGCTGCAGCTCGACGACGGCAGCGACCTCATGGTGTACGCATTACGGCGCCGCGACGGCACGATCGACGCCGAGAGCGCGGGCACGTTCACGGCCGCGGACGGCAGTGCGACGCAGTTTGCGCGCGACGAGATCCGCATCGACGTCACCGACCGCTGGACGAGCCCGCGCGGCGGCACCTACCCGGCCGGCTGGAGGCTCGCGGTGCCGTCGCTCGGCCTCGCACTCGAGGTGGAGCCCGTTGTCGCGGACCAGGAACTCGACACGCTCGTGCGCTACTGGGAGGGCGCGGTGGACGTCAGCGGGACGAGAGGCGGCTCGCCGGTGGCGGGCCGCGGGTACGTCGAGCTCACGGGGTACGCGAAGCCGCGCGAGTTGGAGCGCCCATGAGGCCGCGTGCCGTTCGCGGCGTTACCGCCGCTCCTACAGGGCGTGCCATCCGTGCCGTAGGAGCGGCCGTGAGGCCGCGAATGGGTCGCGCCATCCGGCCGTGACGATTTCGCCGCGGTCGCCGGCCGCGTGCCGTTCCTGGCGTTACCGCCGCTCCTGCGAGCGGCCGAGCGTATAGATCGGCTTGAAGCCGCCGAAGATCATGCGCTTGCCGTCGAACGGCATATCCGGCGGGGCCTGCATGCGTTCGTCTTCGACCATTCGCTTCTCCGCGTCGTCGGACGTCGCCCTGTCCGGCCAGACGATCCACGCGAAGACGATCTTCTCGCCGGGTTTTGCGTCGACCGCGCGGCGGAAATCGGTCCACTTGCCGTCGGGGACGTTGTCCTCCCAGGCCTCGACAATTTCGACGGCGCCGTATTCCCTGAACATCTCGCCGGCATCCTCCGCCATCTTGCGGTAGGCATCCTGCTTGCCTTCGGGCACTGGTATCACGAATCCGGATATGTACATGGTCGATCTCCTTTGTCGTTCTGTGTGCAAAGACTGTTGTTCTCGCTATCGGGCTTGCGCCGGGGGCATGCTTACATGTCGAACGCCTGGGCGAGCTCGACGGACCCGCCGGCGGCGAGGATCGGGCAGCCGCGGGCCTTCCTGATCGCGTCGGCGACGTTCGCTGCCTCGATGAGGCTGTAGCCGCTGGTCGGGTTCGCGCCGCCGTCGTCGGTCACCGAGCCGTCGGGGTGCACGGTCGTGGATTTGCCCACCGGGTTGCCGCCGTCGATGACGGCCGCGCCCATGCCGCCGAGCCACGCGCCCCAGGCGTCCATCACACTGCGCTGCTCTTCCTCGGTCTCGGGAGCGCCGCCCCCGTGGTACACGAACAGGTACTTCGCCATTGTCTGTCTCCTGTGATGCCTGCTGATGCGAATTTCGGGCCGTATGTAGACTATGACCAGCCGGGGACGGGCGCACTGGCGAATCTGCTGATAATATCGCCGGCCGACTGTGCACTTTCTCCAGCGAATGCCTGGCAACCCCGAACCCACCGGCCTCGAGGCCGTCATCGAACGGCTCCGCGCCATGGGCGCGGTGCCGGCGCTCGGGCGGCGCCTCGAGGCGGACCGCGCCGCGGCGCAGGCGGAGCTCAGGAAGACCATCGTCGAGCAGATCCCGGCTTTCAGCGAGACCCGCAATCCCGAGATCCTCCCCGAACTCGCCGCGCACTCGGCCCGGCATGTCGACGAGATCGCCCGCCTGCTGTCCGGGCACCCGCCGGGCAACTTCGACTTCGTCGCGGAGAACGCCAGGCGGCGCGCGGAGCAGCGCTTTCCGCTCGAAGCGACGTTGCACGCCTACCGCTGCGGGTTGCGCTCGATGTCCACGTGGATGCGCGCCAACGCACCCGCCGGCGACGGCATCGACGAGCGCCAGCTTGCCGATGCCGCGGCGGACTTCGCCATCGAGTACACCGACGCCATCAGCAACCTGCTGACGGCCGAGTACGTCGCGCAGGCGCGGCAGCTCGCGGAAGCGGAAGGCGATCGCCGCACGGAGCTCATGAACATCCTGCTCGGCGGCTACGACGAAAGCGACGGGCGCGTCGCCCGCATCCTGAGGCGCGCCGGCTATCTCGAGCAGCGGCAGTCCTACTGCGTCGCGCTGGCACAGCCGGCGGATGCCAGGGAAATGGAAAACCCGGCGCGTGCGCGCCGCCTGGCGGACGCCGTCGCGGGTGCGCTCAGGCGACTGGTCGGACGGCAGCTCGTCGGCGTGCGCGACGCGCATGTCGTCGCCATCGTCTCGGACACACGCCGGCTTTCCGGCTGGACCGCCCCGCAGACCCGCCTCGCCGATCGCATCTACCCGGAACTGATGCGCATAGGCCCGGCCGCCGTGATCGGCATGAGCACCGACGTGCCATCGACCGCGCACATACCCAAAGCGCACGGGCAGGCGCAGGTGGCGCTCGACTTCGCGCACGCCGGCGACCGCGTCGTGCGCTACGCCGCCATACCCGTGCGGCAGATGGTGCTCCGGCACGCGCGCGAGAGCGTGCAGCCGGCGCTGCCCGCGTGGAGCGACGCCCTCGCCCGCGCCGACGCGGCGGCGAACGGCGCGCTCGTCGCGACGCTGCGGGCATACGCTGCGGCGGACATGAACGTGCTCGGCGCAGCGAAGGCGCTCGCGGTGCATGCGAACACGGTGTACGGGCGGCTGCAGCGGGTCGAGGAGATCACCGGCCACGACGCGCGCGGGTATGCCGCGCTCACGGAGTTGTTGCTGGCGATCGATTGCCGCCTGTAGGAGCGGCCGTGACGCCGCGACATTGATCCCGCGGCATCCGGCCGCATCCAATTCGCGGCGTTACCGCCGCTCCTACGGCCGCGGTGGCCTTCCGTTGGAGCGGCCGTGAGGCCGCGAATGGGTCGTGGCGTCGGGCCGAGACGTTTTCGTCGTGCTTCCCGGACGCGCACAAGTCGCGGCGTTACCGCCGCTCCAACAAAAAAAGGCCGGGCGTGAGCCCGGCCTTCAGTTGCGCCTAACCTGTTGGGGGGAACGGGGGTCAGGCTGCAAGGGGTACGCGCGCAGTATGGCGCGCCGACATTACATGCGGATTACGCGGCCT
The DNA here is from genome assembly GCA_036276805.1 of Woeseiaceae bacterium. GTDB lineage: Bacteria > Pseudomonadota > Gammaproteobacteria > Steroidobacterales > Woeseiaceae > UBA1847. The sequence continues at coordinate 1,480 of DASUOE010000328.1, read as the reverse complement.
TTAGCACGTCCTCCGCCGAGCGGTATTCGTAGCCGAGGTCGCGTGCCACGGCCTCGTGGTTGATGTGGCCCGCGTGAACGTTCAGCCCGTTCGCGAGGTGCGGGTCGCGCGCCAGCGCCTGGCGCCAGCCGTGCTTGGCGAGCGCCTTGACGAAGGGCAGGGTCGCATTCGTCAGCGCGAACGTGCTGGTACGCGGCACGGCGCCCGGCATGTTCGTCACGCAGTAGTGCACGACGTCGTCGACGATGTAGGTCGGGTCGGCGTGCGTCGTCGGCCTGCTCGTCTCGAAGCAGCCGCCCTGGTCGATAGAAATATCCACCATGACCGCGCCCGCGTTCATGTCCCTGACGTTCTGCCGGGTGACGAGCTTCGGCGCCGCCGCGCCGGCGATGAGCACCGCCCCGATGACGAGGTCCGATTCCACCGTCAGCTCGTCGATGATGTCCTTCGTCGAGTACACCGTGCGCACGCGGCCGCCCCAGATGTCGTCGAGCTGGCGCAGGCGCGGCAGCGAGCGATCGACGATGGTCACGGATGCGCCGAGGCCGACCGCCATGTCAGCGGCGTTCGCGCCGGCGACGCCGCCGCCGATCACGAGCACTTTCGCCGGTCGCACGCCGGGCACGCCGCCGAGCAGTATCCCGCGGCCGCCGTTTGCTTTCTGCAGTGCGAAGGCGCCCGCCTGGATCGACAGCCTGCCGGCGACTTCGGACATCGGGGTCAGGAGCGGCAGCGAGCCGTCCTTCGCCGTCACGGTCTCGTAGGCGATCGCGGTAGTGCCGGATCGCACCAGCGCTTCGGTCTGCTTCGGGTCGGCGGCAAGGTGCAGGTACGTGAACAGCACGTGGTCCTCGCGCAGGAGCGCGCACTCGGCGAGCTGCGGCTCCTTCACCTTGACGATCATCTCCGCCTTCGCGAAGACCTCCGCCGCGCTGTCGAGCACCGTCGCGCCGGCCGCGACGTAATCGGCATTGCTCATGCCGATCCCGTCGCCCGCCCGGGACTCGACGAACACTTCGTGGCCGTCGCTCACGAGTTCGCGCACCCCGGAGGGCGTCATGCCGACCCGGAATTCGAGCGTCTTGATCTCTTTGGGTACCCCGACCTTCATTTTCGAAACCTCGTTGTAGCGGCGGTTACGGGCGCGACCGGTGAGCTGCTGCGTGGCAGGACCGGGAGCGAACGTACTTCGGTCCCCTTACAGTTCGCGGCGTCACCGCCGCTCCTACGGGCGCTGGCCACAATGACCGGTGATGATACTCCCGTCATCGGGCCATTAAATTGCGAAATCGAAGACGCGGCCGCCAATTTGTGGCAGATTCTGCCACTAGAGGCCTTGTTTTCGGAGGAAACCGCCATGGCGCTCGACCGCTTCGACCGGGCAATCCTCGCCGCCCTGCAGAAGGACGGCCGGATCACCAACGTGCACCTCGCCCAGGCCGTGAACCTCTCCGAATCGGCGTGCCTGAGGCGCATGCGC
>DASUOE010000327.1:0-4402 GCA_036276805.1 Woeseiaceae bacterium | reverse complement strand
ACGGGACACGGGCAATCATTCGTGGTTCGCCTATGTCAATTGCGAGGATATCGACGACCTGTACCGGCATTATCTTGCCCGCGAAGTACCCATCAAGGAGCCTATCGCCGACCAGCCGTGGGGACTGCGGGAGTTTCTCGTCGAAACTCCGGAAGGCCACCGCATCAAGTTCGGCCAGGCGCTGACCTGACGACCAGGTGCTATGGCCATCAACACGAAGCGCTACCTGGTTCTCCTCCTGTTGCTCGCAGCGGCTATCATCAGTTACGCGGTGGGTTTCACGGTCGGCTTCTGGCTCCTGATCGGGCTCGGCGCGGCTTTCGAGTTGGCCTTCTGGTTCCAGCTGTTTTCCAGGAGGCGCCGCCGATAGGTGCAATAACCCGTTGCCAGCCGCTGACGCGGACGAAAATGCAACTGCGGCCGCGTTGACAACCCGAATCGACCGGACCTGCAATGCGGAGAGGCCGGCATCCCTTAAAAAAGGACTGCGATGCATCCCGATACGATGAAGTACAACGAAAAACTCGAGCCGGGGCACAGGAAAGTCTGCGACCTGCTCGCCCGGGAGATCGACAGGAACCTGCCCGAAGCCGAGAACAAGATATGGCATGCGCACCCCGTCTGGTTCCTGGACGGCAATCCGACCGTCGGCTACAGCCGGCAGAAGGCCGGCATCCGCCTGATGTTCTGGAGCGGCGCCGACTTCGACGAGCCAGGCCTGAACGTAGTCGGGAAGAAGTTCAAGGACGCATCGACGTTCTTCAGTGATGCCTCGGAAGTCAGGAAGCCCGACTTGAAGCGATGGATCGCGAAGTCGCGGGACATTCAGTGGGACTATAAGAATATCGTCAAGCGTAAAGGTCGGCTGGAAAGGCTGAAGTAGCGTCCGTGTCGGCCAATACGTCGGCAAGTACGGAGGTCCGTCGTGGCAGTTCGTATCGTGAAACTCGGAACTCCGCGGGCCGCTGACGAAGGCACGCGAATCGGCACGGTCCGGCGCCCGCCGCGGGGCGTTCCGAAGGCGGAGTTCTCGACGCAGGACTGGTACGACGTCTGGTATCCCGATCTCGCACCGAGCGCCTCGACGGTGAAGCTCGGCCAGGCGGCCACGACGCCGAAGGAATGGCAGGCGTTCCGGCGCAAGTACCGGGCCGAGATGTCCCGGCCAGAGGCGGCGCGGACGCTCGAGCTGCTCGCCGTCCTGTCGAAGCACGCGAACTTCTCGGTCGGGTGCTATTGCGAGGACGAGGCGCAGTGCCACAGGTCCGTACTGCGCGAGCTGCTCATCGAGCGTGGGGCCGAGATCGCCCTGTGAGGCGTACGCAGGATTTCACGCTTCGCGCCGCCCGTCCCGACGAACTCCGGACGCTCATCGCCATCGACGAAGACGCCTGCGAACTCTACGCACGAGCAGGCCTCCGCATCGATCTCCCGGCGGATCATCCCTTCGTTCTCGGCGAAACAGCTCGCTGGGCCGACGCGATCGCGAACGGGCTGGCGCATGTCGCGGTCGACAGTGACGACCGGCCTGTCGGCTTTGCCGCTGTCTGCCTCGTCGACGGCAACCCGTACCTCGACCAGCTCGCGGTCCGCCCCAGCGCCATGCGGCGCGGCATCGGTAGCGCCCTGCTTCGGCACGCCATCGCGTTGAGCGGTGACCGAACGCTCTGGCTCACGACCTACGCGCATATGGCATGGAACGGCCCTTACTACGAACGCAACGGTTTCGTCCGGATGCCGGAGAGCGCGTGCGGACCGGAGCTCCTCGCCATACTCGAGGAACAGCGGGCCGCGCTCCCCGAGCCTGGCAAGCGTATCGCCATGGCGCGTTTTCATTCGACGACCGCCTGAGACCTGCCGGAGCGCACACGCGACGGCACGCGCGGCACGAGTGCTACAATCGCCCCGCACAGGGGAGCTTATGCTGCACAGATCTGCCTGCATCACTGGAATCTTGCTTGCTGCCTGGCTCGGCGGCTGCAACGACGGTACGCCGCCGCCCGGCACGGCGGGCGACGCGACGCGCGGACAGGTCGACCTCATCATCGAGGGCGACCATGTCGTCACGATGGACGCCGGCCGGCGGATCATCGAAGACGGCGCGGTCGCGATCGACGAGGGCGTGATTCTCGCCGTCGCCCCGGCGGCCGAGATAGCCTCGGCCTACACAGCGGCCGAAACGTTGCCCGGCGACGGGCGCGTCGTCATGCCGGGCCTCGTGAACGGCCACTCGCACGCGGCCATGACGCTGCTGCGCGGCGTGGCCGACGACCTCGCGCTGATGGAGTGGCTGAACGACTACATCTTCCCGGCCGAGGTGGAATTCGTCGATGCCGAGTTCGTGCGCATCGGCACGGAGCTCGCCTGCTGGGAAATGATCCGCGGCGGCACCACGACCTTCGTCGACATGTATTACCACCCCGACACGATCGCGGAGGTGGTGGCGAACTGCGGCCTGCGTGCGCTCATCTCGGCGACCGTCATCGGCCAGCGCAGTCCGGATGCCGAGGGCGCCGCGGATTCCATCGACAAGGGCACAGGCTTCATCGAGCGCTGGCAGGGCAAGAACCCGCGCATCTACCCGATCTTCGGCCCGCACGCGAATTACACGCTCGATGCGGAGCAGCTCGCGGCCACCCGCGCCGCCGCGCTCGAGCTCGACGTGCCCATCAGCATTCACCTGTCCGAGTCGCCGTACGAAGTCCAGTACGCGACCGACACCTACGGCACGACCAGCATCCTCATGCTGGATGCGTTGGGCTTCTTCGAGGGCCGCACGATCGCCGCACACGTCGTCTGGCCCACCGAGGAGGAGATCCCGATCCTCGCCGAGCGCGGCGTCGGCGTGATCCACAACCCGACGTCCAATATGAAAATCGCCTCGGGCATAGCGCCGGTGACGGCAATGCTCGACGCCGGCGTGCGCGTCGGCCTCGGCACTGACGGCGCCGCGAGCAACAACGACCTCGACCTGTGGGAGGAAATGCGCCTCGCCGCGTTCCTGCAGAAGGTCGACCGCATGGACCCGCGGGTCCTGCCCGCGCTGACCGTGCTGTCGATGGCGACCGACGGCGGCGCCCGCGCGATCGGGCTCGGCGACCGCATCGGCTCGCTCGAACCCGGCAAGCAGGCCGACGTGATCCAGGTGGCCTTCGACGACGTGCATCACGTGCCGCTCTACGACGTCGTCTCGCATCTCGTCTACGTGACCGACGAGCAGGACGTCGAGAGCGTCGTCGTGGACGGCAAGGTGCTGCTGCGCGACGGCGAGTTCCTGACGCTCGAGACGGAGCGCATCGCCCGCGAAGCGCGTGCGCTCGCCGCCCGCATCCAGGCCGCGCTCGCCGCGCGCAACGACAATTGATGCCGGCATGACCACGAACGCCGCCCGCCGCATCGCCATCCAGGACCGCATGCGCGGCAATTATTGCTACGGCTGCGGCGCCGACAACCCGCTCGGCATGCAGATCAAGAGCTACCGCGAAGGCGACGAGACCGTCTGCACGTACATGCCGCGGCCGGAGCAGTGCGCGGGACCGACGCAGTACCTCTATGGCGGCACGATCGCGAGCCTCATCGACTGCCACAGCGTCGGCAGCGCGGCCGCGGATCACTATCGGCAGGAGGGGCGCGAAGTCGGCGAAGGCGAGGAAATCTGGTGCGTCACGGGCCGCCTCGAGGTCGACTACCTCGCGCCGACGCCGATCGACCGGCCCGTGCAGCTTCGCGCGCGCATCGAGAAGGTCGACGGCCGCAAGACCACTGTCACTTGCACGCTGACCTCGGGCGACACGCTGTGCGCCAAAGGCCGCGTCATCGCCATCCGGGTGCCGAACACGTGGCGCGGCTGAAACACCGGGTGCAACGCAGGAAAAACCGATGAGGTCCGTGATCATGCAACGACAGCTTGCGCCAGGCTTTGCCCTGCTCGTCCTGCTCGCCGCCTGCGGCGGCGAACCGACCGAGCCCGCCACGCTCGTCGTCACCGGCTCGAGGGTGTGGACCGGCGACCCCGAACAGCCGTGGGCCGAAGCCGTCGCCGTGCGCGGCGAGGAAATCGCGGCCGTCGGCAGTGCCGCCGACGTTGCCCGGCTCATCGGACCCGAAACCCGCCTGATCGAGGCCCCCGGCGGCCTGCTCGCGCCGGGCTTCATCGACACGCACGTGCATTTCACCGAAGGCGGCGCCGGCCTCGCTTCGGTGCAGCTCCGCGACGCCGCCACGCCCGAGGCTTTCGTACAGCGCATCGGGGAGTTCGCGGCGGGAATGCCGCCAGGGGAATGGCTCCTGAACGGCAACTGGGACCACACGCTCTGGGGCGGCGAGTTGCCGGCACGCGACTGGATCGACGCGGTGACGCCCGACAACCCGGTGTGGATCACGCGCCTCGACGGCCACATGG
>DASUOE010000326.1:0-2306 GCA_036276805.1 Woeseiaceae bacterium | reverse complement strand
AATGTCGACCGGCACATAGGCAGCCAGTGCCTCGAGGTGCTCGAGCAGGATGCGCGTCTTGACGCTGGAGCCGCTGCCGAACTCGATCAGGCTCGCCTCCCTGCCCGCGAGCGCCGCGATCTCGCCCACGTGCGCACGCATTATGTCGATCTCGGTCGTCGTGAGGTAGTACTCCGGCAGCTCGGTTATCGCGTCGAAGAGGCGCGAGCCGCGCTCGTCGTAAAAGTACTTCGGCGAGATCTGCCGTGGCCGGCCCGCAAGCCCCGCGAGGATCTCCGCCAGATCGTCGGCCGACCCGGCGCCCGGCTCCGTTGCGCCGGCGTGCAGGCGGGCGGCCTGCCTCCGCGCGTCGGCCGGCTCGGCGCAGGCAGACTTGTTGCCGGCGTGTGTCATGCAGTGCCGTCCCTGGCGAGCCGGAGCCCTGTGAACTGCCAGCGCGCATCGGGATGGAAAAAGCTGCGGTAGCTCGCGCGGACGTGCTCGGCCGAGGTGGCGCAGGAACCGCCCCGCACGACCAGCTGGTTGCACATGAACTTGCCGTTGTACTCGCCGAGCGAGCCGGGCTGCGGCCGGAATCCCGGGTAGGGCGCGTAGGCCGACGACGTCCACTCCCACACGTCGCCGAAATACTGCCTGCCTGGCGAACCGACCGGCTCCAGCCAGCCGGCATCGAACAGGTTGCCTTCCACCGCTTCGTTTGCTGCCGCGTTCTCCCATTCGAACTCCGTCGGCAGCCGGCCGCCCGCCCAACGTGCGAACGCGTCAGCCTCGTAGAAGCTCACGTGCGCGACGGGCGCGTGCGGATCGAGTTCGCGCACGCCGCCGAGCGTAAAGGCCGCAGCGCCGTCGTCCTGCCAGTACAGCGGCCGGACCCAGCCGCGCTCCTGCACGGCCGTCCAGCCGTCCGACAGCCACAGGGCCGGTTCGCGGTAGCCGCCGTCCTTCATGAACTCGGCGAACTCGCCGTTCGTCACCAGCCGGTTCGCGATGCGGTGGTCCGCGAGCAAGGCGTCATGGCGCGGAGTCTCGTTGTCGAAACAGAAGTGATCCGCCGTCGCGCCGATGCGCACCGTACCTGCCGGCACGCTCGTGTAGGAGAGCGGCGCCGCCGGCCGGCGCACCGGCCTCGGCAGGTCCGGAAACACGGCAGGCTCGAGCGGATTCACCGAGAACACGTGCTTGATGTCGGTAAGCATCAGCTCCTGGTGCTGCTGCTCGTGATTGAGCCCGAGCGTCACGAGCGCCGCCACGTCCGCCGCGTTCCGCTCGAGCAGCGCGAGCATGTGCTCGTCGACGTGCGTGCGGTACGCGAGAACCTGGGCGAAGCCGGGCCGCGACAACAGGCCGCGCTCCGGGCGGCGATGCATTTTGCCCGCCGTGTAGTAATAGGAGTTGAACAGGAAATCGAACGCCGCGTCGAAGACCTCGTAGCCTGGCGCGTGCCCGGTGAGGACGAAGCGCTCGAAAAACCAGGTCGTGTGCGCGAGATGCCATTTCGTCGGGCTCACGTCGGGCATCGATTGGACCACCGTATCCTCGACCTCGAGCGTGTCGGTGAGAATCACGCTCTGCGTGCGCACGCGCGAATAGCGCGCGGCGAGCGTCTCGGAAGACTGCGGGGTGAAGGATTCGGCTCTCGTCGCCATGGGCGGTGCCTGCGGCAGAAAAACAGGAGGCCGATCACCCTACCGCATTTGTATAAAGCTCACCACCGCGTATGCGGCGTGCAATTTTTACAGCGGCCAGGGGAATTTCTGCACGGGCGGGCGCCGCGCAAACCGCCATGTGCGGCGCCGGCTTGCAGCGTATCCGGGACGCCGCGGAGCTCAGCGCAACGGCAGCTCCGTCCTTTTTTGCACGGTGCGGATCGCGACGCTCGAGTTCACCCGCGCAACCCCAGGGAGGCGCGTCAGCGCGTCCTTGTGCAGGCGCTCGAAATCGGCCATGTCGGCGACGGCGACGCGCAGGAGGTAGTCGAACTCGCCGGTCATCAGGTAACACTCCATGACTTCGGGAATGTTGCGCACCGCTTCCTCGAAGCGCGCGAGTTCGCTGTCCTCCTCGCGCTGCAGCCCGATATTCACGAATACATTGCCGGGCAGGCCGACCTTCGACTGCGAGAGCAGGGCGACGTACCGGTCGATGTGGCCCGACTCCTCGAGCGCGCGCATGCGCCTCAGGCACGCCGATTCGGAGAGGTTCACGGCCTGGGCGAGGTGCACGTTGGTGATCCGGCCGTCCTTCTGCAGGGCGGCGAGGATTGCCCGGTCGAAGCGGTCGAGCGCCATGGCGGTTTCCTCCGAAAA
>DASUOE010000325.1:0-10994 GCA_036276805.1 Woeseiaceae bacterium | reverse complement strand
GACAGCGCGACCCAGTCGCGGCCTGACGGCCGCTCCTACAGGCGCAAGCGATACGCCGCGCGCGCAGTCACGCCCCCGTATCGTCCATCTCCAGCAGCAGCGCATCGAGCTGCTCGTGGCGCATCTCCCACAGGCGCCGGTATTCCTCCAGCCAGTCGACGGCGGTCTTCAGGCGTACCGGCTCGAGCCGGCAGGGACGGCGCTGCGCGTCGCGGCGTCGGGAAACGAGGCCTGCGTCGACGAGCACCTTGAGGTGCTTGGCGACCGCCGGCAGCGACATGTCGAACGGCTCGGCGAGGTCCTTGAGGAGCGCATCGCCCCGGGCCAGCCGGGCGAGGATGGCGCGGCGGGTGGGATCCGCGAGGGCGGCGAAGGTGCGGTCGAGTTCCTGGCTGGTCATGGGTTGACTTGTAATAAACTAGATGGTTTATTAACTGGAAAGTTAAATCCAAAATCCTCCCGATGTCAAGCAAAAAGGCAGGCGAATCAATGACAACGAAAAACAGGACCAGCATCAGCAGGGACTTGGACCAGCGCACGCTGACCATCCGGCGTCGATTCAACGCGCCGCGTGCCCGCGTCTGGCGGGCCTACACGGAGCCCGAGCTCCTCGACCAGTGGTGGGCGCCGAAACCCTGGAAGGCCGAGACGAAGCGGATGGATTTCCGGGTCGGCGGGCAGTGGCTGTACGCGATGAAGGGCCCCGAGGGCGAGGTGCATTATGGCCGCATGGACTATTCGGCCATCGACCCGGAGAAACGTTACGACGCGCTGGACGTGTTTGCCGATGCCGCCGGGGAGACGCTGGCCGGCATGCCGCAGCAGACTTTCATTACCACGTTCAGGGACGACGGCGCGTCGACGGAAGTGCTCGTAGTGGTCGAATACGACAGCGTCGAGGACCTCGAGAAAGTGGTCGAGATGGGCATGGAAGAGGGCCTCACGATGGCGCAGGACCAGCTCGAAGAACTGCTCACGCAGGCGAGCTTCGGCTGATTTGCACGGCAGCGCCCGGCGATGCCGAAGCCGCCGACGCACCCGGGCCGGGTAGGTAATTTTGCCAGTTTCAGTCCGGGCGTGACCGGGGGTAGCATCCTGCCTCAGGCGCTGCCGTTCCCTCGCAGGCCGAGTACGCATAAGAATAACTACCTGAGGACAGACCCATGAAAACCAGCTTGCTTGCGGGCCTTGCCGTTGCCCTGGCCCTGCTCGCGCCGGCCGCGATTTCCGGCTGGGACCCGGACGAACAGGCCGAGCTCCACGAAAAATCGCAGGAGGCGCTCGCCGCTTTCCTGGAGGCCGACCCCGGTGCGCAGCGGTTCGTCGACAAGGCGGCGGGCTACGTCGTCTTCCCGACCGTCGGCAAGGCCGCCGTAGGCATCGGCGGCGCCCGCGGCAAAGGCCTGCTCTACGAGAACGGCGAGGCAACCGCCATCGTGACGTTGACCCAGGTGAGCTTCGGCTTCCAGGGCGGCGGCCAGGCGTACAGCGAGTTCATCTTCTTCGAGGACGACGCTACCGTCGCGAACTTCAAGAAGGGCAACTTCGAACTCAATGCGCAGGCGTCCGCCGTGGCCGTCAAGACCGGCGCATCGGCCGACGCGTCCTTCGACGGCGGCATGGCGATCTTCACGCACGTCAAGGGCGGCCTGATGTATGAAGCGGCCGTCGGCGGCCAGAAGTTCAAGGTCGAGACGAAGTAGCAGCAGCTGCGATGTTCTTGTAGACCTTGCCGTTTTTCATGACGACGAGGAGGTTGGCCCCGGGGTCCGAGAGGAGTTCGATGTCGGCGAGCGGGTCGCCCTGCACGAGCAGCAGGTCCGCGAGCGCGCCCTCCTCGACGACGCCGAGCCGGCCGGGGTACGGATTGCGCGGCCCCGACAGCGCGAGCAGCTCGGCGTTGTCGGCGGTCGCCATCTTCAGGATTTCCGCCGGCGTGAACCAGCGTGTGAGCTTCGCCAGGTAGTGGGCCTGGCGCACGTTGCCGTTCGGATTGAACAGCATGTCAACGCCGAACGCGATCTTCACCCCGTGCTTTTTCGCGAGCCGGTACGCGCGGTCGGTGCCTTCCGCGACCTGCTCGTACTTGCGCGCGGCTTCGCCTTCCCGCCGGCCGGCGTCCTCGTCGAGCAGGAACGGCTGGATCTCGAGCCATACGCCTTTCTCGGCCATGAGCCTTATCGTCGGCTCATCGAGCAGTTGCCCGTGGTCGATCACCTTCACGCCCGCGTCGATCGCGCGGCGCACGGCTCGCGGCGTGTACGCGTGGACGGTCACGTAGGTTCCCCAATCCTCGGCGGCGCCGACAGCCGCCCGGATTTCCTCGAGGCTGTACTGGGTGACGTCGATCGGGTCGTAGTGCGAGCTGACGCCGCCGCCGACGGCGAGCTTGACCTGGCTCGCCCCCTGCATGAGCTGCTCGCGCACGACCTTCTGCACTTCGGGCACGCCGTCCGCGATGGCGCCGTAACCGAATCGCACGGCGACCTGCGGATCGCGCGCGAGCGAGCCCGGGAGCTGGTTCAGGGCACGGAAGTCGGCGTGGCCGGAGGTCTGCGAGATCATCGGGCCCGACGGCCAGATTCTCGGCCCGGCAACCAGTCCCTCGTCGATCGCGCGCTTCAGTCCGAACACCGGCCCGCTCAGGTCGCGTGCCGAGGTAAAACCCGCCAGCAGGAAATCCCTCGCGCCCGCCGCCGCGCGCAGCTGCAGGTAGTTGGGCTCGCCGGTGACGAGCAGCAACATCGGGATCGTGTTCATCATCAGGTGCGCGTGCGCGTCGATGAGCCCGGGCATCAGCGTCCGGCCGCGGCCGTCGATGGCCACGGCGCCGGCAGGCAACGGTACGGCGTCAGGGGTGACGCGCTCGATGACGTTGCCGCGTACCAGTACGTTCTGCGCGTCGCTAAGGCGCGTGGCGGTGCCGTCGAAGATGCGAACGTTCTCGAACAGGACCGCCCCGGCCGGCTCCGGCGTTTGCGCATACACAGTGAGCGGGATCGACGCAGAGAGGACGACATAAGTGGCAATCAATCGGCAGAGCTTCATAGCGAGTATCCCGTGGCGCCTGTAGGAGCGGCCGTAAGGCCGCGAATGGTCCGTAGGCTCGTTCCGCGTCACAGTCGCGGCGTTACCGCCGCTCCTACAGGAGCGGCCGTAAGGCCGCGAATGGTCTAGGCTCGTTCCGCGTCGAATGGTCCGTAGGCTCGTTCCGCGTCACAGTCGCGGCGTTATCGCCGCTCCTGCAGGAGCGGCCTGCGACCGCAACAGTTTGCGGGTTCGTGCCGCGTCACATGTTTGATTTCGTGCGTGTTTGATTTCGTGCATGTCACAGTCGAGGCGTCACCGCCGCTCCTGTCGCGGCCCCATGGTACGTTGGCAAGGCGCCCCCCGCTATCGCGCCGTTGTGATCTACAATGGGCTTTGCCCCCGTCTCGGGGCGTAACGGAGTCACGGACATGCATTGCAAGCAACTGCTCATCCTGACACTGCCGTTGGTCCTGGCAATCGCCTGTTCGCGCGACGAGCCGCCGACCGAGCCTCCGGCGGTCGATTCCACAGCCGATTCCGCGACCGAACGTGAAGCGGGCACCGCGCAGAGCGGCGAGGACGCCGGTCCGGCCGGCGACAGCAGCCGGACCGCGCTCGACTGGGCCGGCACATATTCGGGTGTGCTGCCCTGCGCGAGCTGCCCGGGCATCGACACCCGCATCACGCTCGATGAGGACGGCGACTTCGAACGTTCGTCGCTGTACATCGACGAGGACCCGGACCCGAAGACCGAAACCGGCCGGTTCAGCTGGAACAACGCCGGCAGCCGGATCACGCTCGAAAGCGCCGACGGCGGTCTGCAACAGTACCTGGTCGGCGAGAACTCGCTCATCCAGCTCGACCGCAGCGGCGAACGCGTCACCGGCGACCACGCCGGCCAGTACATGCTGCACAAGCACATCAACGACCCGGCGATCGAGGGCCGGCGCTGGAGGCTCGTCGAACTGCGCGGGCAGCCGGTTGCCGCCGGGGAAAATGCACAGGGAGCGACGCTGACGCTGCGCCCGGAGGATGCCGTCGCCGCGGGTAATGCGTCCTGCAACACGTTCTCCGGCACCTACGCCATCAAGAGCGGCCAGCGCATCAGCTTCGGCCGTAACATGGCCGTAACGATGAAGGCGTGTCCCGACATGAGCGTGGAATCGGCGCTTCTCGAGGTGTTGCAACAGGCCGACAACTACTCCCTCGGCGAAGACGGCACGCTGAGCCTCAACCGGGCGCGCATGGCGCCTCTCGCGCGCTTCGAAGAGGAGTCGTAGGCGCCTGACCGAGGTCGGTCACGCGGCTGTAGGAGCGGCCGTAAGGCCGCGAATTGGTTGCGCGACCCGGCCGTGACGGCAACGCCGTGGCATCCGGCTGCGTTCCATTCGCGGCGTTACCGCCGCTCCTACAGTCGCAATGACGGACGCCGGTCCCGCCCTTGCAGGAGCGGCCGTAAGGCCGCGAACGGTTCGTGCTTTCCGGCAGTGACGAAAACGCCGTGGCATCCGGCTGCGTTCCATTCGCGGCGTTACCGCCGCTCCTACCGGCCCGTCACCAGGATCGCTCGGAAGTCGTTGACGTTCGTGCGGGTCGGGCCCGTCGCCACGGAGTCGCCGAGGGCGCTGAAGAAGCTGTGGGCGTCGTTGTTCTCGAGAGCGGCACGGGCGTCGAGGCCGACTGCGGTGGCGCGCGCGAGCGAGTCCGGGGTCCACACCGCCCCGGCGAGGTCGCCCTGGCCGTCGATGCCATCCGTGTCCCCGGCGAGGGCGTAGACGCCGTCGCTGCCTTCGAGCGCGAGCCCGAGCGCGAGCAGGAATTCCACGTTGCGTCCGCCGACGCCGTCGCCGCGCACCGTGACGGTGGTTTCGCCGCCCGAGAGCAGCACGCAGGGCGGTGCGACCGGCCGGCCGCTCAACGCGGCTGCGCGCGCGGTCCCGGCCATCGCGCGGCCGACCTCGCGCGCCTCGCCCTCGATGGCGTCGCCGAGCACGTATGGCGTGACTCCCCGGGCGCGCGCCACCGCCGCGGCGGCCTCGAGCGATTGCCCGGCCGTCGCGACCACGCGGTTCTCGACGCCGGCGAGGCGCGGGTCGCAAGGCTTCACCGACTCACCGCGGCCGGAGGCCAGGACCTCGCGCACCGCATCCGGCACCTCGATTCGGTAGCGCGAAAGGGCGCGAAGCGCATCTTCGCAAGTCGTCGCATCGCCGACGGTCGGGCCGGACGCGATGTCGCCCGGCGCATCGCCCGGCACGTCCGAGATCATGAGCGCGATCGTCTTCGCGGGATGGCAGCGCGCGGCGAGCCGGCCGCCTTTCACGCGCGAGAGGTGTCGGCGCACGCGGTTGATCTCGCTGATGGTCGCGCCGCAAGCGAGCAGCGCTTTGCTGAGCGCCTGCTTTTCGGCCAGGGTCACGCCATCGGCCGGCGCCGTGAGCAGCGCGGAACCGCCGCCGGAAAGCAGGCAGAGCACCGTGTCCCCGGCCGTCAACGCATCGGCCATGGCGAGAATGCGCGCCGTCGCACGAACACCGGCCTCGTCGGGCACCGGGTGCCCGGCCTCGACGACCTCGATACGGTCGCAGGGCACCGCGTGCCCGTAACGCGTGACGACGAGCCCGCGTAGCGGACCGCGCCAGTGCGCTTCCACGACGCGCGCCATCTCGGCGGAGGCTTTGCCGGCGCCGAGCACGACGAGCGGCCGGTCGCGTTCCGGCGGCAGGTATTCAGGCAGGCACCGCGCGGGCCGCGCGGCATCGATCGCCGCTGCGAACATCGCCTGCAACAGCGCGCGCGGCTCCACTAGGTTGGGTAGTCGACCACCTTCTGCTTTTGGGTCCCGAGCCCGGCGATGCCGAGTTCGACCCGGTCGCCGGGCTTCAGGTACACCGGCGGTTTCTGGCCCATCCCGACCCCCGGAGGTGTGCCGGTGGAAATCACGTCGCCCGGTTGCAGGCTCATGAAACGACTCAGGTAACTCACGATGACGGCCGGGCCGAACACCATCGTTTTCGTGTTGCCGTCCTGGTAGCGGTGCCCGTTGACCTCGAGCCACATGTCGAGGTTGAGCGGGTCCGGCACTTCGTCGCGGGTGACGAGCCACGGTCCGATCGGCCCGAACGTGTCGCAGCCCTTGCCCTTGTCCCACTGGCTGCCGCGCTCGAGCTGGAATTCGCGTTCGGACACGTCGTTGCACACGCAGTAGCCCGCGATGTACTCCTCCGCCTTGTCTTCCGGCACGTAGGCCGCGAGCTTGCCGATGACGATCGCAAGCTCCACTTCCCAGTCGAGCTTGCGGCTGCCGCGCGGCCGGATGATGTCGTCGTTCGGCCCGGAGATCGCGCTGGTCGCCTTCGTGAATATCTCGGGCTCGGCCGGCACGGCCTTGCCGGACTCGGCCGCGTGGTCCGCGTAGTTCAGGCCGACGCACAGGAACTTGCCAACCTTGCCCACGCAGGGGCCGAGGCGCGTCGCGTCTTTCGCGACCGGCAGGCTGGCGATGTCGACATCGGCGAGCCGGCCGCTCGCGAGCGCCGAGCCGTCGATGTCGTCCACGATGCCGGCGAGGGCGCGCACGTTGCCTTCGTCGTCGATTACACCCGGGCGTTCGCGACCCGGTGCGCCGTAGCGGAGCAATTTCATGTCGGGTGAATTCCTTTGTCGTCGTTAACTGTTGAGCGTGATGAAGCCGCCGTCGATCGGGAAGTTCGTGCCTGTGACGAACGACGCCTCGTCGGAGCAGAGGTACGCGACCATGCCGGCCACTTCCTCGGGCGTGCCCATGCGGCCGATCGGCTGGCTCTTCGCAAGCTGCTCGTACACTTCATCGCGGTTGTCGGGATAGTAGCGGTCGAGATACGCGTCGACGAAGGGCGTATGCACGCGCGCCGGCGAGACCGCGTTGCAGCGGATGCCGTGCGCGACGTAGTCCTTCGCGATGGAATAGGTCATGGCGAGGATCGCGCCTTTCGTGGTCGAGTAGGCGAAGCGGTCGGCGACGGCGGCCGTCGCGGCGACGGACGCTATGTTGACGACGACGCCGTAGCTGCGCGCTTTCATCGCCGGGATGACGGCGGCGAGCAGGTTGAATGCGCCTTTCACGTTCACCCGGTAAAGCCGGTCGAAATCCGCCTCGCTCGTGTTCTCGACGTTGCCGATGAGTGCGACGCCGGCACAGTTTACGAGGATGTCGATGACGCCTTCCCCGAGCATCCCGCCGACGACGGTTTTCACGCCGTCGTGGTCGCCGACGTCGCAGGTGTACGCCGCCGCGCGGCCGCCGGCGCCGGCGATGTCGGCGACGACCGAGTCGGCCGCGGCGCTGTCGCGGTCGAGCACGAGTACACGGGCGCCTTCGCCGCCGAGCCGGAGGCAGATGGCTTTGCCGATACCGCTGCCGCCGCCCGTCACGAGGGCCGTCTTGCCGGCCATCCTGGCGGGCCGGTGGTGGTCGTTCGTCATGCTGTTCCTCTGTTAGCGCGTCCGCTGCTGCGGGCCGGCGATGCCGCCATCGATCCCGGCGCCTGCCGTTCCGGGGAAACCGTACGGCAGGCGCGCCGGTTTCACCAGCGTGAAATGCGGGTGCGCGCCGATTCGCAGGCTCACGCCGCGCTCCCCGCCCCGCCGGGCAGCGGCGCGTCTGCGCGCACGAGCCTTTCGTCTGCGAGCGCCGCCCAGAACGCCGCCGGGATCGCCGTGTCGAACCAGCGCCGCGTCTCGGCCACCTGCGCGGCCCGGTCCATGCCGGGGATCACCGCGGCGACCGCGGGGTGCGCGAGCGGGAACTGCAGCGCGGCGGCCGGCAGCGGCACGCCGAAGGCACGGCATACGGCTTCGAGGCGGGTGACAGTCCCGATGACTTCTGCCGGCGCGGCGCCGTAGTTGTAGTGCCCGGCGCCGCCGCCGACGCCGGTCACGAGGATGCCCGAATTGTAGGGCCCGCCGACGATCACCGAGCAACGGCGTTCGACACAGGCGGGCAGGAAGCTGTCGACGGCGCCCTGCTCGAGCAGCGTGTAGCGGCCTGCCAGCAGGAAGCAGTCCCAGTCCCCGTGCGCGAGGGCGGCCTCGCACACTTCCCACTCGTTCACGCCGAGCCCGATGGCGGACACGTCGCCGTTCCGGCGGAGCTCGTCGAGCGCCCGGTAGCCGCTTTCCATCGCGAGGGCAAACAGCCGCTCGTGCTCCGCGCCGTGAGTCGCCCGGCCGATGTCGTGCATGAGCAGAATATCGATGCGGTCGAGACCGAGCCGCTGCAGGCTGTCCTCGTACGAGCGCATGACGCCGTCGTAGCCGTAGTCGTACACGATGTCGAACGGCATCGGCGAGACGAAGCCGTGCCGCTCGGCGGCGTAACCTGCGGGCTCGAGCAGGCGCCCGACCTTGGTGGCGAGCACGTAACGTTCGCCGCGCCGCGCTCGCAGCGCATTGCCGAGCCGCCGCTCGCTCAGGCCCTGGCCATAATGCGGCGCGGTGTCGAAGGTGCGGATGCCCGCGTCCCAGGCGGCGGTGAGCAACGCATCAGCCTCGGCATCGTCGATGGCGTGGAACAGGTTGCCGAGCGGCGCGCAGCCGAGACCGAGGGTGTCGATGGTAAGTGTCGTAGCGCCGATGCGGCGCTGCTCGGTCCGTGTCATCGAGAGTATCGGGGGCGCAGGAGGGAGGGCGTCGGGCGACGGGAGGGCGTGAAGCGTACGGGGGTCAGGCAGGACTTTCTATATATGCAAACCTATTGTATAACTGCAACAGTGTCAAATCGGCGCACTGGGGCAACGGTGCTGCTCCGGCGTCGCCCGGCGAGGCGCTGACACGGTCAACGGGGGATATAATGCACGCCGTTCACGGCAAGACCAACCCGCCTTCGGCAGGCGACGGTGTCCGTCGTGATGCTGCGCCGCCCATCCTTACCCGCGACAGGGTCACGCCGTTCATTCTCGTTGCCCTGCTGTTCCCGCTGTGGGGCTTCGCGAACGACGTCACGAACCCGCTCGTCAAGGCTTTCAAGGACATCTTCCTCATATCGAATGCCGAGAGCAGCCTCGTGCAGTTCGCGTTCTACCTGGGCTACGGCGTCATGGCGCTGCCGGCGGCCATCTTCATCCGCAGCTTCACCTACAAGTCCGGCATCCTCGCGGGCCTCGCGCTCTACGCCATCGGTGCCGCGCTGTTCATCCCCGCGAGCATATACGCGGAGTTCTACTACTTCCTCGCGGCACTGTGCATCCTGACCTGCGGGCTTGCCCTGCTCGAGGTCACGGCGAACCCGTACATCCTGTCCATGGGTCATCCCGATACGGCAACTCGCCGGCTTAACCTGGCGCAGGCCTTCAACCCGGTCGGCTCGCTCACCGGAATGTTCGTCGCATCGAACTTCATCCTGAGCGAGTTGCAGGTCGAGGCGTTTCGCAGCGAGCAACGCGCGCAGCACCCCGAATACGCAACCATGCTTCCGTCGCAGGTCGATGCGTTGGTCACGGACGCGCTCGGCGACTTCGCCGCCAGCCAGCCGGCGGCGCACCAGGCGATGCAGGCCGCCGACCTCGCGACGGTGCGGGGACCTTACGTCGCGATCGCACTCATAGTTACGGTCCTGTTCGTCGTGTATCTCGTCAGCCGGCTGCCGAAGACCATGACGCACGATCACCCGCTCACCCTGGCTGAGTTCCGCGGCACGATGGGCCGGCTCGTGCGGAACGCCCGGTACAGGGAAGGCGTGGTTGCACAGGGGTTCTATGTCGGCGCACAGATCATGTGCTGGACGTTCATCATCCACTACGGCATGACCACGCTTGGCCTGACGGCTGCAGAGGCACAGAACTACAACATCATCGCGATGGTGACGTTCCTATCGAGCCGCTTCATCTGTACGTTCCTGCTCGGCTACATCCGCCCGGGCAACCTTTTGTTCATCCTCGCATTGGGCGGCGGGGCACTGTGCCTCGGCGCCGTCTTCCTGGACGGTTACGCAGGCCTGTATTCGCTGATCGGCATCTCGGCCTGCATGTCGCTGATGTTTCCCACGATCTACGGCATCGCCCTCAGGGGGATGGGGGATGACGCCAGCCTCGCGTCGGCCGGGCTGGTCATGGCCATAGTCGGTGGCGCGCTCATGCCGCCCTTGCAGGGCGCGATGATCGACGCAAGTCCAATCATCGGCGAGATCCCTTCCGTGAAAACGTCGTTCCTGCTGCCGCTCGTCAGTTTCGCGGTAATTGCGGTCTACGGATATCGCGCACGGCGGGTGTATCCCGATTGAAGCGCGGCGGGCTCAGCGTGACTGACTGCCCGCAGTGCGCGCACCCGCGAGCCGTGTTCGCCATTCAACCCCGTGCGGGTATTCGAACGCGCTCACGGATGCAGGATGCATGCGTACGCTGAAGCCCGGCGCCATCGGGGCCCGGTAAGCGCCGTCACGGACCACGCAGGGGTCGACGAAATGTTCGTGCAGGTGATCCACGTACTCGATGACCCGCTCCCCGATCTTCCCGGAGATCATCACGTAGTCGATCATGGACATGTGCTGCACGTACTCGCAGAGTCCGACGCCGCCGGCATGCGGGCAGACCGGCACGCCGAACTTCGCCGCCATCAGGATGACCGCGAGGTTCTCGTTGACGCCGCCGAGCCGGCAGCTGTCGATCTGGCAGAAGTCGATGGCGCCGGCCTGCAGGAGCTGCTTGAAGACGACCCGGTTGGCGATGTGCTCGCCGGTGGCGACCTTGATGGGGCTCACCGCCTTGCGGACGGCGGCGTGGCCGAGGATGTCGTCGGGGCTGGTGGGTTCCTCGATCCAGTACGGGTCGAACTCGGCGAGGGCTCTGGTCCACTCGACGGCCTCGCCGATGTTCCAGCGCTGGTTGGCGTCGATGGCGATACGGATCCCGTCACCGACCGCGGCACGGGCGGTGCGCATACGGCGGACGTCGTCGGCCAGGTCGGCGCCGACCTTCAGCTTGATCTGC
>DASUOE010000324.1:0-4876 GCA_036276805.1 Woeseiaceae bacterium | reverse complement strand
GGACATCGGGCTACAGCCTGCGGCACCTCGTCCTGGCAATTGCGCAAAGCGAGGCTTTTGCGCCGTACAGCAAGGAGAACCAAGATGGCGAAGCGTAACTTGCGGTTCGGACGCCGCACGTTCCTGAAATCGGCCGGGGCGACGCTCCTGCTGCCGGCGACGGCGGGCATCACCCGCGCCGCCGGCACCAGGGAGGCGGGCGCAGAGCTCGTCCGGGATTCGGGGCCGCCGCGGCGGCTGTGTGCGGTGTTCGTCGGCAACGGCGTCGCGCTGCCGCCGCCGGAACATCCCACCCATGAAAAATGGCACTGGTTCCCGCACGAGGTCGGGCCCGGCTTCAACCTGACGGCGCCCCTCGAGCCGCTGCGGAACGTCATGGGCCAGTTCTCCGTCATCTCGGGGCTTTCGCACGCAGCCCTCTGGCCGATCTATGCGCACACGACGGCCGCGTACTTTCTCACGGGCGCCGATCCGCAGTCGCCGACCGGTAACACGATTTCCATGGACCAGGTGCTGGCGCAGTACGCGGGTTCGCAGACGCTGTACCCGTCGCTGACGATCGGCACGGAAGGCGGCGCCGGCGACGTGTCGCGCAGCAACACCCTGTCCTACATGCAAAGCGGGCAGCCGATCCCGGCCATCGGCGGTACGCCGCGAGCGGTCTTCAACGAGCTGTTCGCCGTCGATACGCGCGACAAGGCGGCGCAGGTGCGCGGCTTCAATCGCGATCGCAGCCTGCTGGACGCCGCCGTGCAGCAGGTCAAATCGCTGCAGTCGCGGCTCGGCGCCGACGACAAGCGGCGCCTGGACGAATACCTGACGTCGGTGCGCAGCACCGAAACGCGCATAGACAGGGCCGAGGCCTGGCTGGATGTGCCGAAGCCCAAGGTGGACCCCGGCCTGTTCCAGCTCGATGCCGACCCCGTGCAGGACGGCCCCGCGGCGTTCCTCGATGCCATGTACGAGCTGGTGCACACCGCGTTCGTGACCGACTCCACCCGCATCGTGACATTCCAGGCCGTCGGTGAAGGCGCCGGCGCCATTGCCAAGGATTTCCCGAAGGCCCTCGGCATTGACAGCATTCACCACTCCCTGACGCACGAGTACGACAAGTCGGACGACGGCTGGGAGCTCTGGGCACGCTACGACCAGTTCCAGACCGCGCGTCTCGCGGCGTTCCTGGAGATGCTCGCGAACACGGACGACCCGTTCGCGGACGGATCGTTGCTGGACAACACGATTGTCCTGTACGGCTCCGGCACGAGCGAGACGCACATCACCAAGAACTACCCGATCATCGTCGCCGGCGGCCGCAACATGGGGCTTACCCACGGCATTCACCGCCGCTACGACAACGATCCGCCGTTCGCGAACCTGCTGCTGACGCTCCTGCAGACCCTCGGCGTGCCGCAGGAAAGCTTCGCGGATTCCACCGGGACGCTCGACCTCTCGGCACCGGCCTGACGGCACTGGCCTTTCAGGCGTGTCGCCGGGCGCGCTCGGGACGGTGCCGGTCCACCCGGCACCGGTCCCTTACCGGTTCAGGCTCCTGATCCGGAAGTACGGCTTGTCCTTTTCTTCCGGGGCCTGCTCGAAGGCCTGGCTCGTCCTGGCCGGGTCGTAGTCGCGCCATAGCCAGCGCAGGGCGTCAGGCAGCTTTGCCGCCCAGATGGCGGCGTGGTGATCGCCGTTGCCGAGGTGGTAGCGGAAATCGTACCCGCGGAACTTGAGGGAATTCGCCATCTGCAGGTTCTGCGTCGGCCAGCTTCCCCATTCGTTCTCGTAATCCTCGGTGCCGTGGCTGATCCAGACGCGCAGGTTCTTCTTCGGCTCGCGGCGAACCCACGTGGGGTATTCGTGCGCGGCCTCGGGTTCCTGGTTCCTGAACGCCACCGCCGTGAACGTGCCGTGCTGGACGGCGATCCTGCTGAACTGCTCCGGGTAGTGCCAGCCCGCATTGAACGCGGCAATGCCGCCCGAGGACTGGCCCTGGATGGCATGGCTGTAGCCGTCGCGCCGGATGTTGTATCTCGCATAGACCTCCGGCAACAGCTCTTCCACCAGGAAGCGCGGATACCGGTCGGTGACGGAATCGTACTGCACCGAACGCATGTTCTCGCCATCCAGCGTGCCGGGCTGGATGAAGAGATGCACCATCACGGGAATCTCGCCGCGATGCAGCAGGTTGTCGGTGACCTCCAGGATACGGACGAGGCCGGGGCACAGTATGCAGATCGCCTCGTCGTTGCGGCCGACCAGCAGGTGCCCGTCCTGCCAGATCATCAGGGCGGCGGGTTCCGACGGGTCGTACCGGGCCGGCACGTACACCCAGTAGTTGGTTTCCATGCCCGCATAGACCTTCTTGCTGACATGCACCATCCGCTCCGAAAGCGTGCCTTGCGGAACGCCCGGCCGGGCATAGGAATCCGGTGTATAGGCCGCTATGTTGAGGGCCCCGCCCACCGTCGCGTCGCCCACCCGATAGTGAAACTTGTGCGCGTCGCCGGTCGCGAGCGTGCCCACGTGGTACCAGAGGTTGCCCGACGCACGCTGCATGTCGGCGTACGGTTCGTCGTTGACGAAAAGGACCGGTGCCTCCTCCGATTCGATGGCCCAGACGAAGTCGGGGCCGTTGCCGACGACCGCGGTGCCTTTCCGGATACTGTCCTCGCTCATCGCCAGAACCAGTTCCGTCCGAAACGCATCGGACGCGGGCTGCAACCGGGCGAGTTCTGTCAGCCGGTCGACCACGCTGCGTTCCGCAGCCGAAGCGGTGCTGCATGCCGCCATGCAAACAAGTAAAACGCCGAATCGTGAAATCACCCGTCTTCTTCCGTAAAACCCGTCACACCTTCTAACAAATCCTGGCCCTGTGCGCGAATCTGTGAACCAGTCACAGGGCGCGCCGGCAAACATTGATTAAAAACGACTCCTGGACCTCGAACAGGGAACGGTCGTGCAGGGAATGCCCGGGACAACGGCTGGCGGCGTGGCACGGCCGGAACGTTCATGAGGACCGTCGCGGTACTCGCATTACTGCTCTACGCCGGCACGATGCCGGCGGCGAGCGCCGACCGCGGCGTCGGTGTGCCGGCGACCGGAGGTGGCATCCTCGAGGTTCACGCACCGGGAATCAGGCTATTCGACCTGCACGAGCCCGGGCTCATGGGCACGTGGGGGCAGTTCCTCGCGACCACCCGGATGCTGAACGAAGAGCCGCTCCCGCCGGCATTGCAGAACCGCCTGATGAGCATAGTGGCGACTTACCAGGCGCTGACACCTGTCGACCGGCCGGCCTTTTTCGTCGCCCAGTATTTCGACCTGCTGAGCGAGCGCCTGCTCTCGGCTGACGCCGGCAGCAGCCGCGATGTGCTGCCGATGCAGGTGTGCCCGGTATTCGCCAGCGGCGCCGACGCACCCGTGAGCAGCCTGCTAGCCCTGGCGAGCGGCCTGCCGGACGACTTGTTCGTCGATGCGCCGGGCGAGCCCGACCGCTACCGGTACCTGTTCCTGCAGACCGAGTTCTCCCACTGCAGGTTCCTGGCCACGCTCGGGACGGCGGACGAGACGCGGCTGCCGGTCGCGGGCGAGCTCGCCGGGGTTGCGGGCCCGGCGCCGGCCCGGCTCTCTTTCACGCTCGGAACGCGGTCCTGGTTGGCCGATCTCAATTCGGCGGACGAGTTGCGCGCGCTCGTGGAAACCGTCGGCGACGTCGATGCCATTGCCGCGTTCAGGAGCGAAATGGGCAGTGCGGGGCCGACGGACGAAGCGGACGTGCTCGCTTTCATCCGGCTGCTTTCGCTGTTCGCGACTCGCGGCAGCAACGGGTATGCCGCCGTGCCGGTGTTGTGTCCGCTGTTGATCGGGAGCGAGGACGACGTATCCGGCGGGCAGGCAGAACGCCCGCAGCCAAGAGACTTACAGAGAGGACCTTTGCAGGTTGCCGATGCGCTTGCGCTCGCCTATGCGGCGCGGACCGCATTCCTCGACATCGTGCCGTTCCCCATTCGCACGCCCGACGATCTGCTGGGCGCCAGGCTCGCAGTCATGGAGGCGCTGGCGGAGGGGCGCGTCCACCGGGTGGGCGACGAGCGGGTAGACGCGTTGCTCCACCGCTTCGTGACCGGCGCCGAGCTGCTCCTGCCGACCCTGCTCGCACAAGAAAAGACGCCGCCAATCGGGGATTAGCGGCGTCGCGGACGCTGTCGGCCAGCGTCGGTTCCTTGAGGTCTCGCTTACTGCGTCGCGTCTTCCTTCAGGACCTGCGAATACGAGCCGTCCCACGGATCGATGTCGCGCTTTTTCTGCAGTTCGTCCTTCGTCAGGTCGCTCGACAGCGTTTCCTCGCCGGCCTTCTCGAGGCTCGTGAGCGGAATCGCGACTTCCTTCATGTTCACGCCGACGACACCCTCGAGGGCGACGACCGCGAGAACTTCACCCGTGGCCCGGTCGACGCCGATACGGTCGATCTCGCCGAGCTCGGTGCCGGCATTGGTGATCTTCCAGTCCTCGAGCTCGTTCAGGTCGGAAACGCCGAGAGTCGCTGCCATCTGCTGCATTTCGTCGCCCGCATGGCCTGCATGGCCTGCAGCCGCCGGGACGGTCGTCGAATAGGTCGAAGAGTCGGTCGTTGACTCCGTTGTCGACTCATGGGTCGATTCAGGGGTCGATTCAGGGGTCGACTCCGGGGTCGACTGGCCTTCCATGCTGGACTCCGTCTGAGTATCGGCGTCCGTGTCGTAGCCCTGGTCCGTCGCCTGCGCACCTGCAGCGCCGGACAGTGCCAACATCGCCAGCGCCGAGGCCGAAGTTGCGAGTGAGATATTGCGTGTCGATCTGCTCATTTTCGATTCTCCATAAGGAATTGCGTGTAGGC
>DASUOE010000323.1:0-4099 GCA_036276805.1 Woeseiaceae bacterium | reverse complement strand
GGTCTCGGCGAACGGGCCGTCCGTCACCGACAACTCGCCGTTGCGAACGCGCAGGGTCGCCGCCGTCGCGACCGGCTGCAGGGCTTCCGACGCGAGGCAGTGGCCTGCCGCACGCAATCCCTCGTCGTGTGCGACGCATTCCTCGTCCGGAAAGCCCGCGAGCCTGGACTCCTCGCTGTACACCAGGCACAGATAGCGCATGTTCACCTCCTGTCGATGGGCCATATTGTGCCGCAAGAGCGACTGCAGGAGCGGCTGCAGGAGCGGCTGTAGGAGCGGCCGTGAGGCCGCGCATGGTTTGCGCCATCCGGCCGTGACGAAAACGCCCTGCCATCCGGCCGCCTCCAATTCGCGGCGTGACCGCCGCTCCAACAACGCTTTGCCGCCGCTCCTGCGGCACAATACCGGCATGCCCACCGAACCCGACGCGCTGCGCATCGACCGCTGGCTCTTCCATTGCCGCTTCTTCAAAACGCGAACGCTCGCGACGAAAGCCGTGACCGCGGGCCACGTCAGGGTAAACGGCGAGCGCCCCGCAGCCGGGCGGCGCGTGCAGGTGGGCGACCGCATCGACCTCGTGCGCGACCGGCTGCACTACGCGCTCGAGGTACTCGCCATCCCGGCCCGCCGCGGCCCGCCCGCGGAAGCGCGCCGATGCTATCGCGAGGACGAGGAAACGGTGCGGCAACGCGAGCACCAGGCGGCCGCCCTGCGCCAGGACCGGCACGCGATGCCGCGAACGGACGGCCGTCCCGACAAGCGCACGCGCCGCCTGTTGCGCGAGCGCAAGGAGCGCTGAGTCGTGCGGCACACGCTTAACAGAAGTTCGCGATGAAGATCTGGGTGGATGCCGACGCCTGCCCGGTCGCCGTCAAGGAGATCCTCTATCGCGCGGCGGAACGCACCGGCGTGCCGCTGGTGCTGGTCGCGAACCAGGCGCTCAACGTGCCGCGCTCGCCGCTCATCAGCACCTTGCAGGTGCCGCACGGTTTCGACGTCGCGGACGATGAGATCGCAAAGCGCATGGCCGCCGGCGACCTCGTCATCACGAGCGACATCCCGCTCGCCGCCGCGGCGATCGAGAAGGGCGGGCAGGCGCTGAGCCCGCGCGGCGAGCTGCACACCACCGAGAACATCCGGCAACGGCTCAACATGCGCGATTTCATGGATGCGATGCGCGACACGATGCGGGCGAGCGGCGCCGACACTGGCGGCCCGTCCGCCTACGGCCAGCGCGACAAGCAGGCGTTCGCGAACGCGCTCGACCGCATCCTCGCCAGGCGCCCGATGTAGGAGCGGCCGTAAGGCCGCGAATGGTTGCCGGCATCGGACCATGACGGTGACGTCGCGGGATCCGGCTGCGACGCATCCATCGCGGCCATCCGGCCACATTCGATTCGCGGCGTTAGCGCCGCTCCTACAACCCCGCCCTGTATCCGGCGTCCCCCACCCGGCCGTATGATGCCCGGGTCGAAGGGCTGTCGCCCGCAACGGAGGTGCAACGCCACCATGAAATTCGACGACCTGAATCGCTGGATGACCCTGCTCGCCAGCGCCGGCGTCATCGCCGGGCTGTTGCTCCTCGCCTTCGAACTGCAGCAGAACCGCGACATGATGCGCGCGCAAACGCGAAATGAAATTGCGCTCGGCATCATCGACCTGTTGTCGCTGACGGCGAGCAACCCGCAGCTCGCGAGCGTCGTCCGCCGCGGCGACGCCGGCGAAGAACTGACGCCGGACGAGTACTTCCAGTACCGACGCAACGTGATTGCCACGCTGCGCTACTATGAAAACGTGCACTACCAGTACCAGCAGGGCCTGTACGACAAGCCGCAGTTCGAGCGCGGCAAGCAGGCATGGAAGGCCTACGCCCTGCGCTCGCCGGGAGCGCAGCACATCTGGTGCGAACTGCGCGGGGCCTTCGTCGAAGACTTCGTGCGCGAGTGGGAAACGCTGATGGCCGATACTTACCGGTGCTGAGCGGCAGGAGCGGATGACAGGCCGCGAAAGCGCCCGAACCCGCGACCGTAGGAGCGGCCGTAAGGCCGCGAATTCAGCAGAGCCCTCGCGGCATCCGGCAGCGTCACAGTCGCGGCGTTACCGCCGCTCCTACCGGCGCGTTTTGCCGAGTCAGGCGTGGCGTATTAGAGTAGTTGGCCTGTGCCCGGTTTTGAGCCCGGTCCCCTGACGCAGCGCTGGAGACACTCATTGGAAATCGACCTGAATCGCGAGATCGTTTCGGCCATCATCGACAAGGCCCGTGAATTCAACGAAGAGGACGACGTCACGCCGCTCGAGGACCAGGAAGACCCGGAGATCGGGGACGGCGACTTCAGCGACGTGATGGTGGCGAGGTACGGCGAAGATCCCGGATACCAGCGCCTGAAGAGCGCCATCGACGATCTCGACCCCGACCAGCAGATGACGCTCGTCGCCATGATGTGGGTCGGCCGCGGCGATTACACGGCGGACGAGTGGGACGAGGCGCTGGAACTGGCCGGCGAGAACTGGACCAACCATACGGCCGACTACCTGATCGGCACGCCGCTCCTCGCCGACTACCTGGCCGAGGCGCTCGAGCAGGTGGAGAACACCGAGGACGTGTAGGAGCGGCCGTGAGGCCGCGAATGGTTTGCACTTTCCGGCCGCGGCGAAAGCGTCATGGCATCCGGCCGCATCCAGGTCGCGGCGTTACCGCCGCTCCTGCGGATCGCACCGCCGCCTTCAGTCCTCCGGCTCCGCCCTGTATACGACCTCCCCGTCGAGCAGCGTCATCTCGCAGCGCATGTCCTTGATCGCCGCAGGCTCCGCGCTGTAGAGATCCGTGTCCCACACCGCGAGGTCCGCGGCCTTGCCGGCCTCGATCGTGCCGATGCGGTCTTCCATGAACAGCTGGTGCGCGGCCCACGCGGTGAATGAGCGCAGTGCCGTGTGCACGTCCACGGATTCGGCGCGGCCGAACGCGTCCTTGCCATAGACGCCGAGCAGCGGCTCGCGCGCCATCGAGGCCCAGATGCCGTAGCGGGCGGGGAAGGGCGTGACGTCGAAATCCGAGCCGCCGGCCCACTGCACGCCGTGTTCCTGGAACGTTCGGTACGGGTTCAGCCGGTGGCTGCGTTCGGCGCCGAAGTTGCCGGCATAGGTATCGCCGATCCACCAGGTGAAGTTCGCCTGCGGCTCGGGGTAGCCGGCATCGAAGTTCTCCTGCAGCCAGGCCATCGTGTGGATCGCGTAGTCGGAGGGAATGTTCGCGTGGATGAATGAATGCCGGAGCCCGTGCTGCGGGTTTTTCACCAGCGCCATCGCCATGCTCGAGGCGATCCAGTCGATCGTCCGGTCGCCGATGGCGTGCACGCCGACATGCAGCCCGGCGTCGTGATAGAAGGTGAACAGGTCGCGCAGCATGAGCGGGTCGATGGTCGGATAGCCATGGTTGCCGGCGTCGATGCCCGTGCGCTCGCGGTTCCACTCGTCCCAGACCCACGCGGTGCGGGCGCCGCCGCTGCCGTCGGCGAATATCTTGATGCCGCCGGAGACGAGCCGGGCGTTGCCGGCGTCCCGCGGTTTGCCGAACGGCTCGATCGCCGCGACGAGGTCCCGCGCCTGCTCGAGCGTATCGCCCGAGCGCCACAGTGCCACGACCCGCACGCTGAGCTCGCCCGCCGCCTGCACGTCGCGGTACGCCTGCCACGCCTGCAACGCACTTTCGAGGTCGAAGCCTATGCCGGTGCCTATGCCCGGGTCCTTCGCGGCCGTCATGCACTCGCGGTTGAACTCCCGCGCCATCAGGCGAATGCCGTCGCGGAGTTGCGTGGCATCCGTCGCCGGGACGTGCCGCGCGACCAGGTCCATCGCCGATTCCTTGAGCACGCCGGTCGGGGTGCCCTCGGCGTCGCGATCGATCGTGCCGCCCGGCGGGTCGGGCGTGTTGCGGTCGATGCCGGCGAGGACGAGCGCCGCGGAGTTCGCGACACCGTAGTGGCCCATGGTGTGCAGAAGCCACACGGGCCTGCCGTCGCTCACCGGGTCGAGGTCGGCGGCCACGATGTAGCGCCGCTCGGCGAGCTTGCCCTCGTCCCAGCCGCGTCCGAGGATCCAG
>DASUOE010000322.1:0-7238 GCA_036276805.1 Woeseiaceae bacterium | reverse complement strand
GAATCCGGCCAGCGCCGTGTTCGACCTGGCAGGCGTCACGCTGGCCGACGACACCTACCGTGTGTCGCTCGCCGGCGCCGGCGCCTCGCTGATACTCGATACCGACGCGAACGCGCTCGACGGCGAGTTCTCCGGTACTTTCCCGTCCGGCAACGGCGTCGCCGGCGGCAATTTCACGGTGCAGTTCGCGGTGGCGACGCCGGTGCAGCTCGGCCCGACGCTCGACGAGATCCAGACCGCCGTGCTGACGCCGGTGTGCTCCGGCTGCCACAGCCCGGCCGGCGCGGCCGCCGCCACGGGACTGTTTCTCCGCGATGCGGACGAGAGCCACATGTCGCTCGTCAGCGTGCCGAGCGTGGCCGACCCGATGATCCTGCGGGTCGCGCCGGCGGACCCGGTCAACAGCTACCTGATGCACAAGCTCCAGAACATCGGGGACGTGGGCGTGATGCCCCCGACGGGGATGCTGCCGCAAACCACGATAGACGTGATTCGCGAGTGGATTGCCGACGGCGCGCTGCGCTGAGGCCGCCGGCCGCTCGCACCCGGTCGATTGGTCCAATAACTACTGTGAAGCGAAGCTCAATCCCGGCTCGAACACCAGCACGAAGGTCACCGGCACCGACGGCGTGATGCCGGACAGGCCTGCGACCTCGCGCAGCGCCTCGATACCCTCGCCCAGGCCGAACGCGCCCGCGTCGAGCACGACCGGGCGCCGGGTCACGACGAGCAGGCGGTCCTCCCCCAGGCGCGCCACCGTCACCTCCGCCGTCACCGCGTGCGTCTCACCGTGCAGTTCCAGCGTGGCCTCCAGTGCCGTCGAGTGCATCGTGCCCGGCGCCGCGGCGAGAATCTCGCTGCCGACCTCGAGTATCACGTTGGCCACCGGGTACTTGCCGGTCTCGAACAGCATTTCGCGCATGCGCTGGTCGCGAATCTCGATGGCCGTGTCGACGCTGTCGAGGTCGATCGTGAGCCGGGTCTTGCCGTCCTCGTCGATGGTCCCGGCGAGTTCTCCGAAACGGTTGATCTCGGCGATCGTGCCCGCCTTGACGGAGACGAAATTCAGGATGGATGCGTCGTTGTCGAGGACCCAGCCGTCGGCCCTGGCCTCTGCCGAAACGGCGAGCAACATGCAGGTCAATAAGAGGTTGCGCACGTCGGGGCTCCTTCGCTGCAAGACGATGGCCGGGGGTGAGGCCGGATTCTAGCCCGGGGCGACGGCGGCAACAATTGCCGCTATGATGAACCACCATTCAAACGAGCGACCCGGGCTCACGGACGAACGGCCGCGCCGGGTCGGCCGGCAGGTGCCGGCGGAAGTGTACGCACATGCCGAAAGAAACGGACCCCGCCCGCAGCATCGATCCCCGTGACCTGAGCCTCGAGTCGATCTACTGGGACCAGGACCTCACCTACGCCGGTTACCTGTCGCTCGACACGCTGCTCGGGTGCCAGCATCCGCTGACGGATGCCCATGACGAGATGCTGTTCCTGATCATTCACCAGGCGTCCGAGTTGTGGATGAAGCTCGCGCTGCACGAACTCAAGGCGGCGATGCGCGAGGTGGCGGGCGATAACCTCGGTGCCGCGTTCAAAATGCTTTCGCGCGTCGCCCGCATCCAGGCGCAGCTCACGCAGAGCTGGTCGGTGCTGGCGACCATGACGCCCGCGGATTACCTGAGTTTCCGCGACGCGCTGGGCCAGAGTTCCGGGTTCCAGTCGTTCCAGTACCGCGAGATCGAGTACGCGCTCGGCAACAAGAATGCCGCCCTGATGGAGGTGCACCGCAAGCGCCCGGAGCGCCATGCCCGCCTGAAGCGCACGCTGGAATCGCCGAGCTTCTACGACCTGTGCCTGATGCTGCTCGCCCGCCGCGGCTTCGCGATACCGGCGGACAAGCTCGACCGCGACTGGTCCGAGCCGTACGAGCCGTCCGACGCCGTCGAGGCCGCCTGGGCGGAGGTGTACTCCGCGCCCCAGGAGCACTGGGATCTCTACGAGCTGGCCGAGAAACTCGTCGACCTCGAGTACGAATTTCACGTGTGGCGTTACAGTCACATGAAGACCGTACAACGCATCATCGGGTTCAGCCGCGGCACCGGCGGCACGAGCGGGGTCGATTTCCTGAAGAAGGCGCTCGACCTGCAGTTTTTCCCCGAGCTCTGGACCGTGCGGGCGCGCCTCGAGGGGCGTTCCCGCGGGGAGTCCGGGTAGCCGCCGCGAACCGGTCTATTCCTTGTAGATCTTTCCGCCTTTCATCACGAAATCGACGTCGAGCAGTTCCGCAATGTCGTCGAGCGGCGAGCCGTCGACGGCGATTATATCGGCGGCCATGCCGGCCTCGAGCCTGCCGAGCGTGTCGCTCATGCCGATGAGGTCGGCGGCGTTGACGGTCGCGGCGACCAGCACGTCCATCTCGTCCATGCCGTTCTCGACCATGAGCACCGCTTCCTCGGCGTTCGTCCCGTGCGGCGAGATGCCGCTGTCGGTGCCGTAGGCAATGTTGACGCCGGCCTCCCAGGCACGGCGGAAGTTGCCGGTCATGTCGTTGCCGACGCGGATCGCCTTTTCGCGGACGGTGTCCGGCATGAAGTCCTGCTCGACCGCGACCGCGGCCACGGTCTTGCCGGCGAGCAGCGTCGGCACGAGGTAGGCACCCGTCTCGCGGAACAGCCGGATCGCGTCCGGACCGGCGTAGGAGCCGTGCTCGATGCTGTCGACGCCCGCTTCGAGCGCGGCGATGATGCCGTCCTCCTGGTGCGCGTGGGCGGCCACCTTCTTCCCCATGCGCTGCGCGGCGCGCACGACCTCGCGCAGCTCGTCCTCCTCCATCTGCTGGCCGGTGCCGGTGGCGCGCTCGGTCATGACGCCGCCCGTCGACGTGATCTTGATGAGGTCGGCGCCGTACTTGATGGCATTGCGGGTCGCGCGGCGGCAGTCGTATGGCCCGTCGCACACGTTCGGCGACGTCCAGAGATCCATCAGTTCCGGCTGCACTCCGCTCACGTCGCTGTGCCCGCCCGTGATGCCGACGCCGCCGGCGGCGACGATGCGCGGGCCGTCGATCCAGCCGTTCTCGATCGCATCCCGGAGCGCGTACATCTCCTGCGGCAGCGACCCGAGGTCGCGCACGGTCGTGAAACCGGCAAGGAGCGTCTGCATCGCGTAGTGAATACTGCGCATCTGCACGACCTGCGGCGGCATTTTCAGCGTGTCGCGGTCGTTCTCCGGCCCGAGCTCGAACTGCAGGTGCACGTGCATGTCCATGAGGCCGGGCATGACGAAGGATTCGCGCTGATCGACGATCCGCGCGTCGCCGCTGTTCCCTTCGGTAATCGCGTCGGCAATTGCGTCAGCCTCGAGGTAACCGGGGCGGACGGCGACGATCGTGCCGTTCTCGATGACGACGGTCTGGCGCGCGAGCGGCCGCTCTCCCGGCACCGCCAGCAGCTCGCCCGCGTGAATGAGCGTCACCTCGGCCCGCGCCGCGGACAGAGGCAGCAATGCGGCAGGAAACGGTCCGCAACACAACAGCAATGCGGGCAGGTATGACGAGCGACGGAACATCGGCGGCCCCCCTCCAGGTCGATGGACCATAGCAAACTTGCCCGCGGACGCGAAACCGGTACATGCTCCGCCCGGGGCCGGCGAGCCGGTGGAGGAGGAACGGTGTTGGGACGCAGGTTCGCACTGCTGGGTCCGGGTCTCATGCTGGCGGCGGCGGCGGTCGGCGTGTCGCACCTGGTGCAGTCGACCCGCGTCGGCAGCGACTACGGCTTCAGCCTGGCCTGGGCGATCGTCCTGATCGCATTTCTCAAATACCCCGCATTCCGGTTTGCCGTCGACTACGCGAGCGCGACCGGCACGAGTCTCGTCCGCGCCTACATCGGCTTCGGTCCCGTAGCCCGCGCGTGGCTCTGGCTGGCGTTCGCGGTCGACATGTTCATCGCGACGGCGGCGGTCGCCCTCGTGACCGCGGGGCTCCTGATCAGCATCCTCCACCTGCCGTTCAGCGGGCCCGCCGTCGCGCTCGGCATCGTCGTCGTTTCGGCGGCCCTGCTCGTCAACGGCCAGTACGCGCGGGCGGAGCGCATCGTCAAGATCCTGGTTGTACTGTTCTCGCTGTTTGCGGCACTGGCCGCGCTGCTCGCGCTGCCGGACCTCGGCAGCGACGGGCGGGGCGTGTTCGGCGCCGTCTCGTACGACCACAGCCTGGTCACGTTCCTCATCGCGGTAATGGGCTGGATGCCGCTGCCGATGACCGGCGCGCTGTTCCTGTCGATGTGGGCTCGCGAAAAGCAGGCGGCGAGCGGCGGCGCGTTCGACCGCCACGCGGCAATCGTCGACCTGCGTGTCGGCTGGCTCCTGACCGTCGTCGTGGCGCTGTGCTTCGTGGTATTGGGCACGGCCGTATTGTTCCAGGTGCCGCGCGCCGTGCCGGAGAGCGCCGGCCAGTTCGCGACGGAACTGCTCGGCGTGTTCACGTCGGTCGTCGGCGCCTGGGCCTACCCGGTGATCGCCGTCGCGGCACTCGCCGTGATGTGGTCCACCGTCGTCACGCTGCTCGATGCGCTGCCGCGCGTGACGGGCAGGCTCGCGGGCAGCGAGCGCTTCAACGTGTTCCTCATCGTGCAGGTAGCGGGCGTTGCGGTCGTCCTCCTGGCCCTCATGAGCGAGTTTGCCACGTTCATCGATTTCGCAACCGGCGCCGGGTTCATCAGTGCGCCCGCGATCGCCTGGTACAACTACCGCGCGATCATGTCATCCGACGTACCCGACGAATTCCGTCCGTCGCGGGCGTACCGCGCCTGGCACTGGTCGGGCTTTGCGGCACTGACGCTGTGCGCCCTTGTATTCGTGATGCAGCGCTTCGGGGTGTGGCCGTGAAGATCGTTCTGGCACTGGCAGGGTTGCTAACCGCGGCTGGCATCGCCGCCGATTCCGCCGGCGAAGATATCGAAGGCGGCGATGCCGGCATGGTCGACACCGAAAGTTGGCGCCGGTTGGGCAACGCCGCGTGGCGCTTCGACACTTTTGGCCTGGAGGCGGGGCCGGAGGCGGTGACGAGTTTCCTGGTGAGCCCCGATGTGCATACGGACTTCCGCCTGACGGTCGAGTTCTGGATCGAGGATGACACCAACAGCGGCGTATTCGTGCGCTGCGGCGAGATCGCGGGCGTGGACGACGTCAATCCCACGGATTGCTACGAGGTCAACATCTACGACTCGCACCCGAACCAGACCTGGCGGACCGGCTCCATCGTCACGCAGGTGACGCCGGCCGCGCACGTCGAAACACTCAGCCGATGGAATCGCCTCGAGATCCGAGCCGCCGGGTCGCATCTGGAGGTGTTCGTGAACGGCACGCTGACCGCGGAGCTCACGGACGCCCGCGCTGGAGCGGGGCCGATTGCGCTCCAGTACGCGGGCAGAGGCCTCGTGCGGTTCCGAAAGCTGTCGATCGTTGCGCTATAGGCGTGCGGGCCCGGACCGAGTAATGCGGTATCGCGCTCAGCTGGCCGGTTTCATTGCGGGCGCTGCCTACGGTCGAGAGCGGGTAACCTGACCAGCCGGGCCGCCCCGCCCGACCAGTCGAGCAGTCGCCGCCGCGTTACCGGTAACCAATCAGTCGTTGCTTCGCTAGCCGTCCCGGACTTGCTGCGGCGGGACGGCTGAAAGCACTTCTTTCCATTCCGGCCTAAAACCCCTCACGGAGGGGTGGACTGCCGCGCGGACGAGCCGCGCGATCGACAAGCCGGCCGCTACGTCGCGCTCCCCGTCGGTGAGGTAACCGCACTCCGGCACCGCGATGCCGTCCGGCCGGAAGAAGCGCCACGCGTCCTGGAAGTCTTTCCGGATCGAGTACCCGCCCTCGTGCACCGCGCGGTGATGCCGGGTGCACAGCAGCAGGAGATTCCCGAGGCTGGTCTCGCCGCCGTTTGCCCAGTGCCTGACGTGGTGCGCATCGACGAAGCGCTTGCGCGGGCAGCCGGGGAAGGTGCAGCCCCTGTCCCGCGTCCACAGCGCCTTGAGGAGCCGCTTCGGCACCGTGCGCGTCTGCCTTCCCACCGAGAGCGGCTGCTCGTTCTCGTCTTCCACTATGGTCAAGGTTTTTGCATCGCAGGCAATGCGCCGCACGGTCTCGACCGGCAGCCCCGCGCGGCCGCGGCCCTCCGCGAGCGCCGAGCGGTCGACGTGCACGGTGACGAGGTGAGTCGGCGAACCGGACTTGCCGCCGTTGCTGTCCTGGCTGCCCGGGCCGTCACCGCCCTCCAGATAACTGCGCGCCACCGCGAGCAGCGCATCGGCCTGGCGGACGCTCCACGAGTCGCCGGCCGTCCCGCCGTCGTCGGCCGTGAGCCGGTCCCGTGCGAGGTCGAGCGCCTTCTCGAGGAGCTCGCCGTCCTCGAGCGGCACCTCGAGCGTCATGACCACGCTGCCGCGCGCCGCGTCCCGGCAGAGCGACAGGTAGCGCCGCGCGTGCGCCCGGTTGGCCTCGTCCGTCGAGGCCACTGTGCCGCACTTGAGCTCCCGGCAGCGCTCCTCGACCTGGATCGTCGTGTGCTTCAGGGCAAACGCCAGCAGCTCGTTCTCGTGGCGCAGGTGTGACACCCGCGTCAGCGCCCGCACCTTGCTGTACGAGATCCGCCCCTCGGCAAACGCCTGCGCGATATTCGGCCGCTGCAACAACGCGTGCGCCACGCGCACCTTCTCGCGGGCCGCACTCAGCGAGATGTCGCAGCGCCAGGCGAGCCACTCGCTACAGTTGTCGCAGGCCCACCGCGTCCAGCCGAGGCGCTCGTCGAACTCGCGGATGAGCACCAGCTGTTCGTAACAGGCCGCGTTCATGCGGGCGGAGAGCCGGCCGATCGCCTCGTCCAGGACTTCGATCGATCGGCGGCGGCTGTCGGGGGCCTCACTGACCGGTTCTTCGGCCGGTTGCAAGGGAGATTCCTGTGTCATGACACGCTCCTTGTGGGTGATTTCAGGGAGCTGTGATTATATACAGCAGTACAGGCGAAAACAACGATTAATCAGCTACTTATGCAACAATATGGCGAGTGCGACTGGCTCCATTTCATGCAGAAGAACCGGGCGTCCTGCAAGCTTCACACGCGTCACCTGGAGCAGTCGGTACGTGCCTCTATTTGTATTGTGGAATCCATCGATGTACCGAAGAATGACCGCTTCGGTCCCTTTCCGGCCGTCGCACTGTATTGTCGTGACTGAGAACTG
>DASUOE010000321.1:0-27634 GCA_036276805.1 Woeseiaceae bacterium | reverse complement strand
CAGGACGAGTATGCAGGCCCGGCGCCGGAGGCCGCTCCTGTTGGTGTCCGCGGGCCTGTTCACGGCGTCATTCTACGCCACGCGGCAATGAACCTTCGCAGCCGCGGCCCGGTCGAAGCACCGGTCCACGAACGGAAGGGAGCACCACTATGCAACGAGCAACTGGCGTGAGAATACTGGCAGGGCTGTCGCTCGTCTTCGCCGCCGCGACCGGCACGGCGGCCGACGCCGACAACGAGGCTCTGAAAAAGGCCGTCGCCTGCGCGGAAATCGCGTTCGCCCTGTCGGTCGAGAACGGCGATTCGGCCGTGTTCGCGGCGTCCGTCCACCCGGACGCACGGTTCGTCGGTAATGGCGTGTCGCGCGGGCGGGCCGAGGTCGTCGAAGCCTGGGCGCCGTTCTTCGCGCCGGACGGGCCGCGCCTCACCTGGCGACCGATGATCGTCGAGGTCCTCGAAAGCGGCGACCTGGCGTTGTCGCGCGGGCCTTACCGTCTCGAGGCAACGGCGGAAGACGGCTCCCCGATCGAGCAATGGGGCACGTTCAATTCCACCTGGCAACGCCAGGCCGACGGCCGCTGGCAGGTGATCTTCGATGCCGGCAGCCCCGCGGCAGGCGAACTGCCCGATGAGGTCCGGAAGCTGATCCTGGAACCCGCCGGCGCCTGCGCTAAGTAACGACCGCAGAATGTCGCCGGCATCGTCCTTGCACTATGCTGGCGACCCTCCGGAACGACGAACATCCTGTCATGAATGAACCCTGGCTCGAACGCTGGGCCGAAGGCCGCATCGGCTGGCACGAGGCGGACGGCAACGCGGCACTGAAGCGCCACTGGGGCGCATCCGGGCGCCGGGTGCTCGTGCCGTTGTGCGGCAAGTCGCCGGACCTGCTCTGGCTCGCCGCGCGGGGAAATGCCGTCACCGGCGTCGAGCTGTCCGAGCTCGCGGTACAGGCGTTCTTCGACGAGCACGGGCTCGCGTATGAACGGAAAGGATCCGTGTACTCGGCGCGCGATGCGGACATCACTCTGCACTGCGGCGATTTCTTCGACTTCGACGGTGAAGGATTCGACGCGCACTACGATCGCGCTGCGCTGATCGCGCTGCCGCCCGCGCTCCGCCCTGCCTACGTCCGCAAGGCAGGCGAGCTGCTGACGGTGAACTGCTACCGCCTCGTTATCACCCTCGAGTACGACCAGTCTTCCGTGGACGGCCCGCCGTTCTCCGTTCCCGCCGCCGAAATTACAGGCTACTGGCCGGAGCTGATCCGGATCGACGAACAGGACGACCTCGAAAACGTTCCGCCCCGGTTTTGCGAGGCCGGAGTAACGGACGTCCGGGAGGTGGTCTGGCGCGACGCGGGCGACAGGGCGCAGGCCGGACTTTCCGACGAGCCCCGGGAGTTCGCCTCGCCGCCCTGCCTGCGGCACGAACTCGACCCCGCGTGGTCCGGCGAGGACACCGACTGACGCCGGAAGTGGCGTCGCAGCACTCTCACCGCAGCGGCAGCGCCGTGTCGGTCTTGATTTCCTTCAGCACGATGTTCGAGCGCACCTGCGACACGCCCGGCACCTTGAAGATGAAGCTGTCGAGGAACTCGTTGTAGGCGTCGATGTCCTCGACGACCACGCGCAGGTGAAAGTCCGCCTCCCCGCTCGTTGCGAAGCACTCGAGCACCTCCGGGTGGCGCCGCACTTCGCGGACGAACTGCTCCACGTTCGCCTTTTCGTGCCGGGCGAGCGAGACATGCACCATGGCCGACAGGCCGAACCCGGCCTTGCGCGTGTTCAGGATCGCGGCATAGCGCTCGATTACGCCCGCCTCCTCGAGGGCCTTGACCCGCCGCCAGCAGGCGGACGTCGACATGCCGACCGCTAGGGCGAGGTCCTGCATTGTGATGCGGCTGTCCTTTTGCAGTTCGACCAGGATTCGGCGGTCACGATCCGACAGCGGCATTTCGGCTTTTTCGGCCATTGTGGAAGCTCATTCCAATAATTGCAGGACTTGTCGAAAATCCTACCACAATAGCGGTTTCGACAGAAACGATAGGAATCCTTTTTCACGGCGGTTCTGCCAGACTTGGGCGCTCCTCAAGGCCCTCCGGGAGGCACCCGTGGCGGTACCCGTTCGGCAGATCCCTCGCTACGCCCTGGACGACTACGAACTCGAGGACCGTTACCGCCGCGGGACCGGGCGCGTTTTCCTGACCGGCACGCAGGCCCTGGTGCGCATCGCGCTGATGCAGCGCGCGCTGGACCGCGCCGCCGGCCTGAACACGGCAGGCTTCATCTCCGGGTACCGCGGCTCGCCTCTCGGCGCCTACGACCAGGAACTGTGGCGTGCGAAAAAATATCTCGAGGAAAGCGACATCGAGTTCCTGCCGGCCGTCAACGAGGACCTGGCCGCTACGGCCCTGCTCGGCACACAGCAGGTCGAAACCGACCCGAACCGCACTGTCGACGGCGTATTCGGCATCTGGTACGGCAAGGGTCCCGGCGTCGACCGTGCCGGCGATGCGCTGAAACACGGTAACGCCTACGGCAGTTCGCCGCGCGGCGGCGTGCTGGTCGTGGCCGGCGACGATCACGGGTGCGTGTCCTCGTCGATGCCGCACCAGTCGGACGTCGCCTTCCTCACGTTCATGATGCCGCACCTCAATCCCGCGAACGTCGCCGAGTACCTCGAGTACGGCCTGTACGGGTTCGCGCTCTCGCGCTTTTCCGGCATGTGGGTCGGGTTCAAGGCCATATCGGAAACGGTGGAGTCGGCCATGTCGGTGCCGCTGCCGCCCTACCCGCACTTCGCGAAGCCGGAATTCACGGTGCCGCCCGGTGGCCTGCATTACCGCTGGCCGGATTTCCCGGGGCCGCAGATCGAGGAGCGGCTGGAGGCGAAAAAAGCCGCGACCCTCGCTTTCGCCGCGGCCAACCCGATCGACCGCAAGGTCTTCGACATACCGGACGCGCGCTTCGGCATCGTCACGACCGGCAAGGGCCACCTGGACCTGATGGAAGCGCTGCGCCTGCTCGGCATCGACAGGCAGGAGGCCCGGCGCATCGGCCTCGACGTTTACAAGGTCGGCATGGTGTGGCCGCTCGCGCACGACGGCGCGCTCGACTTCGTCAAGAACAAGCATGAGGTGCTGGTCGTCGAGGAAAAGCGCGGCATCATCGAGAGCCAGTTCAAGGAGTACTTCTACGACTACCCGGGGCGCAAGCCGCAGCGCATGGTCGGCAAGAACGACGAGAACGGCGCACGCCTCGTGCCCTGGGTCGGGGAACTGGCGCCAATCCAGCTCGCCGGCATCGTCGCCAGGCGCCTCGACGCAGAGTTTCCCGGGCTCGACCTCACGGCCCGCGCCGACAGGCTGCACGACCCGGTGCCCGCCCTCATCGACATCCAGGGCGCGACGCGCATGCCCTACTTCTGCTCGGGCTGCCCGCACAACACGTCGACGAAGGTGCCGGAAGGCTCGCACGCGCTCGCGGGCATCGGCTGCCACTTCATGGCGAACTGGATGGACCGGGATACCGACGGGCTTATCCAGATGGGCGGCGAAGGCGTCAACTGGGTCTCGCGCTCGAAGTTCAACGGCAACCGGCACGTGTTCCAGAACCTGGGCGACGGGACGTTCTACCACTCCGGCTCGGTCGCAATTCGCCAGGCCGTCGCCGCGGGCACGAACATCACCTACAAGATCCTGTTCAACGATGCGGTGGCGATGACCGGCGGACAACCGGTCGACGGCCCGCTCACGGTGCAGTCGATCGCCCACTCGGTCCGCGCGGAGGGCGTCGAACGCATTGCGCTCGTCACCGACGAACCCGAACGATTCGACCTCGGCGACTTCCCGGCCGGCACGACGCTCTCGCACCGGCGCGAGATGGATGCGCTGCAGCGGGAACTGCGCGACATCGAAGGCGTCACCGTCCTCATCTATGCGCAGATGTGCGCAACCGAGAAACGCCGCCGGCGCAAGCGCAAGCTGATGCACGACCCGAAACGCTTCGTCGTCATCAACGACCTTGTCTGCGAAGGCTGCGGCGACTGCTCGGTGGAGTCGAACTGCCTGTCCGTGGTGCCGAAGGAAACGCCCTTCGGCCGCAAGCGCCAGATCGACCAGGACAACTGCAACAAGGACTATTCCTGCCTGAACGGATTCTGCCCTAGCTTCGTCACCGTCGAGGGCGGCGAACGGCAGAGGCCCGAAGGCACGGCGGCCGTGCCGGACCTCGCGGGCATCATGGAACCGGGGCAGGCCGCCGTCGACGGCCCCTATGACCTGCTGGTCACCGGCGTCGGCGGCACAGGCGTCGTCACGGTCGGGGCGCTCATCACGATGGCCGCGCACCTTGAAGGCAAAGGCGCGAGCGTGCTCGATTTCATGGGATTCGCCCAGAAGTTCGGCCCGGTGTTGAGCTACATCCGCATCGCGGAATCGCCGGCGGGCATCAACCAGGTCCGCATCGAGGCCGGGCGCGCGGACGCGCTCATCGGCTGCGACCTCGTCGTGAGCTCTTCGCCGAAAGCGTCGCGGACCTACGATAAAGCGCACACCCGGGCGGTACTGAACACGGCCGAGATGGCCACGGGCGACTTCGTCCGGCATCGCGATGCCAGCCTCAACGCCGGCGAGCGCATCGACGCGATCGGCAGGCATGTCGCCAGGCTTTCCACGATCGACGCCAACCGTCTCGCGAGCGAGCTCATGGGCGACACGATCTACGCCAACGTGCTGCTGCTCGGTGCGGCCTACCAGGCGGGTCTCGTGCCCGTTTCGCTCGCGGCACTCGAGCGGGCGATCGAACTCAACGGCGTGAAAGTAGATGAGAACAAGCGTGCCTTCGCCTGGGGCCGCCTTGCCGAGGCCCGTCCGGCGCTGTTGCCGGGAGCGGCTGCACGCGAGCCGCGGGAAGAGGGCCTCGACGAGTACGTCGAACGCCGGGCGCAGTTCCTCGTCGGCTACCAGGACGAGGCGCTCGCCGAACGCTTCCGCCGCCTGGTCGCGGCGGTCCGGGAACGCGAAAACGCGGCCGTCGCCGGCAGCGAATGCCTGACCCGCGCAGCCGCGCAGGCGTACTTCCGCCTGCTCGCGTACAAGGATGAGTACGAGGTCGCGCGCCTGCACACAAAGACCGGGTTCGTGGAACGACTGCGGCGGGACTACGGCCCGCAGGCGAAGATCCGTTTTCACCTTGCACCGCCCTTGCTCAACGGCAAGCGGGATGCCCGGGGCCGGCCGCTGAAAAAGCAGTTCGGCGCCTGGATGCTGCCCGTTTTCCGCACGCTCGCCGCAATGCGCCGGCTTCGCGGCGGGCCGTTCGACCTGTTCGGCTACACTTCGGAACGGCGGATGGAACGCGCGCTGATCGCGGAATTCGAAGACACCGTGGCGACGCTGTTGCCGCACGTCACGGCCGCCACGCTCGGCAAGGCCGAGGGCGTCATTGCGCCGTGGCTCGAGATGCGCGGCTACGGTCCCGTGAAGGATGCCGCGATCCGGAACGCGCGTCCGCAGGTGGCGGTGCGGCTGCGCGACGTGCGACGATGCACGGATGCAGGCAGGCAAGGCCACGGCTGAGATCGAGTACGCGTTCGAGGACAAGCCGGACTCCGGCGGGACGCAGCCTGTAAGCGAAGGCGCGCACTGGCTGCGCATGCCACTGCCCTTCGCGCTGAATCACATCAATCTCTGGCTGCTCCGCGACGGCGGCGGCTGGACATTGCTGGACACCGGGCTCGGCGACGACCGGACCCGTGGCCACTGGGTAGCGTTGTTCGGCACGACGCTCGGCGGCGACCCGATCGTGCGCGTCGTC
Organism: Woeseiaceae bacterium; assembly: GCA_036276805.1. Classification (GTDB taxonomy): domain Bacteria; phylum Pseudomonadota; class Gammaproteobacteria; order Steroidobacterales; family Woeseiaceae; genus UBA1847. Next base: position 21,816 of record DASUOE010000321.1, on the reverse strand, counting down.
GTCACGCACCTCCACCCCGACCATGTCGGCTGCGCGGGCTTCCTGTGCACGCACTTCGACGCGCCGCTCTCGATGACTCGCGAGGAGTACCTGCTGTGCCGGGTCCTCGTCGCCGACACCGGCCGCGCCGCACCCGAGGCCGGCGTCGCCTTCTATCGCGCGGCGGGCTACCCGGAGCACGCACTGGCGCGTTACCGGAAGATGTTCGGCTACTTCGGCCGTTACGTGACGCCGCTGCCGGAGTCGTATCGCCGCCTCGTCGACGGCCAGCGGATTGCGATCGACGGGTCTGCCTGGGAAGTGATCGTCGGCCGCGGCCATTCGCCTGAGCATGCCTGCCTGTTCGGCGCCGAGCGTAACCTCCTCGTGGCCGGCGACCAGCTCCTGCCCACGATCAGTGCCAACGTGAGCGTCTACCCGACGGAGCCCATGGCGAACCCGCTGGCCGACTGGCTCGATTCGCTGGCCGCGATCCGGGGCCGCGTCCCGGCGGACGTGCTGGTGCTGCCGGCGCACGGGAGGCCGTATCGCGGGGCGCACGGGCGAATCGATGAGCTCATCCGCCAGCACACGGACCGGCTCGGCGCGCTCTTCGAGTTCTGCGCCGAACCCCGCCGCGCCGTCGACGTTTTTCCCGCCCTTTACCGCCGCGAGATTACTGACGACAATCTCATGTTCGCGACCGGCGAGGCGATCGCGCACCTCAACTACCTGCTCGACGACGGCCGCATGGCGGCGGAAACGGGCCCCGACGGCGTCACCTGGTATCGCCGGCGCTGACGCCTCCATATTTTGTATGCCGCCACGCTGAGGGATGCCGTGTTCCGACTCCGTAACCTGCCCGCCTGCCTCGTCCTCCTCGCCGTCTCCGCCTGCTCGGAGGCACCGCGGGAGACGACGACGGACACCGCCCGCGACGCCGGTACGCCGGCGGCCACTGCGGCGGTCGCCATGCCCGACGCACCGAGCGCCGCGGTCGCCAGAGCGATACTCGAGCGCGGCGGCAATGCCGTCGACGCCGCCGTCGCCGCGGATTTCGTCCTCGCCGTCACCGAACCGGAAGCGGGCAACATCGGCGGCGGCGGCTTCATGCTGATCTGGCTCGATCGTGAAGCCTACTTCCTCGACTACCGGGAGAAGGCGCCGCTCGCGGCAGACGTCGACATGTATCTCGATGCCGACGGCAATGTCATCGAGGCGGCGAGCCTGACGGGGCACCTGGCCGTCGGCGTACCGGGCGCCGTCGCCGGATTGTGGGCGGCGCACCAGCGCTTCGGGAAACTGCACTGGCAGGACGTCGTGATGCCGGCGGTGCTGCTGGCCCGGGACGGCTTCACGGTGCACCCGAATCTCGCGCAGGAAGTCGCCGACAGCCGGTCGCGTTTCGCCGGCCGGACGAATTTCGACGACTATTTCGCGGACGTCGAGGAAGGGTCCGTGTGGCGCCAGCCCGAGCTCGCCCTCACGCTCGGGCGCATTGCAGAACGCGGCGCACACGGTTTCTATCACGGTGAGACGGCCGACCTCATCGTCGCGGAAATGGAGCGTGGCGGCGGCCTCGTGACGCACGAGGATCTCGAGGCCTATGCGGCCATCTGGCGCGAGCCGCTGCACGCCGCGTGGCGCGACTATGACGTGTGGGCCGCTCCGCCGCCGAGCTCCGGTGGCTTCGCCGTCATCCAGCTCCTGAAGATGAAGGATTTCCTGGCGCATGCCTTCGAGGGCGTGCCGCACAATTCGCCGCAGTACGTCCATCTCGTGGCCGAAATGGAGAAGCGTATTTTCGCCGATCGCGCGGAGTACCTGGGTGACCCGGATTTCGTCGACGTGCCGCTCGACCGCCTGCTGAGCGACGAATACCTCGCGGAGCGTGCCGCGGAAATCCGCCTGGATCGCATCTCGACGCTCGCCGAAGTGCAGCCGGGACTCGGGCCCCTGGCCGAGTCGATGAATACCACGCACTACTCCGTCGTGGATTTCGACGGCAACGCCGTTGCCACCACGACGACGTTGAATCTCGAATTCGGCAGCGGCGTCGTGGTCACGGGCGCGGGCTTCCTGCTGAACGACGAGATGGACGACTTCAGCGTGAAGCCCGGCGTGCCGAACGCCTACGGAGTCGTGGGCAATGCGGCCAACGCGATTGCGCCCGGCAAGCGCATGCTCTCGTCCATGGCGCCGACGATACTGACCCGTGATGGCGAAGCGACACTCGTGGTCGGCACCCCCGGCGGGTCCACGATCTTTACGACCGTATTCCAGATGATCGTCGACGCCGTCGATTTCGGCATGAGTTCGTTGGATGCCGCGGGCTCGGCGCGGTTTCATCACCAGTTGCTGCCGCCCGACCTCGTCACGTACAGCCCGAGCGTGCCGCTGCCCGCGGCGACGATCAGCGGCCTCGGCGACATGGGCTATCGTGTAGTCCCGCACTCATACGACTACGGCGACGTGCAGATGATCCAGCGCGCCGGCGACGGTTGGGATGCCGGTTCGGATCCGCGCAAACGCGGCGAATCGCTCGTGATGCGCCGCGCCCCGTGAGCCGACTGACGGCCGTAGCCGCGTCGCCTTAACAGCAGAGGCCGCCCTATTTCACGATGAACGTCACCTTCATGTTGACCCTGAACTCGGCGATCTCGCCGTCGTTCACCACGACTTTCTGCTCCTTCACCCAGACTCCCTCGATGTTGTCGACGGTTTCCGACATCTTGCGGATGCCGGTGCGGATGGCGTCCTCGAAGCTCTTGCTTGACGCTGCGTTGATTTCGACGACCTTTGCGACGCTCATGTGTGCTTCTCCATTGTTTTTAATCTTTTGCTAAACTTTTCGCAGTCTGTGGATCGGGGCGCTGCATTGCCAACCCTGCAACCTCGAACGCCGAGTGTCAATCGCTATTCGGCCCATGTACAATCCCGCGAAAATTAACGGGATTCGCCGGGTGCGGGCGGTGTCCGCGACCGTGACCAACCACTGCTAGGGAGTGAGCTACGATGCGATTTATGACCTGCGTGGTCGCGGCAATGTCCGTCGCGGCGGGGTCGGCGGGAGACGCATTTGCGGATGCCGCTGAAGGCCAGTCGTATTTCTCGGTGATGGGCACCTATGTCGACGACGACGACGACCGGGACATCGAGGACGGCCTTAATGGCGGCCAGTTCAGTTTCGGTTATGGGCTGAACGAAGACTGGAACATCGAGGCGCTGTTCCAGGCGTCCCGCGGCGACGGCGCTGTCGAGCACAGCTACAGCGGCGTCGGGCTCGACCTGCAGCGGGTGTTTCGCCGCGACGATCGCTTCAGCCCCTACCTGCACGCGGGGCTCGGTTGGTTCATGGACGACCCTGCCGGCGGCGGCAGCGACGACGGCGGGATGTACTCCGCCGGTCTCGGCTTCTATTACGACCTATTCTCGAGCAACGTCGCCCTGCGCGGCGAATATCGGTACCGCACGGACTCGGCCGGACCGCGGAACCTGAGCGACAACCTGTTGAGCTTCGGTCTGCAGTTGCCGTTCGGCGCCGCGGAACCGGCGTGGGTGGACGGTGACGGCGACGGCGTCAGCGACTCCATGGACCGCTGCCCCGGCACACCGGCCGGCGCCGAGGTGGACTCGTACGGCTGTGAACTGGACAGCGATGGCGATGGCGTGAAGGACGGCGCGGACGAGTGCCCGGACACGCCGACCGGTGTGCGCGTCGACAGCCGCGGCTGCCCGACGGACAGCGACGGCGACGGCGTCACCGACGATCGCGATGAGTGCCCGGACACCCCGGCCGGCGCCGCGGTAGACGAGAAGGGCTGCGAACTCGACAGCGACGGCGACGGCGTCGTGGACCGGCTCGACGAGTGCCCGAACACTACGGCCGGCGATCCGGTCGATCGTCGCGGCTGCACGCTGCGCGGCGAATACGTCCTGGAGGGTACGGCGTTCGAGACGAACTCCGACCGGCTGACACCCGAAGCCATGGGAATCCTCGACGGCGCGGTCGAGACGCTCGAGCGCTACCCGGAACTCCGGTTCGAGATCGGGGGCCACACGGACAGCACGGGCACCGCCGAATACAACCAAGGCCTGTCGCAGCGCCGCGCACAGACCGTGCACGACTACTTCGCCGCCCACGGCATCGACGAAGCCAGGATGACGGTGCGCGGTTACGGCGAAGCGGAGCCGGTGGCGACGAACGATACCGAGGAAGGTCGCGCGCAGAATCGCCGCGTGTCCTTGCGGGTCGTGGAGGAGTAGTCACGCGTATCGATGGGCGGGCGCCCGGCGCGCCCGCCCATTGCCCCGCATCGCACCGTCGGCGCTGAACGTCCCCCGCAAATTGCTGACGACCGGTAAATAAACGAGAATAGGCGCCGCACCCGGCGTCCCTGGCCCGGGGGGAGGCACGCTTGTCGATCGTCACGGAGTTGTCCCGCCGCAACGTGATTCGCGTGGCCATCGCGTACGCGGTTGGCGCGTGGGTCATCCTGCAGATCATGGACGTGGTCACGCCCATCCTGGACCTGCCGGAATGGGCGCCCCGGCTCGTCCTCGTGATCCTGGCCATCGGCCTCGTGCCGGCCCTCGTCTTCTCGTGGGTGTACGAACTCACGCCGGAGGGCATTCGCCGCGAGTCGGAAGTCGATCCGGACCGGTCGATTCGGCACGCGACGGGCCGCAAGCTCAATGTCGTGATCGGCGTCAGCCTCGCCATAGCGATCGGCCTCTTGCTGATGGGCCGCGGCGACGACGAGGCGACGTCCGTCGCTGCGCAATCCGTGACCGCGTCCGACACGACGCCGTCGATCGCCGTCCTGCCCTTCGTGAACATGAGCCCCGATCCGGACCAGGAGTACTTCTCCGACGGCATCACCGAGGAGATCCTGAATTCGCTCGCCTCCGTAAAGGAGCTGCGCGTGGCAGGCCGCACCTCCTCCTTCGCGTTCAAGGGCCAGGCCGACGACCTCCGGCGCATCGGCAGTTCGCTCGGCGTCGCACACATCCTGGAAGGTTCGGTGCGCAAGCAGGGCGATACGGTGCGCGTCACCGCGCAGCTCATCCAGGTCAACGACGGCTTTCATCTCTGGTCGCAGAATTACGACCGCAAGCTCGACGACGTCTTCGAGATCCAGGACGAGATCGCGCGGGAGATCCTCGCCCAGCTGAAGACACAGCTCCTGCCCGGCGCCGATGTGGCGATGGAGGCGCAGCGCACGACGCCCGAGGTGTACGAACTTTACCTGCGCGCCAAACAGCGCATCTACACGCGCGACCGCGCCAACATCGAGTCCGCCATCGGCGAGCTCGACGAGGCGATCCGCCTCGATCCCGCGTACGGGCCGGCCTACGCGCAGCGCGGCATCGCGACGATCATCCTTTCCGAGCAGCAGTATGGCGATATGCCGCATGACGAGGCCCAGCGTCGCGGTCGGCGGTTCGTGGACCAGGCGCTCGAGCTCGACGCGGCGAACGCGGAAGCCTGGGCAGCGCTCGGCCTCATCCACACGAACACACCGGGCGAGGCGGAACTCGCCGTGGAGCCGCTGACCCGCGCACTGGAACTCAACCCTAACCTGATCGATGCGAGCAACTGGCTGCAGATCACGCTGCAGATGCTCGGCGACTTCCGCGGCTCGAAGGATATTCTTGCCGACATGATCGAGCGGGACCCGCTGTATTCCCCCGCCTTCGCGAACGCCATCGTCACGTTCAACAGCTTCTCCGACCACGAGCGGGTCGACACCCTCCTCGAGCGTATGGAAGCCTTCGATCCCGACAACCCCGACCTGTACATGGCGCGGGCCATTGACGCGATGTACTCGGGCAAGCTCGGCGAAGGCCTCCGGCTAATGGAACAGCATCGCGAGCTGACGGCCATGAGCGGTCTCGCCCAGGTGTACTTGAGCGTCGGCCTTATCCAGACGATGCAGTACGAGCGCGCCGTGACCGAAGGCTCCCTGTACCTGCGGCCGGAAGCGCTGTACGAAACGGGCCACCGCGACGAGGCTTTCGAGCTCGCCTACCAGCTCGCGCGTTCCGGCTATCCGCACAACCTGTTCCGCCTGTTCGTCTGGGAGGGGCGCGACCGGGACCTGGCGGATTATGTGGAGGAGCGCTGGCCCGGCCTGTCGGGTTTCGCGGCGGAAGTTCCCGGCGACGACTTCGGCTACTCCGTCATGACGGACATCGCCCTCGCCTACTCGCGGCTCGGGAACGCTGCGCGTTCCAACGAAGCGATCGCGCTGGTCGAGCGCCACAACGCGAATCTCGAGTCGCAGGGCATCGACAACGTAGGACTGGCGTGGAATCACGCCGCGCAACTGGCGCTCCAGCAGGACGTCGAAGCCGCGCTCGGCCAGCTCGAGAAAGCCGTCGAGTACGGCGCCGTGAGCAACGGTCCCCCGGCCCGGAAGGAACCGGCATTCGCGGCGCTCGCAGCCGAGCCGCGGTTCGCGGAACTCGAAGCGCGCCTGCGCGAGAACCTCAATCGCAACCGCGGCGTCCTCGGGCTGCCGCCGGTGGACGCCAATTACCAGGTCGTCGCGCTGCTTGCCCAGTGAACCCGGCGCCGTGACCCCGACCGACCCCGGCGCGGCGGCCGCCGTGACAGGTCCTGATCGTGGCTGACGAGTCGTGCCATGAGTCGCGAAGGCCGGCGTTCGCCGCCACGTTCGACGCCGTGGGCGACCCGTTCACGATCATGGCGGCGCCCGCGCCCGCGGTCAGCGGGCCGCAGGTGCTCTCGCTGCTCGAAACGCGATTCGGACTTGCCGGAACGCTGGAGGCGCTCGTCAGCGAACGCGACCGCAACTTCCGCCTCACGACCGCGGGTGGAGATCGCTACGTTGTCAAGGTGTCGAACGCGGCCGAATCGGCCGCCGTACTCGATTTCCAGGCGCGCGCGCTGACGCACGTCGCCGCGGTCGCGCCGTCGCTGCCCGTGCCGGCGATCGTGGCGACCGTCGACGGGCAGCCGCTCGCCGCACTCGACGCGCCCACGGGTCAATCGCTCGTGCGCGTCGTGACCTGGCTGTCCGGCAGGCCCCTCGAGGGCGCCCGCCGCTCCGCGCCGTTGCGGAAGAACCTCGCGGCGCTGCTGGCACGGCTCGGCCTCGCGCTGCGCGGCTATTTCCATCCCGCGGCCCGCCACCCGCTGCTCTGGGACGTCGGCCAGGCGGAGAGCGTCGCCGGCCTCGTCGACAACATTGCGGAGCCCGGGCGCCGCGCGCTCGCCACCGCCAACTTCCAGCATCACGCCCGCACCGTGCAGCCGCGGCTCGCGACGCTGCGCGCCCAGGTCATTCACAACGACGCCAACCCGGACAACGTCCTGGTCGCCGCGGACGATGACGAGCGGGTGAGCGGCATCATCGATTTCGGGGACATGGTGCACGCGCCGCTCATCAACGACCTCGCGGTGCTCGTCGCCTACCAGGTCGTCGATGACCCGGCGCCGGTGGCAACCGCCGCGGAACTCGCGGCGGCGTACCACGCCGTGTGCCCGCTCGAGCCCGGCGAGATCGACGTCCTGTTCGACCTCGTCGTGCAGCGACTCACGATGTCCGTCGCGATTTGTGGCTGGCGCGCGGCGCGGCACCCGGACAACGTCGACTACATCCTCGGCAGTCACGAGCGCTACTGGGACACGCTGGCCCGCCTGGCCGAGCTCGATCCGCGCCAGTGCGCGGCGGCGCTGCACGCCGCCTGCGCGGCCGGCCCGTCCGGTACCGCCGGGCCTGAACGTCGGCACCGGGACACGCGGGCGTTGCGCGCCCGGCGCGCCGCCTTGCTCGGCCCGAGCCTGTCCCTTTCCTACGAGGAACCGCTGCACATTGTGCGGGGCGAAGGCGCATGGCTGTACGATGCCAATGGCCGGGCGTACCTCGATGCCTACAACAACGTCGCCTGCGTCGGCCACTCGCACCCCGACGTCGTGGCCGCGATAACGGCGCAGGCACGACTGCTCAACACGAACACCCGCTACCTCCACGACAACATCGTCGCCTACGCGGAAGCGCTGACGGCGCGACTGCCCGGGGAGCTGTCGGTCTGCTTCTTCGTCTGCACGGGCAGCGAGGCGAACGACCTCGCCTGGCAGATCGCCCGCGCGGCGACCGGGGGCGACGGCGCCATCGTCACGGAGTGGGCGTATCACGGCAACACCACGGCGGTCGCGCAGCTATCGCCGGAGGAACTGGGCAGCGCGACGCCGGAGGACTGGGTCGTCACCGTGCCCGCGCCCGAGTCCTACCGGCAGGCGCAGAGCGGCAGAGAGCGCGCCGCCACGCTTGATGCGGCGATTGCGGCGCTTACGGCGCGCGGCCGCAAGCCGGCGGCGTTTTTCGTCGACACCATATACACGAGCGACGGCATCCACATCGCGCCCGACGGGTATCTCGCCGACGCGTGGGGACGGGTGCGCGCGGCGGGCGGATTGTGCATCGCCGATGAAGTACAGGCGGGTTTCGGCCGCACCGGCCGTCACCTGTGGGGCTTCGAGCAGCAAGGCGTCATCCCGGACATCGTGACCCTGGGCAAGCCGATGGGCAACGGGCATCCGCTCGCGGCCGTCGTCACGACACCCGCCATCGCCGCCGCGTTCGCGCGCCGGCGCAGCTACTTCAATACCTTCGGCGGCAACCCGGTCTCCTGTGCCGCCGGTCTCGCCGTTCTCGGTGTACTCGAGCGCGAGCGGCTGCAGGAGAACGCCGACGCCGTCGGCGCCTGCCTGCGCGCAGGCTTGGACGAGCTCGCATCCAGGCACGCCGTCATCGGCGACGTGCGGGGCAGCGGCCTCTTCCACGGCGTCGAGCTGGTGACGGATCGCGTTAGCAAAACGCCCGCGACGGCACACGCCCGGGAGGTAATGAACGCGCTCTGCCGCCGCAACGTCCTGGTCGGACGAACGGGACGGCACGGGAACGTGCTCAAGATCCGGCCGCCGCTCGTGTTCTCGCGCGCCAACGTCGACCAGCTCGTGGCTGCACTCGATTCGGTACTGGGGGGATAGCGCGGGACGGCGCGTGGCGGCAGGCGGCAGCCCTTGAACTTCCCGCCGTCAGCGGTGCAGCAGGAGCAGCGGGATATTGGCGTCCTCGAGCAGGTACTCGGTCGTGCCGCCGAAGACTTTCTCGCGCCAGCGGCTGCGGCTGTAGGCACCCGCCACGAACAGGTCGGACTTGAGTTCGCGGTACGTGGCGACGAGTTCCGCTTCGACGTCGCGGCCCTTAGTCGTTACCCGCGCGGCGCGGATCCCGTGGAAGGCGAGGTAGCTGGCGATCTCGCCGGCTTTCGGGCCGGGGCGGTCCTCGGCGCCGCATGAAACGATCGACACTTCGTCCGCGGCGGCGAGCAGCGGCACGGCGGCGCGCACGGCGCGTGCGGCTTCGGGGCTCTGGTTCCAGCCGATCAGGACGCGCCTGCCCACGTGCTTGCGCCCCTGCTGCGGGAGGATGAGCGTGGGCGCGGTCGACTCGAGCAGCGCGGCATCCAGGAACAGCTCGGCGACTCCGCCCTTGCGCGCGGGGCGCGAAACGACGACGAGATCCGAAGCCGGGCCGGCGATGCCCATCAGGATGCCCGGCGAACCGACAAGCTCGGAATACAGCGCCCCCGGTTCGCGCCGCGCACGCCGGATCATTTCATAGCCGTGGTGTTCCGCCGCGCGCTCGTACAGTCCCCTCGCGGCGGCCGGTGCCTTCTTCGTGCTCTTCTTGCGCCACTCGGCGTCGGCGAAGGCCGAGGACAGGGAGACGTCCGAATAACGGTGCGGCCGCATGTGGCAGCCGCGCACGCTGGCGCCGAGCCGCTTGCCCAGTTCGAACGCCGTATCGAGGGCGCGGGCGCATTCGGGGCGGTCGGCGACGGGTACGAAGATCAGCTTCATGGGTCGGGCTCCGGACGGCTCGGCAAAGTCGGGGGATCGGCGGTGATGACGGAAAACGCACCGAAATTGTACTCGCGGTCACCATCGGTCAGGACGTAATCCGCGTCACCCGCGGCAATCTGCCTGAATGCGTCGCGCATGGCGACGAGGTACTCGGCGCTCGCGAACGGTACGTTATGGGCCGTGACGAGTGTATCGACCTCCGGTGCGAGCCCCGCGAGGCGCTCCGCCGTCGCCGTGTACCGAGCCAGGTCCGATCCCGGCAGGTGCGCATACAGCGGCGCGAGATAAAACGTGTCGCCGGTGAACAGCAGGCGGTTCTCGCGGTCGAGCAGGCAGAGCGCATCGGGAGCGTGGCCGGGCGTCTCGAGAACCTCGAGAACCCGGCCGCCGAGATCGATGCGCGAGCCTTCGGCAACGAACTCGCCGACCGTGTACGGTCGCGTTCGCCAGGATGCCGGGTCGAACCCGTCCGGGAAGGGCTTCCAGACCCAGCCCGGGCCGATGAACCCGGCGACGGCCGCCGTTGTCGAGCCGCCGGCATTTTGCCGCGTGTACTCGTTGTCGAGGCCTGCGATGCGCTCGAAGGCGTGGTTGCCGCCGATGTGATCGTAATGGCTGTGGGAATTCAGCACGCGAATCTCGCGGTCCGTCAGCTGCGCCGCGACCGCGGCGATGTCCCCGATACCGAGGCCCGTGTCGAACAGCAGGGCGGCGTCGTCGCCTACGACGAGGTAGGAGATGACGAGTTCGAACTGGCCGGGCTCGTAAATTGCGAACAGTCCGTCGTCCAGCCGGTAGGCCTCGAACCAGTCGCTGCCGATGTCGAGCTTGTCGAACGCGCGCCATTCCGGCAGCGGCAGTGCGGTCCACCAGCCGTCCGTGTCGGCGCCGCGATTTTCGACCTCGCCCTCGTCCCCTGCCTGAACCGCTGCAGAGCCCGCGAGCCCGACCGGCAGCGCCAGAAGCGCCAGACGTGTGATGAACGTGCGGGGCATCGTCATGGCACGAAGATTACCAGATGCCCGCGGCCGGTTTGCCGTGGGCGCGCCACGAGCGACCGCGCCGGCCAAAGTCCGCCGCCCTGCGCCGGCTCGTGCTAACGTTCCGCGCGATGGCCATACGATCCCTGTGCGTTACCCAGGGCGGCGACCGGCCCACGCTCGCAATGTTCGTCGGCATGCGCGAGGCGGGGATCGACGTCCGTGTCGTTTGCCCGGCGGACAACGCCAATTTCGCCGTGCTCGAACGAGCGGGCGTGCCGGTGCTCGACATCGCGCTCGCGAAGAACTTCGACCGCGACGGCCGCCGCCGCCTTCGCGAGGAGCTGGTGCGCGGCCGGTACCACATCGTGCACACGTTCAACAGCCGTGCACTCACGAACGGCCTCCACGCCGTCCGCGGCCTGCCGGTCAGGGTCATTGCCTACCGCGGCATCGTCGGCAACCAGAGTTTTCTCGACCCGATGTCGTGGCAGCGTTACCTGAACCCGCGTATCGATCGCATCGTCTGTGTCTGCGATGCGATCCGCCGATGGTTTCTCGAGATGAAGCCGGCGTTCCTGCGCATGCCGGCGTCGCGCCCCGTCACGATCTATAAGGGCCACCGGCTCGAGTGGTATGACGAGCCGCCCGTCGATCTCGGCACGGCGGGCATCCCCGCCGACGCGTTTACGATCGGCTGCACGGCGGCCTACCGGCCGCGCAAGGGCGTGGAATACCTGATCGAGGCGCTCGAGCGGCTCCCGGGGGACATCCCTGCGCACCTCGTCCTCATCGGGAATATGGACGCCACGCGCCTGACGCGGCGTATCGGGCGGAGCCCCGCGCGGGACCGTATCCACCGCGTGGGTTTCAAGCCGAACGCGCCGGCGTGGAGCGGGGCCTGCGATGTGTTCTGCCTCCCCTCTGTGAAACGGGAGGGGCTCGCGCGGGCGATCATCGAGGCCATGGCCTACGGGGTGCCGCCGGTGGTCACGGACAGCGGCGGCAGCCCGGAACTCGTGGTCGACGGCGAGTCGGGTTTCGTGGTGCCGATTCGCGACGCAAATGCGCTGGCGGCGGCCTTCGAAAAACTGTACCGTGACCCGGCGCTGCGGGAACGCTTGGGCCGCGCTGCCCGCGAGCGCATTCGAAAGGATTTCGACACGGCGGAGACGGTACAGAGGACCGTCGCCCTGTACCGGGAACTCGTTCCCGACCCCGACGCGCCGCGCAATTGGCCGGCCGCCGCCGGTCCGGAGCGCTGATTCGCGGCAGGGCATGCGGCGTCGACCGCTCGCGAACCCCGGCAGGAACACGCCGACGTTATAGCTACCGGAAACTGTGAGCTGCCTCCCGGCAGCGCGACGCCGCGACGTCGATACTGGCTCTCACGCTCCGCCGCGCTGCCGATGCAGCCGGCCGGAGCCGTGCAACGCATTCCCACAGGACGCCGCTTCACCATGATTCTTTTCCTGACCGCCATCCGACTGGGTTCCGGACGTCTGCCGGCACGCCGCCAGGCGACGCCCTGGCAACGGCAGCCGCGCAGCCTGCGCTTCCTGCGGAACCTCGTCGACCTCTCCGTACGGCCGGCGACGAAACTCGCATTCGCGGCGCGATGCGGCCTGCTCGTCGCCTTTGCGCTCTTCTGTCACAGCCTCGGTGCCGGGGCTGCGCTCTTCGTCCGGGCCGCACCGCTCTCCGCCATGGTGCTCTTCGGCGCGCTCTTCCTGTTCACCGCCACGAACTGGCTCCGCCGCGACTGACCCGTCGGCTGCCCGGCCGGGACGTCCGGGCCGCCTGACCCAACCTGCTGTACCCTCGGCCGTCGCGCCGGCCCGGCATCGCCGCCGGCATGAGCGATTTTGCGCTTTTTTGGCAACTGTTGACGCATTCCTTGCTAGTATTGAGGCCATCCTCGACGCCGCCGCCGGCGCGACCCCGGGCGCCGGCCGCCTGCGAGGCTGCGGCCGCGGCCTTGCCGGGGACATGCCCGGAGCTCGCCAATAGTTCGCCAGTAGTTCGCCAATAGTTCACCAGGAGTTGCCAATGCCGCCGGAGTCGCCCACGACGGATGCCGAAGGACCCGCCTCCCTGTCGCGGCGGCGGATGCTGCTGCACTCGGCGGCGTGGCTCGGCACGGCGATGACGGTGGCGCAGTGGGAGTCGATCGCCCGCGCGGCGGCGCCCGAGCCGCCCGAAGCCGGCACGCTGTTCCTGGACCGCCGCCGGTTTACAACGCTCGGCGCGGCCGTCGACGTGCTCCTCCCGGCAGGCGAAACGCCGGGGGCCCTGGATGCCGGCGTCGACCGGCTCATCGACCGGCTGCTTGCGGAGTGGGCAGCGCCCGAGCGGCGCGAGCGGTGGCAGGCCGGGCTCGACGGGTTCGACCGGCTCGCGCAGGCGGACGGCGCGCACGGGTTCGCGGAGGGCACCCGACGCCAGCAATCCGACCTGTTGCAGCGCCTCGACGATGCCGCTTACGCCGACGGCGGGTCCGGCGGCTTCTACCCGGAATTCAAGAAGGTTGCGCTGTTCGCCTACTTCACGTCCGAAGCCGGCGCGACACAGTCGCTGCGTTACGAGCGCCTGCCCGGCGAATACCGGCCGTGCCTGCCGTACACCGCAGGCGACGGGGCGTGGTTCTGGAACGGTTATGCCTACGAACTCTGAGGGCACGCCGCACTTCGACGCCATCGTCGTCGGCTCGGGGATTTCCGGCGGCTGGGCGGCAAAAGAGCTGACCGAGCGCGGGCTCAAGGTGCTGGTGCTCGAGCGCGGGCGGGAGGTCGTCCACCGGCACGACTACCCGACCGAGGGCAAGGCGGCCTGGGAATTGCCCTACCGCGGCCAGGTCCCCGAGGAACGCGGCGCACGCGATCATGCCGTGCAAAAGAAGTGCTATGCGTTCACGGGCTACACCGAGCACTTCTTCATCAACGACCGCGAGAACCCGTACGCGACGCCGGCGGATGCGCCCTTCGACTGGATCCGCGGCGACCAGCTCGGGGGTCGCTCGCTGTTATGGCAGCGCCAGTGCTACCGCCTGAGCGACCTGGACTTCGAGGCTAACCGTCGCGACGGCCACGGCGTCGACTGGCCCATCCGGTACAAGGACATTGCGCCCTGGTACGACCACGTCGAAAGATTTGCCGGCATCAGCGGCTCGCTCGAGGGGCTCCCGCAGCTTCCCGACGGGCAGTTCCAGCCGCCCTACCCGTTGAACTGCGTCGAGACCGAGGTCGGCCAGCGGATCGCCAGGCAGTTCCCGGAGCGCAGGCTCATAATCGGCCGAACCGCGCACCTGACCGAGCCGACCGACGAGCAGCGCGCGCTCGGGCGGGCGCGCTGCATGAACCGCAACGAGTGCCAGCGCGGCTGTTCGTTCGGGGCGTACTTTTCGAGCCTGTCGGCGACGCTCCCGGCCGCCGAACGCACCGGCAACCTCACCACGGTCACCGACGCGATCGTCGAGAGCGTGGCATACGACGAGGCGTCCGGGCGCGCGACCGGCGTCCGGATCATCGACCGGCGCACGCGCGCGCGCCGCTTCTACGGCGCCCGCATCGTCTTCCTGTGTGCGTCGACGCTCGGCACGGCGCAGATCATGCTCAACTCGGTAAGCGAACGCTTCCCGAACGGCATCGCGAACGCGAGCGGTACGCTCGGGCGATACCTGATGGACCACCTCGGCGGCATCGCATCCGTCGGCGTGGTGCCGGGCTTTCTCGACCGCTACGACAGCGGCCGGCGGCCCACCCGCTGCTACATCCCGCGCTACGCCAACGTGACGATACAGGACGAGCGGTTCGTGCGCGGCTACGCCTACCAGTGCGGGGCCGAACGGCCGGGCTGGACCCGCGGCCCGGGCGTCCCGGGCATCGGCACGGCGCTCAAGGAGCGACTGCGGGATCCCGGACCGTGGACGTTCAGCGTCAGCGGCTTCGGCGAGATGCTGCCGGACGCCCGCAACCGGGTGTGGCTGGACGAGAAGAAGACGGATCGCTGGGGCATCCCCCTGCTCAACATCGACTGCCGGCATCGTGAGAACGACCTCGCGATGATGGCGGCCATCGCCGACGATGCGGAAGCCATGCTCGCCGCTGTCGGGCTCGAGGACATCCGGACGTATCGCGGCGGCGCCGCACCCGGGCTCCTGGTGCACGAAATGGGTACGGCCCGGATGGGCCGCGACCCCGCCACGTCCGTGCTGAACGGGCACAGCCAGGCGCACGACGTACCGAACCTGTTCGTCACCGACGGCGCCGCCATGGCGTCCTCCGCATGCCAGAACCCGTCGTTGACGTACATGGCGTTCACCGCGCGCGCGGCGTCGACCGCCGCCGCGATGCTGAAGGCCGGTACGCTGTAATGACGGCCGACGCCGCCACGCCAGTAGATTGCCAGGCCAGCAGATCGCTGGGCCAGTAGATCGGGCAAGGAGAGTGCATGAAGGATCGAATCCACGTCGCCGTCATAGCCGGCCTGATTGCCCTCGCGGCTGCGCCCGGCCGTGCCGACGCGCCGGCACGGCCGGGCATCGTGCTCGAGGAATTCGTGTACACGACGGGGCCTGCCGCTTCCGTGCACGCATCGACCATCGTCGAGCTGGCCACCGGCGAGCTGGTCGCCGCCTTTTTCGGCGGGCCGGCGGAAGGCGATCCGGACGTCGAGATATGGCTCGCGCGCAAGCCGCCGGACGGCGCCTGGAGCGCGCCGGTCAGCGTCGCCGACGGCCGGCTCGCCGGCGGCGAACGCGTACCGGCATGGAATCCGGTCCTGTTCGAGAAGCCCGGCGGCGAACTCCTGCTTTTCTACAAGCTCGGACCGAGCCCGGGCGAATGGTGGGGCATGGTGAAATCCTCGCGCGACGGCGGCAGAACCTGGAGCGCAGGGCGCCGCCTCGGCGAAGGTCTCATCGGGCCGGTCAAGAACAAGCCCGTGCGACTCGAAAGCGAGGGTCAGGGGGCGATCGTTGCCGGTTCCAGCACGGAACACGACGGCTGGCGCGTGCACGTGGAACGCAGCACGGACGGCGGCGCGACCTGGCGCCGTATCGGCCCGCTCGAGACCGTCGGCGAGATCGGGGCCATTCAGCCAGCGCTTATGACGTTCGGCAACGGACGGCTCGGCATGCTCTGCCGCACTCAGTCCGAAAACGGTTTCATGGCCGAAAGCTGGTCGGACGACGGCGGCCGCACCTGGTCGCCCCTCGCGCCGGGCGTACTGCCGAACAACAACTCGGGCTTCGACGTCGCGACGCTCGGGGACGGCCGCCATCTCATCGTCTACAACCATTCCACCCGTGAACAGGCCGGCATGGGCCACAAGGGCCGCGGAATCCTGAACGTCGCGACCAGTGACGACGGCCGGCAGTGGAACGCCGCGCTGGTGCTCGAGCACCTCGATGCTCCGAACCGGCAGTTCTCCTATCCCGCCGTCATCCAGGGGCGCGACGGCCTCGTGCACGTCGTCTACACCTGGCACCGCGAACGCATCAAGCATGTGGTCCTGGACCCTGGATCGCTACCCGAGATTCCCATGCCGGACGGCGACTGGCCGTCCGAGGGCCCGGCTTCGCTCAGCGCATACGAGGAGTTGCCATGACCCACAGCATCAAGGCAAGAACGACCCTGAACAACGGCAGCGAGATGCCGTGGCTCGGCCTCGGCGTATACAAGCTCGCTAACGGCGGAGAGGTCGAAGATGCCATCCGCTACGCGCTCGACATCGGCTATCGAAGCATCGATACGGCCAGCATCTACGAGAACGAGGCAGGCGTCGGCAGGGCGCTCAGGGATTGCGGCATTCCGCGCGACGAGATATTCCTTACGACCAAGCTCTGGAACACCGACCAGCGGGAACGCCGCCAGCTCGCGGCGTTCGAGGAAAGCCTCGACCGGCTCGGGCTCGACTACGTGGACCTGTACCTCGTGCACTGGCCGGTCGCGGACCGGTTCCAGGAAACATGGCCGCTGATGGAAGAGATTTACGACAGCGGCCGGGCCAGGGCGATCGGTGTCAGCAATTTCATGCAGGACCACCTCGAGAAGCTCATGGACGACTGCCGGATCGTGCCCGCCGTCAACCAGGTCGAGTTTCACCCGCATCTCGTCCAGCCTGAACTCCTCGACTTCTGCGAGCGCCACGAGATCCGCCTCGAAGCCTGGAGCCCGCTCATGCAGGGGGAGGTCACCGACGAGCCCACGATCGTTGCGCTGGCGAAGAAGTACGGCAAGTCGCCGGCGCAGGTGGTGTTGCGCTGGGACCTGCAGCACGGCGTCGTGACGATCCCCAAGTCGGGCCGCCCGGAGCGCATCGCGGAGAACGCCGGCATCTTCGACTTCGAGCTCGCAGCGGGCGACATGACCCTGCTCGACGGGCTGGACCAGGGGCGGCGCCTGGGGCCGAGTCCCTGGCAGGTCGATTTCTAGCCCGTATCAGGATCGGGACAATTGAACCGCGGGTCGTCGGGAGCGCCGCCGAGGTTCATGAGTTCGATGTTCCGGAACGCCACCGGGTGACCTTCGGCCTGCAGGGCGATGTAGCCGCCGGTCAGCGGTTCGCCGTCACGAAACAGCGCTTCGTTGCTGTTCACGGCGGGATGCCCGCCGTAAGTCGGCCGCGTGTACTCGAGCACGGGCTCCCCTTCGATATAGTGCACGATCCGCTCGTCGCCGAGGACGAGCATCTCGGCTTTGATCCAGCCGTCGCCGTCGTAAGTTGTCGAAGACGACTGGATGCAATGTGCCTCGATCGTCTCGCCGTCCATGACGACTTCCGTGCCGGGTGTGCAGAGATTGCCCGTGGTCCGCGGCTCGCCGTCGCCGCGCCCCCGCAGCAACTGCATTTCGAGCGAGATCGGGAAATCCTGTTCGGTCGTCATCGTGGCCGGGCACGGCGAGTGCACCATGACGCCGCTGTTGCGGAAAGCCCATTCGGGTATGCCGGCCGCCGGTTCGCCGAAGATGCGGTACTCGAAGCGCAGGCGATAGCGACTGTAGGGAACCGCGTAGAACAGGTGCCCGAAACGGCCGTCGAAGCTCTCGTAGCCGTCGTACGCACCCACGATCATCCCGTCCTGCACACGAAACGTGTCGGCGTGGTTGTAGCCGGGCTCGAAGCCGCGGAACTTCGGCGTCCAGCCGTCGAGGCTCTCGCCGTCGAATAGCGATACCCACTTGCCATCGGCCGCCGGTTCCCCGGCACATGCCGAAGCGCCGAGGGCGAGCAGGATCAGCGTGTAACGCATCGGGTCGGTCATTCTTCGTCCTCCGTTTCATTGCGCCAGGCAAGCGCCGCGTCGATGCGCTGGTCGCCGATGGTTACATTGTCGAAAGTCAGTGCGTCGACGTTTTCGAGCACGAGCGGCACGTCTGCCTCGCCGATGGCGACGTTTCGCAGCGTCACATCGGAGAGCGGCGCAACCGCGGGCGCGTGCGCGACGAGCACGTTGCTCACCTTTTCAACCGTGAAATTCTCGAACACGATGTCGCGGTATGTCGAGGGGTAGTTGCCGCCCATGTCGCCGGGATACTTGAGCTGGAACCAGAACAGGTTTTCGAACGTTTCGACCGTGAAGTTCCGCACGCGGATGTGCTCCACCGTGCCGCCGCGGTCCAGGTTTGCCTTGAAGCGTATCGCCGACGAGCCCTTGCGCAGTACGTTGTTGTCGAAGAACACGTAGCGGACGTCGCCGGACATCTCGCTGCCGAGGGCGATGCCGTCCTCCCCGCCCATGTCGTTGTTGCGCACCACCACGTATTCGCTCGGAATGCCGATGTCGCGCCCGTCGCGGTCACGGCCGGACTTGACGACGACGCTGTCGTCGCCCGTGCGGAACCAGTTGTCCTCGATGAGCACGTAACTCGACGAGTCGACGTCGACGCCGTCATTGTTGCCCCAGTGGCTGTCGACCTTGAGCCGCCGCACGGTCGCGTGCTCCGTGAACACGAGGTGATTGATCCAGAACGGCGAGTTGTTGATCGTGTAGTCCTCGAGCAGCACCCGCCTGGCGCCGAGGAACTGGACGGCGCTTGGCCGGAGATGCGTGCCCTCACCGAAGACACGTTCCTCGAGCGGCACGCCGTCGATGCCCATCTGCCGCAGCCTGAGCATGTCGGCGTGCGGCAGGCGCGGTTCGTGCTCGTCGCTGTTCCAGGCGTGGAATTCGCTCCCGGCGTTGCCGTCGATGCGGCCTTTGCCGGTGATGGCGACGTCCTCGACACCGGCGGCATAGATGAGCGGCGAGTAACCCATCATCATCGTGCCCTCCCAGCGCGTCCTGACGACGGGCAGGTAATCCGCCGCGCGCGGCGAGAACAGGAGCGTGGCGCCGTCGGCCAGGTGCAGCTCGATGCGGCTCTCGAGGACGACAGGTCCCGCGCTGTACCACTCGCCGGCCGGCACGACCACCCGTCCGCCGCCCGCCTCGACGGCGGCGGCGATGGCCGCGAGGATGGCCGGCCTGTCGTCCCTGCCGTCGCCGGCGATCGCGCCGAAGTTCGTGACGGCGTAATCGCCTTCCGGTATCACGGGCAGGTCGATGGCCGCCACGATCTCGTCGGCCATCGTCCAGGGCGCGGCGTCCGCCGCGGGATTCGCGAGGGCAACGGCGGCAAGCCCGGCCAGCGCGAGGCTGCCGCAGGTCACTGCCAGGATCGTTGCGAGGATCGTTGCATGCATTCTCCCTCCTCGGTGTGCAATGGATTCTCCGCCCTTCATGCCGCGATCCGCAGTACCGCGTAGGCGCCCGCATCGACCCGGTTCGACGTCATCGGCCGCGCCGTGGCCGCGAAGCCGCCCGGGTCGGCGCAGCACCCTTCGAATGTGTCCGCATCGAGGCACTGCACCCGCGCCGTGCCGACGGGGCCACCGATGGGGCCGCCGACGGGGCCGACGAGCGTAATCGAGAGCGGCGCCGCGGTCAGGTTCGCGAGCCACAACTCCGTTCCGGCCGCGCCCTGCAGCGCGAGCGCGGCAAGCGCCGTCGTATCCGACGATTCGGCCGCCACGAGCCGCGTGCCGGTGCGCCCGGCAAGTCCTGCAACGACCGGGAAGACCGGGAAGACGGCCGCGTCGGCGGCAAGACGATCGAACCACGGTTGCGGCCAGTCCGCGGGCTGCCAGCGGATGGCGTGGGGACCCGCGACCGCGGACAGGCACAGTCCCGCCACGCCGGCCTCTGCGGCGCATGCGATGTAACCGAGCGTCCACGCGGCATTGAACAGCCCGCGCTGGCGCGGGTCGAGGGTGGCCATCGCGACGCGCCCGTTCCCGGGATTGGCCGCCGGGGCCGCGCCGTACGGATTGAAGCGCATGCCGATCGCCGTCGGCCCGATCCAGTAGGGTGTCGGGCCGGCGAGTTCGCGCACGGTCGCGAACACCGAGGGCAGCGCCTCGAGCGTCTGCATGACCGACACATCGTCCGCGGCGTGCACGATCGGGCAGGTCGAGTGGGTGACGATGTCGAGCGCCTCCACCGGCGGCGGGCGACGGTTGAACTCGGTGAAATAGCCGTGCATGCCGCCTGCTATCTGTGCGCCGGGGAAACTTTCGCGGAGCCTCGCGTAGACGTCCGAGAGCCGCGGCGCGCTCGGCCCGGGCCCCGCTGGCTGGTACGACTTGAGGTAACACGAGGGGGAACCCGAAACGACCGCGAATTCCGCGCCGGCACGGCGGGCGGCGCCCCGTAACGTCGCGACGTCCGCCGCCAGCACCGCGGGGTCGTCGGTGTAATTCCCGGTGCGATCCGTCAGCGGCAGCACGGCTTCCAGCACCAGCCGCGCCCCGGTTTCGTCACCGAGTTTCCGGAACAGGGCCATCGTATCGGCGTCGTGCCCCGCCGCACTATCGAAGCGACACACGAGCCACTCGACGCCGGACTCACGGATCGTCCGGACCGCCGTACGCGCATCGAGGACATGTGCAGGATCGACGGCCAGCGCGAGCACAGGCAGTCCGCCTGCGTCGGCAGTGCCGAGGGAGACCGTCACGCCGCTGTTCGCGACCCGCGGCGGCTCGGGCAGCCGGCCGTTCGCGTCGATCCGCACGCGCTGGACGAATTCGCGGCCCGGCTCCAGCGTGTACGGGAAGGGCCTCGCAAGCGGCCGGATGTAGGTCTTGTACGAAGCGTCCGTCCAGTTTCGCTGGTCTTCCATCTCGAACGCGTCGCCTTCCATCGTGCAGGTGACGCGCACACCGGGTGCGGCCTCGTGGCACAGGGCCCGGATATCCTTGAAAGGTTGCGACGGGCTGATCGTCAGCGGGAATGCGGCGGTTTCAACCGCACCGTCCGTGTGCGTGACCGTAACCGGCGCGCCGGCCAGGTGCCGCACCGGGTGCAGCACCACGAAGCCGGTACGGCTGGTGAGGAACGCCGATCGGGCCCTGCCCGTGACCACGAACTCCAGCGTACCGTCCGGGGCACCGGTGATCGTCGCCGACCAGGTGAGCGCGTCGCCGCAGGCCGCATCGTAATGAACGCTGAATGCGCCGTCGGCGTCCGCGATATCGAGGTTCGTGATGCGGGGATTACAGGTGCCCCAGTCCCGGTCGCGCACGACGAACGCGATGCCGCGGATCGCTTCCCGGCCGGCAAGCGTGATGCGACGGAGCGCGCCGTCCTCGAACAACATCGAGAGCGCTCCCGCGCGCATCTGCCGCGCTGCGGCGGGCGGTTCGTCCGTGCCGTAGAGACGCACGTTCAGCGAGGCATATTCCGTCACGAACCGTCAGCGTTTTTTGCGAGGATGCGAAGAACGGTGTCAGGTTATTCTCTGGATGCTCGCGGCGATCGCGTCGCGATCGAAGACCTTCTTCCAGTCCGGCTGGATCAGGTCGGGCTTGCCGTACTTGATGGCCTTGTAGCACGCGTCCGAAAACGCGCCTTCGATTTCATCGAAAATGACCGCCGAGAGAATGTTCATGTGCCCGAGCAGGAACGCGCGAGCGGCGTCC
>DASUOE010000320.1:0-4638 GCA_036276805.1 Woeseiaceae bacterium | reverse complement strand
ACCGTAGGAGCGGCCGTAAGGCCGCGAATGGTTTGCGCCTTGCGGCCGTGACGAAAACGCCGTGACAGCCGGCCATCTCCCATTCGCGGCGTTACCGCCGCTCCTGCGGAGGCTGTCGCATTCGCCCGTAGGAGCGGCCGTAAGGCCGCGAATGGTTTGCGCCTTGCGGCCGTGATGCAGACGCCGTGGCATCCGGCCACCTCCTATTCGCGGCGTTACCGCCGCTCCTACGGAGGCTATCGCATTCACCGTAGGAGCGGCCGTAAGGCCGCGAATGGTTTGCGCCTTGCGGCCGTGACGAAAACGCCGTGGCATCTGGCACCTCCCATTCGCGGCGTTACCGCCGCTCCTACATAATCGGGGCATGGACGTTGCTGCCGTACATGCAGGGCTCAAGGCGCTCGACCCGCACTACACGGACGCGGACGCGGAGCGATACGCGGCATTGCTCGCGGAACTCGAGCGCTGGAACCGCAAGGTCAATCTCACGGCCATTCGCGACCCGCGGGAGATGATCACCGCGCACCTGCAGGACAGCCTCGCCGCGCGACCGCTCCTGCACGGCGTCGCCGTGCTCGACGTCGGCACCGGCGCGGGTTTTCCGGGACTTCCGCTCGCGATGGCCGAGCCGGACCGCCACTTCTGGCTCCTGGACGCGACGGAGAAAAAAATCCGCTTCGTCGAGCACGCTGCCGCGCTGCTCGGCCTCGGCAACGTCACCGCCGTGCATGCGCGGGTAGAGGACTATGCACCCGGGCACCGCTTTGATACCGTGATCGCCCGGGCCGTGGCGAGCGCGCCGCGGCTCCTCGAGACGGCCGGTCATCACGTGGGAGAGGACGGGGTGTTCGTCGCCCTCAAAGGGCGCGATCCGGCCGGCGAACTACAGGGATTACCCGATGCATGGGCCGCCGACGTCATCGAACTCGCGGTGCCGGGCCTGGCGCCCGGTTCGCGGCATGCCGTCGTCATGCGGCGCGCCGGCTGATCCCGCCGGCCAAGTGTCCGGATGACGGGCCGGCTGATTCGCCGGACTGATCTGCCGGGATAGCGGGCACGGTTTATGACACGCATAATCGCCATCGCGAACCAGAAAGGCGGGGTCGGCAAGACGACGACTGCCGTCAACCTCGCGGCGTCGCTCGCCGCGACGCAGCGGCGCGTGCTCCTGGTCGACATCGACCCCCAGGGCAATGCCACGATGGGCTGCGGCATCGACAAGCGCGACGTCGAATACTCCGCCTGCGACGTGCTGCTCGGCGACGCGTCGGCCGCGGATACGATCGTCTCGCCGCCGGAGGGCGGGTTCGCCGTTCTTCCCGGCAACGACGATCTCACGCTGGCCGAAGTCAGGCTCCTGCAGGAGATCGGGCGCGAAATGAAACTGCGGCATGCGCTGGCGCCGGTGGTCGGCATGTACGACTTCATTCTCATCGACTGCCCGCCGTCCATCAACATGCTGACGGTCAACGCGCTCACCGCCGCCGACGGCGTGCTGATTCCCATGCAGTGCGAGTATTACGCGCTCGAGGGCCTGACCGCGCTGCTCTCCACCATCGAGCAGGTGCGGCGCTCGGTGAACCCGGACATCGAGGTGTTCGGCATCCTGCGGACGATGTTCGATCCGCGGGTCAACCTGTCGAACGAGGTCTCCATGCAGCTCATCGAGCACTTCGATACGAAGGTGTTCCGCACGGTGATCCCGCGCAACGTGCGGCTCGCCGAAGCACCGAGCTTCGGGCGCCCGGCGCTGCTTCACGACCGTTCCTCGCGCGGCGCCATCTCGTATCTCGCGCTCGCCGGCGAGATCCTGCGCCGCGAGGACGCCCGCGTGGCGGCGGTTGGCTAGGTCATGACGAATTCGTTGACGATGCCGGGAAGCCGAGGCGTCATCGGCTATAGGAGCGGCCGTAAGGCCGCGGATTCGGCCGGGGTTCAGACCGTGTCACGGTCGCGGCGTTACCGCCGCTCCTACAGGAACGGCCGTTCGGTCTCGGATCCGGCCCGGGTTCCGTCCGCGTCACAGTCGCGGCGTTACCGCCGCTCCTACGGGCAATGCTCATGAACGTCAGAAAGAAGCGGCTCGGCCGCGGCCTCGATGCCCTATTGACGCAGCCCGCGGCGTCGGAGCGCGGCACGACGGAGACGGCGGCGCGACCGGCCGACGGCCTGCAGAGGCTCCCCCTCGACCTGCTGCAGCGCGGCCAGTACCAGCCGCGCGTGGACATGCGCCAGGAGACGCTCGAGGACCTCGCGAACTCGATTCGCGCCCAGGGTGTGGTGCAGCCGATCGTCGTCCGGCCGATCGGCACGGCGTCGGGCCCGAACCAGCGTTACGAGATCATTGCGGGCGAGCGCCGCTGGCGCGCCGCACAGATGGCCGGCCTTGCAGACATCCCCGCCGTCATTCGCGAGGCGAACGACGAGGACGCCATAGCAATGGCGCTCATCGAGAACATCCAGCGCGAGGACCTGAATCCCCTCGAGGAATCCCGGGCCCTCGACCGCCTGATCCGCGAGTTCGAGCTCACGCACCAGGATGCCGCGGACGCGGTCGGCCGATCGCGGGCGGCGGTCACGAACCTGCTCAGGCTGCAGGAACTCTCGGCCAGGGTGAAGCCGCTGCTCGAGGAGCGCAAGATCGACATGGGCCATGCCCGGGCGCTGCTCGCCATTGCCGACCCCGTGCAGCAGTACGACGCGGCGCGCCAGGTCGTGAAGAAGGGACTGTCGGTGCGCGCCACCGAGCGCCTCGTGAAAGGCATGCTCGGTGCGCATCGCAAGGCTGCGAGCCCCGGCGCGGTATCCGGGAGCGGCGACGCCGACATCCGGCGCCTCGAGCGAGACGTCTCCGACCGCCTCGGCGCGAAGGTGCGGCTCGAACACTCCGCGAAGGGCGCCGGGCGGCTCGTCATCGCGTACAACAGCTTGGACGAGCTCGACGGCATCCTGAAGCACATCCGGTAGGAGCGGCGCCAGCGCCGCGACTTCGACGTTGTTGGATTGCGACGATAGAAACGTGGGGCCGAATGCCCGGGTGACCTCCACCGCAAGCCGGGAAACGGACGCATTTGCCCGTGTAGGAGCGGCGCTCGCGCCGCGAATTGTTCTTGCTCTCCGACCGCCCCGGAATCGCCCCCCTATCCAGCCGCGATATTTCAGCCGCGCTATCCGCGTGTGTCGTATTCGCGGCGCTAGCGCCGCTCCAGCATGACCGGCTGGCTGACGCTGATTGCGGCCACCGTCGGCGCCCTCCTGCCGATCGCGAACCCGTTCAGCACCGCGCCCATCTTCGCCGCCATGACCCGCGGCGACACCGCGGCCTCCCGCAACCGCACGGCCCGCGCCGCAGGGATCTACATGGCGTGCATACTCCTGGTCTCGCTCGTTGCCGGAGCGCTCATCCTCGAGTTCTTCGGCATTTCGCTGGAGGCGCTCCGGGTGGCGGGCGGCCTCATCATCGCCCGCATCGGCTTCTCCATGCTGAACCCGGAACCCGAGCGGCCGCTGTCCCGTCGCGACCAGCACGAGTCGGCTGACCGCGAGGCCATCGCCTTCACCCCGATCGCGATGCCGCTCTTGTCCGGCCCCGGTTCCATCGCGGTCACCATCAGCATGGCGACCTCGGCGGACGGGCCGCTCGACTATGTCCCCGTGGGCATTGGCATCGTCATCGTCTCCGCGATCGCGTGGGTGGTGCTGCGTTACTCGATGCCGATCGTGGACGCGCTCGGGCGCACCGGCGTGAATGCGCTGACGCGGCTCATGGGCCTCGTGCTCGTCTGCATCGGGGTGCAGTTCGTGGTGACGGGCGCCGTCGATCTCGTTACGACAGAAGCGATCCGGCTGACCGGCGCAAGCCCTTGAGCTCCACCCGCCGGCGGCCGGGCCGACAAGCCCCCCACCTGCTTCGGACTTGCCCGGAAACGGGGTTTTTCCCGGAAAAAACAGGGGTTTTCCCTTCGGAAACGCGCGGGTTTTTGTGTTGCCATGCCCGGAGGGTGTCACTATAATGCGCACGCTATTCGCGAGCTCGCCTGGATAACAGCAACGAAGCACCGCAGTCGAAGCGCCACCCGCCACCGGATTTTCCTGTGGACGTGGCGTTTTTAGTGCCCGGGGCATACCGATGCTCCGGGTGATTGCGGCTCAATTCGGGCTCGGAGCGGCCGTGGCTGCGGTGCTCTGGATCATCTTCGGTAATGTCGCAGGTTACTCGGCCCTGCTGGGCTGCCTGATCTCGGTACTGCCGAACGCGTTCCTGGCGGCAAGGCTCGGCGTGCCGCGCCGGGAACCCGGGGCGAAGCCCCTGGTCCGGGCCGCCTATATCGGTGTGCTGGGAAAACTGGCGCTGACGGTGCTGATGTTCGGCATCGTCTTCGTCACGGTGCGGCCGCTGGCGGCGTTGCCCTTGTTCGCGACATTTGCCGTGACGGCGCTGGCGCCCCTGGGCGGGCTCCTGCTCCGGCACGAACACGGGCACCACGAAGGCCGGATCCACGAAGGCCGGATTCACGAAGGCAAGGACAGACAGGACGCGGTTGACGAGCATGGCGACTGAAGGCGGGCACGGGCCCCAGACATCCGGCGAATACATCTCGCATCACCTGCAGAATCTGCAGGTGTGCAAGACCGAAG
>DASUOE010000319.1:0-6008 GCA_036276805.1 Woeseiaceae bacterium | reverse complement strand
GCGGCCGTAGATTACAAGGCCGCCCTCGAGCGACCGCGAATGACAAGGGCCGCCCTCGAGCGGCCGCGAATGACAAGGGCCGCTCTCGAGCGGCCGCAAATGACAAGGGCCGCCCTTGCGGCGGCCCTTGCTTCATCAAGGTGAGATTCGTATCGCGAGCTCGGTCAGAGGATCCGTGAAGGCTTCACCATGATCTGAACAAGACCGGACCGCCTGCGCGATACCTCGATAATCTCACTAGACATGGATCACCTCCTTCAAGTCAGTTTGCCCGCGGTCAAGTATGTCGCGAGATGCTCAAAAATCAAGCGAAAATTGGATTCAAATACATGAGTGTGCAAGCGACAGTTCATACGCTATCCTAAGCTGCTCGCCAGTGGCGCATCGCTACGACCCGGTCCGGGGCGGCCATCGTCGCGGCGGGTTCTCGCCGCAGGGGATGCCGTTATGCAGGTAGGGGAGTCGGGCACGCCGGGCCGCGCCAGGCCCCTTGCCGCACCTGTGCCGGCCGCCGACCGGTTGCAGGGCCTGGACGTACTGCGCGGCGTAGCCGTACTCGGCATCCTCGTCATGAACGTCTATGCGTTCGCCCTGCCGTTCGCGGCGTACATGAATCCGCTGCTGGCAGGAGGCCGGGATTGGTACGATCTCGGAACGTGGTTCGCCACCCACGTACTCTTCGACCAGAAGTTCATGAGCATTTTTTCGCTCCTGTACGGGGCGGGAATCGTGTTGCTCATGACCCGTGCCGAGTCCCGCGGCGCGGCATTCGGCCCGCTGTTTTTTCGCCGCCAGTTCTGGTTGCTCGTAATCGGCGCGGCGCATGCCTACCTGATCTGGTTCGGCGACATCCTGTTTTTCTACGCGGTCACCGGCATGCTGGTATTCCTGTTTCGGCACTTGCGGCCGCGCACGCTCGCCGTGGCCGGGGTCGCTTTCCTGCTGGTCGGACTCGCGATGTCGCAGGTCACCAGCGTGTTCATCGCAGGCCTGCGCGCCGAAGCGGCGGAGCTCGCAGCGCAACAGTCGGCGGGGACGGAGCTCGACGAGACGCAGCAGGCGACGATCGACACCTGGCTCGAGATGCGGCCGACGTTCGCACCGACGGCGGCTGACATCGACGCGGAGATAGAGGCGTACCGCAGCGACTACGCGACGATCGTCGCATTCCGTGCGCCGGACGTCGTGGCCATGCACTTCCAGGCGCTGCCGTTCTTCATCATCTGGCGGGTCGGCGGGCTGATGCTGCTCGGCATGGCACTCATGAAGACCGGCCTGTTGACGGGCTCGCGCGACGCGGCGACCTACGGCAGGCTGTGCGTGTGGGGGTATGCCGTCGGGTTGCCGTTGACGATATTCAGCGCCGTCAGCGCCTGGCGGCACGGCTTCGACCTGGTCTGGATGTTCGGCCCCGGCGGCGTGCCGAACTACGTGGGCAGCCTGTTCGTTGCAGCAGGTCACATCGGGCTCGTGCTCTGGCTGGTCCGGAACGGCAAGGCTGCCGGTCCGCTCCGGCGCTTCGGCGCCGTCGGGCGCACCGCGCTCAGCAACTATCTCCTGCACAGCCTCGTGATGACGTCGATATTCTACGGCTACGGTCTCGGCCTCTTCGCGCACGTGCCGCGATTCTGGCTGATGTCTTTCGTCGCCGGCCTCGTCGGCGCACAGTTGCTGGTCAGTCCGTGGTGGCTGGCACGCTTCCGCTTCGGGCCGGCGGAGTGGGCATGGCGGTCGCTGACCTACGGCCGGGCACAGCCGTTCCGCGGGACTGCCTGAGCGGGCCGGCGGCAGCGCAAGCCTCCGCTCGCCGTGTATACTCTGGCCCCAGCCGGTCGCCCCCGGGCAACCCAAGGACCCGAACCGAGAGAGAAGAACATGGCAATCGCAGACCTCAAGAACGTCTTGAAGATTTTCGGTGGCTCCGACATCGATTCGAGCGCGCGGGACGACCTGTACAAGGAAGTCCTGCTGATGACGCTGGCTCGTGCGACGGACGCGGATATCAACATCCAGCATGTCGAAGTGGAGCACATCCGACGGGTGTTGCAGGAGAAGACGGGCGAGAATTTCTCGGCGGCCGACATTCGCGTGGCGGCCCGCGCGGAACTTTACGCGGAAGCCAACCTGCGCAAGTACCTTTCCAAGGTGAAGAAGCAGCTCACGGCACGGCAGCGCGGTGACGTCATTCGTGCCCTGGCCGATGTCATGCGCAGCGACCAGCAGGTCAGCGCACTCGAGGTCGATTTCTTCAACGGCGTTGCGGAAGCCCTCGGAGTGACGTACGCGCAGGTCGCCGGTCTCAGGACCGGCGCGGTCTGAACAGCCGGCGGCCGTAGCGGGCGAAATCGCCGCCGAGTTCCCGGTAGACCACGTACAGTCCCGACGCGATGATGATGGCGGCGCCCGCCACGACGAATGCGTCGGGAACCTCGCCCCAGAACAGGTAACCGGCCAAAGCGCCGCCGACGAGACTCGTGTACTCGAGCGGCGCAAGGATTGCCGGTGCGGCTCCGCGGTAGCCGTTGATGATGCCGAGCCACGCCACGACGGAACAGGCTCCGGCCAGCACGAACAGGAAGGCGGCGCCGGCATCGGGCGCTACCCACGCCGCGTCCCTGCCCAGCAGCACGCCCGACAGGGCCAGCGGACCCGCCACGACCCAGACCGACAGCGCATAGCTCGACTCGGTGCGTCCCAGGTGCCGGGCGGTCATGGCGAGACAGGCATAGCAGAGCGCGGAGCAGAGGACGGCCAGCGCGGGCAGTGCCTCGAAACCATGGCTCGGGCGCAGGACGACGACCACGCCGGCGAATCCGGCGATGACCGCGAGCCAACGGCGCCACCCGACGTGTTCGCCGAGCAGCGGCCTGGACAGCGCCGTCAGCATGAGCGGCGCCGTGAAGCCGAGCGTCAGCGTTTCGACGAGCGGAAGTCGGGACAGTCCGAAGAAGAATCCGAACATCGACCCGCTCGCGAGAAGCGTACGCAGGAGGTGCCACCGCCATCGGCCGGTGGCGAGCTGCCGCCAGCCCCCGAGGAGGGGTCCGAGCAGGAGGAACAGCAGGAGTCCCGCGAGGCTGCGAAGGAAGACGAACTGGACGAGCGGGTACGTGCCGAGCAGCTGCTTGGCGCACAGGTCGAGGCACAAGCCCCCCGAGACTCCCAGCAAGAGCCAGCCGACGGCCCTGCCGACCGCGTCTTCCCGGGGTAACTGCGCCATTGCAGGGATCATCGCACGCGGGCTGTGAAAGGCCTACCGGACGGCGTCCGCAGGTTCAGCTTCGATTCATGCGCCGGCTGTTCAAATGACGACCAGGCTCGAAGTAGCGGGGAGTGCGACATGTTACGTAAAGCAGGTTTGATGCCTCGCCCGAGCGCGACCGGCTTCGCGGCGACCGGCTTCGCGGCGACCGGCGTCGCGCTGGCACTGCTGCTGGCAGCGCTCCCCGCCGGCCCGGCGTACGCCGCGGAGTCCGGCGAGATGCGGGCGACCCGGAACGCGTTCTACGCACAGGATGGCCGCGCCCAGCAGGTGCCGGACAAGATTAGCGTCGACGAATTCCCCCTGGAGGGCGACGGCGCCCACAAAGGGCGGCGCAGCGACCGGCAGAAAACCGGCGCAGCGCGTACCGAGACGCCGAATACCGAGTTCTGGTTTTACACGGTCGACGTCGAGCTGTTCGCGGACCAGGACCTCGACGGCTACTTCTACGGCATCGACCTGTACTTCGATGCCGACACGGTTTATGAGCAGGCCGACGTCTACGCAGTCCTGTACCTGAGCCGCGAGGGCGGTCCCTGGTACGAGTACGCGGCGACGGACGTGTTTCCCCTCTACGGCGCGACGAGCGACGACGATTTCGTCGTCGAGTCCGAATTGCTCTCCGGCTGGCCGACCGGCAGCTACGACATCCTGATCGAACTCTACGATACCTGGGACGGAGCCTTCGTGGCGGAAATCGGCCCGGAAGACAGCCCGGAACTGAGCCTCCTTCCGCTGGAGGATGCGGCTCGCGACGAGCCGCCCGACGTGATCGTCGTGGAGGAGGGCGGCGGGGCGGCCGACCCGCTCACGCTCGCGATATTCGCGGTCCTGGTCGCGGGCCTGGCCTTCAAGCGTCGGCTGCGGCCGGCGCCGGCGCGGGACGCCGCCCGCCGCGGGCTGTAGCGGCGAGTTTCCGGCTCCAGCCGGCCAGGTTGTCGAAGTAAACGTAAAGGGCGGGGACCACCAGCAGGGACACGACGGTGGAGAACGCCAGCCCGCCGATGATCGCCCGCGCCATAGGGTAGTACGGCGGGCCGTCCCCGCCGATCTGGGTCGTGCCGAGCGCGAGCGGCACGAGGCCGACGATGGTCGTCGCCACCGTCATGAGGATCGGGCGCAGGCGGTCGCGGCCGGCTGTTTCGATCGCCGCCTCGCGGGGCATCCCGCCGTTGCGCAGGTTGTTGACGTGATCGACGAGCACGATGCCGTTGTTCACGACGACGCCGACCAGAATCATGATCCCGATCATCGCCATGAACGAAAACGTCGTGCCGGTCGCGGCGAAAAACAGGAACACGCCGAAGATCGAGAACAGTATCGAGCCGAGGATGATCGAGAAAGGCAGGATCAGTGACTCGAACAGGGCCGCCATGACGAGGAAGATGCAGGCGATGCCCAGCAGCAGGTTCACGGTCATCATCGCCTGCGTTTCGTCCTGGCGCTCGAATCCCTCGCCGAATTTCCAGCTGTAGCCGGGCGGCAGGTCCATCTGTTCCATGAGGCCGGTAACCGCCGGGTTGACGTCATCGAGGCTCGTTTCGTCCGCGAGGTTGGCCCGCAGCACGACAGCGGTCTGCCGGTCCGTGCGCTGTATCGCGTCCGGTGAGCGCGCGACGTGCATGGCGGCAACGCTGCCGAGCGGGACACGGCGGCCGTCGGGCGTGTACAGGGGCAGGTCGGCAAGCTGCTCAACGCTCTGTCGGTCGTTTTCGCGGAAGGCCAGGCGCACGGCAACCTCGCCGAAGTCGCCGCGGAACTCGCGCAGGTTCTCGCCGCGCATCGCGATGCTGACGGCCTGGGACACGTCGCCGGCCGTGAGGCCGACCGCCGCGGCCCGGTCGCGGTCCACGATGACCCGTACTTCGCGTTCACCCGTCTTGGCGTCGCTGCGCACGTCCTCGAGTCCCTCGACCGCGGACAATGCCCGGGCGACTTCGCGGCCGAGTTCGTTCAATACGGCCGTGGAGTCGCCACTGAGCTGCAGGGAAAAGCCGTCGCCGCCGCCCTGTTGGTCGAACTGGAAACTCGGCTTGCCGATTGCCAGCGTCGGCAGGTCCGCCGTAATCCGGTCGATGATGTCCGGCGTCGAAACGGTTGCCTCGTCGTCCTCAGTGAGCAGCAGCACGGATTCGGCGTGGCCGGTTTCGAAGTACGAGTATACGGACCGGATGTTGAAGGCTTCCTGGTTCTCGTAGAGATACGATTCGATCGTGTTCACGGCGTCTTCCACCGTCTCGAGCGAATGCTGCCCCTCGATGTGGTAGGGCATGTAGAGCCGCCGGCCGACGTCTTGCGGGAACATGTCGAACTTGACGAGGCCTAGTATGTTCGGCGCGATGCCGATCACGCAGACGAGCAGGATGCCGACAGCGGTCCAGCGCGGATGCGTCAGCTCCCAGCGCAGCGTGCGCACATAGCGCTGCGTGAGGCGATCCATCATCGCACCGGCTTTCGGCTGCGGCGGTATCGGCACGCGCGCAGCGAGCATCGGAACGAGCGTCTGCGCGATGAGCAGGGACGCGGCCAGTGCCACGATGATCGTGACGGCGACGTGGGTAAGGAAGACCATGATGTCGGTCTTGACGCCGAAAATGATTGGCGCGAAGACGATGATCGTCGTGGCCGTGCCGGCGATGACCGCCAGGCCGACTTCGCGCACGCCGGCGAGCGTCGCCTCGAATGGCCGGTCCGGGTCGAGAGAGCGGTGGCGGAAGATGCTTTCGGTCACGACGACCGCGTTGTC
>DASUOE010000318.1:0-14990 GCA_036276805.1 Woeseiaceae bacterium | reverse complement strand
ATTGGGTCTCGAGCACGCGCTCGTCGCCGTAGGCTTGGTACACCTCCCACGGCACGATGACGGCGGCGTCGCCCCAGCCGGAGGAGCCCGAGGCGCGCTCGCCCCGGACGTTCGGCACGACGTTCGGCACGCTGCCGTTGTCGAGCTGGTCGGCCGCGAGGTCTTCGAGCCACTTCTCGAGGAAGCCTGACGTGTCCATATTGAAACTGGCCGTCGGGGCGAACACCTGGATGTCGCCCGTCCAGCCGAGGCGCTCGTCGCGCTGCGGGCAGTCGGTCGGTACGTCGAGGAAGTTGCCCTTCTGTCCCCACACGATGTTGTGCTGCAACTGGTTGACGAGGGCGTTGGAACCGTCGAAATGACCTGCCGGGGCCATGTCGCTGTGGATCACCACGCCCGTAAAGTCTGCGGCGTCGAGTTCACCCGGGTAGCCGCTCACCTCGACGAACCGGAATCCCTGGAACGTGAAGTGCGGCTCGTAGACCTCCTCCCCTTCGCCTTTCAACGTGTAGGTGACGGTCTGGGCCGCGCGGCGCAGGTTATCGGTGTAGAAGTTGCCATCCTTGTCGAGCGTCTCGGCGTGGCGCAGGGTGACCGTGGTGCCAGCCGGCCCGCGAACAGTCATGCGCATGCGGCCCACCATGTTCTGGCCCATGTCGAGCACGGTCTCGCCCGCGGGCGTGCGGACGACCTCGACGGGCTTCAGCGCCTGGATGCGCCTGACCGGCGGCGCCGCCGATGCGAACAGGATGTCCTTGCTGTGGTCGGCCTCGCGCACCCCGCTCCAGTCGTCGTCCGCGTAGCCCGGCTCGGCCCAGCCGGTACGCTCGAGGCGCGCGTCGTAGGTCTCGCCGAAATAGATGTCCGACATCAGGATCGGCCCGGTCGCGGCTTTCCACCTGTCCCCGGTGCGGACGGCGATGACGCTTCGCCCGTCGCCGTAGGTGACGCGAAGCTGGGCGAGCAACGCGACGTCCTTCCCGTAGACATAGCCGTCCCGGTGCCGGCCGATCTGCCCGCGGTACCAGCCGTCGCCGAGCATCGCCCCGATGGCGTTCGCGCCTTCCTCGACGAGGCTCGTGACGTCGTAGGTCTGGTACCGCAGCCGTTCCTTGTAGCTCGTCCAGCCGGGCGTGAAGAGTTCCTCGCCCACCCGCCGGCCGTTCAGGTACACCTCGTAGAGTCCGTGGCTCGTGACATAGAGCCGCGCCGAGCTGACCGCGCCGTCGAGTTCGAACTCATCGCGCAGCATCAGCGCCGGCCACGGCGCGGACGTCGCCGTCTCGAGGTCCGGCTCGATCCAGCGCGCCTCCCAGTCGGCCGCGCCGGCCAGTCCCATCTCCCACCAGGCAGGCTCGCTCCAGCCGGACGGCTGCCCGTCTTCGTCCCACACCTCTGCGCGCCAGAAGTAGCGCTGGCCGGGCTCCAGCGCAGGTCCTTCGTAGGCGTGATGCGCCGAGCGGTCCGACTCGACCTTGCCGGTATCCCAAAGGAGGTTTTCGCCGTCAGAGAGGTCTGCGGCGCTGAGCGCGACCTGCAGCCGGTAGGCAGTCTGCCGTGCCCCGCGCGCCGCGGCCGCCATCTCCCAGCCGAGGCAGGGACGCCGTGCATCGATGCCGAGCGGGTTCGACGCATGCTCGGTTCGCAACGCCGTTATGGCGAGCGACCCCGCCGGCGCCCCCGTCGGCGAAGCGCCGGTCGATTCGCCCGGTTCGCGCGCCATCGCCGTCATGCCGGCAACCACCGCCGCGGCGCCGAGAAGGGTCCGGAAGTGCTTTGCAATAGCCATTGAGCGAATTGCCCTCGAGTGAATAGCCATTGAGCGTCTCCTGTTTTCTCCGGCGTCGAGCGTCCCGGAAATCGAGCGGGTCCGGGCGCCGTTTTATTCGCGCCGTGTTTCGAGCAGTAACTGGGCATCAATGCAGGTCCTTGGGCTGCAGACGATTCACCCGCGCGCAGGGCTCTGCGCCGGCGAAAGGCCGCCATTGTCGACGCGGAACGGGCGACTTCCACGCCGGCCCGCGACGACCGGGTAATCAGGGCTTAGCTGGTATGATGAGATACTAGGTATATGAGTTTGTCAACCGCAGCCATCGGCGGCAGGTCACACTCAGCCGACCCGGACCGCCAGCATCGAAATCGAGCCGCCATCGAACCCTTCGACCGGGAACGAGACCGGCTCGTCGTCGCCGTGCTGCGCCATGACGTAGACGAGCGGCAGGTAATGATCGGGCGTCGGCGCCGCGAGGCGCGCGTCGCGCCCGAGTGTTTCGTAGTCGATCAACGGGTCGAAGTCGGCGGTGCTGAGCCGCTCGCGCGCCAGAGACTCGAAACGCAGGGCCCAGCCGTAGGGCGCCGTTTCCTGCCGGCCCCAGGAATACGTGTGCAGGTTGTGCACGAGGTTGCCGCTGCCGAGGATGAGCACGCCTTCGTCACGGAGAGGCCGGAGCGCGCGCGCGAGCTCGAAGTGCCAGCGCGCCGGCTTCGTCTCGTCGATGCTGAGCTGGACGACCGGAACGTCCGCCTGCGGATACATGTGCAGCAGGACCGACCAGGTGCCGTGGTCGAGACCCCAGGACTCGTCGCCGCGCACGTCGAAGGCGTCGAGAAGCCCGGCCACCCGCGCGGCGAGCGCGGGCGCCCCTGGGGCGGGGTACCGGACCCGGTACAGCTCGTCCGGGAAGCCCCCGAAGTCGTGGATCGTGCGCGGTGCGCGGCTGGCCGTGACCGCGGTTTCCGGCACATACCAGTGCGCGGACACCGAAAGTATGGCGGCGGGTCGCGGGAGCCCGGTGCCCAGTGACGCCCAGGCGCGGGTCCAGCCGTTCCGGCTCACGGCGTGCATCGGGTTGCCGTGGCCGACGAACAGTGCGGGCATGCGGGCGTCATTCACAGGCTCGAATGCTACCCGTTCGCGATGGCGAATGCCCGCCAGTGCAGCACGGCCATCGAACGCCCCGTTATCTCGACGAATACGCCTGCCGCAGCCGCCCGCCCGTCCGCCGCTCGAGCTCGGCGCCGAGCGCCATCGCCATGCCGACGCTCGTGAAGCGGCTTACGTCTGCGAAGTAGCCCTGCGGCATGGACTTCCCGACGGCGAGCAGCACGGCAAACCAGCTGTCGGCGACGAAGGCGGCGTCCGCGCGGGGCA
Source organism: Woeseiaceae bacterium (assembly GCA_036276805.1). Classification (GTDB taxonomy): domain Bacteria; phylum Pseudomonadota; class Gammaproteobacteria; order Steroidobacterales; family Woeseiaceae; genus UBA1847. Next base: position 11,839 of record DASUOE010000318.1, on the reverse strand, counting down.
ACGGCACGAACGGATTGCCGCGCGGGTAACACTGCGACAGGTCGCCGCTCAGGCACATGTCGCCGCGGTTGCGATCCCACTGCCAGGTGAGATAGATGTTGCCCCGGGCCATGGCGCGGGTGAATGCCGCCGTCACCGCGCGCGCCGTGTCGGCACATTCGAGATGCCCGGCGTGGGCGAGATCCTGCCGAAGGCGCACTGCGGTACCGCGCTCGCTCGATTGCAGGACCCCGGCGTACACCGCCTGCTCGAGCGCCTGGCAGCCGATTGCATCGCCCGGAACGCGACCATCCGCCGCGGCCGCGTGGCCGAGCACCGCGACGGCCAGTGCCGCCGCAAGACTTCCGTGTTTCATGACGTCCTCCTTGTCGTCCGGCAACAGCATCGGACAAGGCGGTCGCGCCGGACAGCGTCGAATCTGTTGCATGACGACAGATTGATGCGGAGGCGAACCTGTCGCTCGGGCGCGGGATTCCTTACTATCCCCGGACGCAGGCGGCGATCGGATTCGGATGCCTTACAAGTTGCTTGAGCGTGTGCTCGGCGTCGAGAAGCGGGAGACCGTCGCCGTAGCATGGTCGTTCGCGTACTTCTTCTGCGTCCTGTCGTCCTATTACATGCTGCGACCGATCCGCGAGATGCTGGGCGTGGCGAGCGGCGTCACCACCGTTCCGGTACTGTTCACGAGCACGTTCCTCGCGATGATCGCGGCGACGACGATTTTCGGCTGGGTCGCCTCGAAATTCCCGCGACGGGTATTCCTGCCCTGGGTCTACGCATTTTTCGTTCTCAACATCCTGTTCTTTTACGGGGCGTTCCTGTGGGCCGAAGCGAGCGCGACCGACTTCGTGTGGATCGGCCGGGTGTTCTTCGTCTGGATAAGCATCTTCAACCTGTTCGTGGTGTCCGTCTTCTGGAGTTTCATGGCGGACATCTACACCAGGGAGCAGGGGCGGCGACTGTTCGGCGTGATATCCGCCGGCGGCAGTATCGGCGCGCTGGCAGGTCCGGCCGTCACGATTCACCTGGTCGACATCATCGGCTTCGAACGCCTGCTGCCGCTGTCCGCTGCGCTGCTGCTCGGCAGCATCGTCTGTATCGGGCGGCTGCGGCGCTGGGTCGAGCGGGCGCAGGCCAAAGACGTGGCCGAAACGGCCGCTGCGCCGAAACCGCTCGGCGGAAGTGCGTTCGCGGGCATGACCCACGTCTTCCGGTCGCGCTACTTCATCGCCATCAGCGTCGTCTCGGTGCTCGCGTCACTGCTCGGAACGGCGCTGTACATGTTCATGAACGCGCTCGTCGGCGAGACCATCGCGGACGCCGACGCACGCACCAAGCTCTTCGCGTACCTGGATCTCGGCACAGGGATGCTCACGGTGGTCTTCCAGCTGCTCGTCGTCCGCCACGCCGTCCGGAAGCTCGGCCTCGGGATGACCTTCGCCCTGATGCCGCTCCTGTCGGTCGTCGGTTTCGCGCTGCTCGCCGTGCACCCGACCCTCCTGTTCGTGGCCGTGCTCCAGGCGCTCAGGCGCGCCGTCGGCTTCGGCTTCTCGAAGCCGGCGAACGACATGCTCTATTCCGTGGTCACACCGGAGGAGAAGTACAAGGCGAAAAACTTCATAGACACGGCGGTGTACCGCGCCGGGGACCTCGTCGGTACCTGGACTATCCGCGCGGTCTGGGGGCTCGGCATGACCGGCATCGCGCTGGCGCTCCTGCCCTTCGCGATACTATGGGTGCTGATTGCGCTTTGGCTGGGCCGCGAATACCGCCGGCGCGCCCGCAGCGGCAGGACCATCGAGGAGCAACGCAAGCATGACGAACGCGCACTGGAATCGACGTGAGGTCCTGGCCGCCGCCACGGCGTTCGGTCTCGCGCCCCTGGCGGGCCTTGGCCAGCAGGCCTCGATGACGCGGCGGCGCATTCCGGCCGCGGCGGAGAACGAGACGCTGCCGATCATCGGCCTCGGCACGTACGAGGTATTCGACGTGCCGGGCGACGCCGACGCCATCGCGGAGCGCCGCCGGATCGTGCAGATGCTGATCGATGCCGGCGGCAGCGTCATCGACACGTCGCCGATGTACAACCGCTCCGAGCGGGTGATCGGCGACATCATGGCAAGCGGCATTCCGCGCGGCCCGTTGTTCCTCGCCACCAAGGTGTGGACGGACGGGCGCGAAGGCGGCATCGCGCAAATGCGCGAGTCCGCCGCGCTCATGCGGACCGAGGTCATCGACCTGATGCAGGTGCACAACCTGCGCGACACGGAAGTGCACATGCCGGTAATCCGGGAATTCCAGGAGGAGGGCTTCATTCGCTACAGCGGGCTTACGCACTACCGCGCCGATGCGCTGTCGGATCTCGAAGCCGAGATGCGCTTCTTCCGTCCCGAGTTCATCCAGATCAATTACTCGCTCGGCGAGCGCGAGGCGGACGATCACATCCTGCCGCTCGCAGCCGACGTGGGTATCGCCGTCATCGTGAACCGGCCGTTCCAGGGGGGCGCGCTGTTTTCGGCCGTGCGCGGCCGCGAGCTACCGGCCTGGGCGGCGGAGTTCGCCGGCTCCTGGGGCCAGTTCTTCCTCAAATTCATCGTGAGCCATCCGGCGATCACCTGCGCGATCCCGGCGACGAGCAATCCCGAGCACATGCGTGACAATCTCGAGGCCGGGTTCGGCGCCCTGCCCGATGCAGAGACCCGGCAACGCATGATCGATTTCGTGGAAAATCTCTGAGTGGCGGAGGTTGTCCCGGCCCGCGTACCGGCCGCAAAGCCGGCAGGGCTACTGCGCCGGCTGGCAGCCATGCTCTACGACCTGTTCCTCCTCGTCGCCGTGCTGATGCTGGCCACGGTGCCGTTCGTCATTGCCCGCGGCGGCGAGCTGGTCGAGCCCGCCGACAACGCGCTCTACCAGCTCACCCTCTTCGCGGTGATCTTCGCCTATTTCGTCGGTTACTGGTCGTGGCGCGGCCGGACGCTGGGCATGCAGTCATGGGGATTGCAGCTCGAGACGCCCGACGGAAAGCTGCCGCGCGTCGGCACCAACTGCCTGCGTTTCGCCGCCGCGCTCGTCTCCTTCGCACCGGCAGGGCTCGGTTTCTGGTGGCAGCTCTGGGACCCGGAGCGGCTGGCCTGGCACGACCGGCTGAGCAGGACCCGGCTCAAATATTACCCGCGCGGAAAAGGTTGAGGCGGATCTGGCATAGAACTTGCTTTTTTACAGGATGAAACTACACCACTAACAGGCCGCCGCGGAGCTTGAGCCCGCGGCGCATGCCCACATCAGGGAGAGGATCGCCATGCAGCATTACCATCTCGTGAAACGCGCCAACCTCTGGCAGCTTGAGGAAGAGGGGTCGGAGGAAGCCATCCTGTCCGCCGCGACCAAGGCGGCAGCCCTCGAACAGACCGAGGAATTCATGAGCGATCGCGACGGTGCCGTGTGGATTCACAAGGCCGACGGCGAGTTGCTCGGCGAACGCACGTTCAGCGCGAACTCGGGTTCTTCGCGCCTCACGGCGGGCCTCACCTGGGCCACGATCGCCACGATCGGCGTGACCTTCGCCGCGGGCGCGGCGCTCGCCTGGTATTTCCGCAAGGACCTCCGCGACCTGGACCTCGACCGCATTCGCGGCCTCTTGTCCCGCTAGCCGCCGCCCGCCGCTCCCGAGCCGTGCGCCCGAGCCTCTGACCGGAGAGCATCGCGGGCAGTCGTCGCGTGCCTAGCGTATTCGCGCGAGCGCGATGACGGTTACGAGGATGAGCGCGCTCGTCGGCAGCCAGCTGATCGCGAGGGGGTTCAGATTGAACACCTGCCCGGAATTCGCCAGCATCTCGGAGGCGAGGTAGTAGGCCAGCCCGATGACGACGCCGATCAGGAGCCGGCTGCCGGTGCCGCCGGAACGCAGCGACCCGAACACGAACGCGAGCGCGAGGATCGGCATGACGAGCACGGTGACAGTCCTCGACACCCGGTACCAGAGTTCCGTGCGGTACTGGCGTGAATCGAGCGCATTGCGATCGAGGTAATCGATGTAGGTCAGGAGGCCCCGCATCGAGAGGCTGAGCGGCTTCGCAAGGGTGTTCGCGAGAAGCTCGGCGTTCACTTCGAAGTCCCCCAACGCGAGGTTCGAGCTCACGACCTGCACGCCGTCGTTCTCGAAACGCGTTTCGCGCAGGTTCTCGAGGCGCCACTGGTCGTCCGGGCCGATGCCGGAGTTCTCCGCCCTCGCGATCGACTCCAGTGTGTGATCGTTCTTGAAGCGGTAGATGTAGAGCGACCCGAATTCGAACTCCGGGCTCACGCGCTCGAGATGCAGGTACACCGGGCCGTCGCGCACCCAGGTCGAGCTGCCCACACGGTCGTCTTCCTGGCCGTAGCGGGCGCTCTGGCGCATGTCGCGGGCATAGAAGTCGAGCGGCGGCCCGACGAACTCGCCGAGCAGCGCGGCGAATACCAGGAGCACCAGGCCCGTGACAGACACCATCGCGGCGAGTCGACGTACCGACAGCCCCGAGGCGCGCATCACGATGATTTCGCTGTGGGCGGCAAGCGCACCCAGGCCCAGCAGCGAACCGATGAGCACCGCCACGGGCATCATCTCGAACGCCAGGTTCGGCAGCCGGAACAGTGCGAACAGCACGGCCTGCGGCGTGGAGTAATCGTTGCGGACATCATCGAGCTCGGCGATGAACTCGAACAGGCCGGCGAGCGCGAGCAGCACGCCGAGTACGAGCCCCGAGCTCGTGAGGATCGCCCGCATCAGGTACCCGGTGAGGATGCCGTTCACCGGAACAGCCTGCGGTGGACGCCGTTCTGCAGGGCGAGCAGCGTGAGCCCGAACAGGAGCACGCCGCCGTGCACCCACCACAGGCCGAGCTCGGGCGGGATGCGGCCCGCTTCGAGCCAGGCCTTGGCCGCGCTCAGCAGGTTGAAGTACACGATGAATACGAGGAGCCCGACCGCCAGCCGGCCATAGCGCCCTTCCCGGGGCTGGCTTTTCGCAAGCGGCACCGCGAGAAAACCGAGCAGCAGCGTCGATAGTGGCACGCTCAGGCGCCACTGCAGTTCGGCCACGGACTCCGGATCGCGGTCGGCCAGCAGTGTGGCCGTGGTCCGGGCGCGCGGTTCGGGTTCGCCGGGCGTGGCGCCGGGCAGGCGATACGGGATGCCGTGCTCGCCGAACTCGAGCACGCGGAACTGTCCCGTACCGGGTACGCCCTCGTACCGCCGGCCGTTGTTCAGTACCAGCATGCGGGCATCCGGGTCCCCGGTCTCGACCTGCTCCCCCCGCTCCGCGACCACGACCTCGACACGACCGTCATCGACCTGGCGCTGCAGGAAGACATTCCGCATGACCCCCTCGGACGAGACCGATTCGCCGTACACGACGGCGTCGGCCGAGCCGATCTCGGTGAAGCGTCCCGGCTCGATGCTCGCGAGGTCCGCCTGGCGGCGGGCCTCGGCGGCGATCCGCTCAACTTCGGACAGAGCGCCTGGCGCGACCTCGACGGCGAGCCAGGCGACCGCGGCGGCCAGCGGCACCGTGAGCCACAGGAGCGGCCGGTAGACTCCCATCGGCCCGATCCGGCAGGCGGTCATCGCAGCCATTTCGCTGTCGCGGTAGAGCCGCCCGAGCGCCATCATGATGGCAAGGAATAAACCGATCGGCACGAGGACCGTCATGTACTGCATGACCGACAGGCCGATCACGCTCATTGCAGCGTCTTTCGGCAGTTTGCCCTTCGCCACATCGCCCAGCACCCGGGCAAACTGGTTCGTCAGAAGGATGACCAGCAGCACGCCCGTGACGGCGAGCCAGGTGGCGGCAATCTCCCGGAAAATGTAGCGGTCGAGGATACGACGCATCGTGAGGGAATGTCTTCGCCGTCGCGGGGTCTTCAGTTAGACTAACCGTTTTATTTTGCCCGGGACAAGCCGTTTCCCATGGACTACTTCATTACGACAGGCAGCGTGTCGCGACGTTCCGTCGACTGTGTCATCGTCGGCGTCTATGCCACCGGCAAATTAGGCAAGGCGGCCGCAGACGTCGACGAGGCGAGCAGGGGCACCATCAAGCGGCTGTTGAAGAGCGGCGACGTTTCCGGGCATGCGTGCCGCGTCGCGGTGCTGACGGGCATTGCGGGAGTGCGCGCGGAGCGCGTGGTCGTCGTCGGCCTTGGCAAGGCCGGCGAATTCGACGTCGCGGCGTACCGCAGGGCGCTGCACGCGGCGGTACGGGCGGTGTCGAAGACGAAGTGCCGGTCGATCCTGAACGGGCTGACGCTCGAACCTGCCGGCGACGTCTATTATCTCGCGCGGGCGACGGCGGAAGTCGTCGGCGACGTGCTGTACCGCTTTACGCAGATGAAGAGTGGCAGCAAGAAGCCGCTCATGCCGCTCAGGAAAGTCGGCGTTGCACTCGAATCGCGCGTCGGCGCGAAGCGCGCCGAGCGCGGCGCCGCCCACGGCGACGCGATCGCCGCAGGCATGTCGCTTGCGAAAGACCTCGGCAACCTGCCGCCGAACGTCTGCACACCCGCTTACCTCGCGCGCGCGGCGCAGAAGCTCGCCCGCGGCAATGGACGCCTGTCGGTGCGGGTGCTGGGCGAAGCCGACATGAAGCGCCTCGGCATGGGCTCGCTGCTCTCCGTCACGGCCGGCGCCGACGAGCCCGCGAAGCTGATCGTGATGCAGTACAAGGGAGCCGCCGGCGAGCCGCCGCTGGTGCTGGTCGGCAAGGGCGTGACCTTCGATACCGGCGGCATATCCCTGAAGCCGGGTCTCGCGATGGACGAGATGAAGTACGACATGTGCGGTGCCGCGAGCGTCATCGGCACGATGGCGGTCGTCGCCGCGCTCAGGCTGCCGATCAACCTGAACGTGGTCGTCCCGGCCGTAGTCAACATGCCGGGCAGCGGGGCCACCGTGCCGGGCGACATCGTGAAGAGCATGTCCGGGCAGACCATCGAGATCCTGAACACCGATGCCGAGGGCCGGCTGATCCTGTGCGACGCTCTCACCTACGCCGAGCGCTTCAAGCCGGCCGCCATCATCGATGTGGCGACGCTGACCGGTGCCTGCGTGATCGCCCTCGGCAAGCACCATGCCGGCCTCATGGCGAACGACGAAGGCCTCGCCGACGAAGTCCTGGCCGCCGGCCTCAGGGCCGGCGACCGCGCCTGGCGGCTGCCGCTCGGCGAAGATTACGCCGCACAGCTCAAGAGCAACTTCGCGGACATGGCGAACATCGGTGGCCGCGATGCCGGGACCATCACCGCCGGCTGCTTCCTCGGCAAGTTCACGCGCAATATGAAATGGGCTCATCTCGACATCGCCGGCGTTGCATGGCACACGGGCGATAAGAAAGGTGCGACCGGACGGCCCGTGCCGCTGTTGACGGAAGTCGTACTCGCAAGGGCGGGCGTGCTGCCGAACTGAATCATGGCGCAGGTCGACTTCTATGTCCTGGGCCAGGGAGGCGAACAGGCCAGGCAGCTGTTCGCCTGCAAGCTCGCCGAAAAGGCCTGGCGGCTCGAGCACACGGTGCATATCCTCGCTGCCTCGCGCGCGGATGCGAAGCAGCTCGACGACCTCCTCTGGACGTTTCGTGACGGCAGCTTCGTGCCGCATCGCCTCGTCGGCACGGACGCTCCCGAGGCCCCGGTGTCGATCGGCTGCGCAGGCGACGAGGTCGGCGCGCGCGACCTGCTCATCAATCTCGCGGAGGACCTGCCGCCGGACGCAGCGGCTTTTCCGCGTATTGCCGAGCTTGTAAGCTCCGACGATGCCAGCCGGCAACGCAGCCGGCAGCGCTTCGCAGCCTACCGCGAGCAGGGCCACGACCTGAATACCCACAAGATATAACGATGGACAAGACCTACTCGCCCGGCGACATCGAGCGTCGCGTGTACGCTCGCTGGGAAGACAGCGGCTGGTTCGCGCCGGCAGGCGACGGCCCGAGCTACTGCATCATGATTCCCCCGCCGAACGTGACGGGGACGCTGCACATGGGGCATGCGTTCCAGGACACGATCATGGACGCGCTGACGCGCTATCACCGGATGCAGGGCGACCGCACGCTTTGGCAGCCGGGTATGGACCACGCCGGCATCGCGACGCAGATGGTCGTCGAGCGGCTGCTCAACGCCGAAGGCCGGTCGAAGCACGACCTGGGGCGCGATGCGTTCGTCGAGCGCGTCTGGCAGTGGAAGGCGGAGTCCGGAGGGCAGATTGCACAGCAGCTGCGGCGCATGGGCGCGTCCGTGGACTGGAGCCGCGATCGGTTCACGATGGACGAAGGTCTGTCCGCGGCCGTGCGCGAGACCTTCGTGTCGCTGTATGACGAGGGCCTGATCTACCGGGGGCAGCGGCTCGTCAACTGGGATCCTGTGCTGCACACGGCGCTCTCCGACCTCGAAGTGCTGATGGGCGACGAGGACGGGTTTCTCTACCACTTCCGCTATCCGCTATCCGAGGGCGACGGCCACCTCGTCGTCGCCACGACGCGGCCGGAGACGATGCTCGGCGACAGCGCGGTCGCCGTGCACCCCGCGGACGAGCGTTACGCGCACCTGGTCGGCCGCGAGCTCGTGTTGCCGATCGTCGGCCGCCGTATCCCGGTGATTGCCGACGAATATGTCGAGGCGGAGTTCGGCACCGGTTGCGTTAAGATCACGCCGGCGCACGACTTCAACGACTACGACGTGGGCAAGCGCCACGAGCTGCCGCTGTACAACGTCTTTACCGATTCGGCGTCGATGAACGACAGCGTGCCAGAGGCCTACCGCGGCCTCGACCGTTTCGACGCCCGCAAGGCGATCGTCGCCGAAATGCAATCGCTCGGCCTGCTCGACAAGGTCGAGAATTACACGGTCAAGACGCCCCGCGGCGACCGGTCGGGCGCCGTGGTCGAGCCGTATCTCACGGACCAGTGGTACGTGCGCATCGAGCCGCTTGCGAAGCCGGCGATCGAGGCCGTCGAAACCGGCCGCATCCGTTTCGTGCCGGAAAACTGGTCGAAGACGTACTTCGACTGGATGCACAACATCCAGGACTGGTGCATCAGCCGGCAGCTCTGGTGGGGCCACCGGATTCCGGCGTGGTACGACGAAAGCGGCGGCATCTATGTCGGCCGCGACGAAGCCGACGTGCGCCGCAAGTACGGCCTGGCCGCCGGCGTACCGCTCCGGCAGGACGAAGACGTCCTCGATACCTGGTTCTCCTCCGCGCTGTGGCCGTTCAGCACGCTCGGCTGGCCCGTACAGACGCGCGCGCTGCGCGAGTTCTATCCTGGCAGCGTGCTCGTCACGGGCTTCGACATCATCTTCTTCTGGGTCGCGCGCATGATCATGCTGGGCCTCAAGTTCATGGGCGACGTGCCGTTCCGCGAGGTTTACATCCACGGGCTGATCCGCGACCAGGACGGACAGAAGATGTCGAAGTCGAAGGGCAACGTGCTGGACCCGCTCGACCTGATCGACGGCATCGACCTCGAGTCGCTCGTCGCAAAGCGCACGAGCGGGCTGATGCAGCCGCATCTCGCGCCGCGGATCGAGAAGGCGACGCGGCAGCAGTTTCCTGCCGGCATCGAGGCGTACGGTGCCGATGCGCTCCGTTTCACGTTCGCCGCGCTCGCCACGACCGGGCGCGACATCCGCTTCGACCTCGGCCGCATCGACGGGTACAGGAATTTCTGCAACAAGCTCTGGAATGCCGCGCGCTTCGTACTCATGAATACGTCCGCGGAGCGGCCGCAGAAGGACGCACCGGCCGAGCATTCTGCAGCGGATCGCTGGATACGCGCGCGCTTCGACGCCACCGTGCGCCAGGTGCACCGTCATTTCGCGGAGTACCGCCTGGACCTCGTCGCCCAGGCCGTGTACGAGTTCACCTGGCACGAGTACTGCGACTGGTACGTCGAAATGGCAAAGCCCGTGCTCAAGGGCGATGCCGTTTCCGCGGCGGCTCGGGCCGGCACCGGCGCTACGCTCCTCGAGGTGCTCGAGGGCCTGCTGCGGCTGCTGCACCCGATCATGCCGTTCATCACCGAGGAGATCTGGCAGCAGGTTGCGCCGCGCGCCGGTGCGGCAGGCGCGACGATCATGCTGCAGCCGTTCCCGCGGGCCGGCGACGCCCTGGCCGGCGATGCAGCCGCGGCCGATATCGCCGTCGCCGACATCGAGTGGGTGCGGCAGTTCGTGCTCGGCGTCCGGCAGATCCGCGGTGAGATGGACATCGCGCCCGGCAAGGCGCTGCCGGTGTTGCTCGAGAACTCCACCGCCGAGGACCGGCGGCGCGCGCGGGAGCACGCCGCGCTGCTCCGCTGGCTCGCACGCCTCGATACGGTCACGCCGCTCGACCCCGACGAACCCGCGCCGCCCGCGGCAACGGCCCTCGTCGGCGACCTGCGGCTGCTCGTGCCGATGCAGGGCATTATCGACGTGGGAGCCGAACGCTCCCGTCTCGAGAAGCAACAGGCGAAGCTGCGCGGCGAGCTGGCGAAGGCCGAGGGCAAACTCGCGAACTCGAAATTCGTGGGCAATGCGCCGGCCACGGTCGTGGCCCAGGAGCGCGAGCGCGCCGCCGATTTCGGCCGGCAGCTCGAGCAGCTCGGCGAGCAGCTAACGAAACTCGCCGCGCTGGATTAGCCGCAGGATTAGCCGCAAGGAGTAGCCGCAGTAGCGGCCACAAACCTGCGATTGCGACGGGACCTGGTTCACAAACTCCGCCGATTGCAGGTGCAAACGGGTCGCCGTTCCGGGAACATGAGGGTCGCCCGGCCGTCTGAACCCGGGTATACAGGAACTCCCGGGCAGGAGCGGACATGCAGCAGAACACGGCAGAGGCGATCCCGGTCGCGGACAGTGCAGCGCGGCAGTCACTCGAGCGCGCGCAGAGGACGCTGAACGGTATCATCCTCGGCAAGGTCGCGCAGGTCGACCTCGCGCTCGCGTGCCTGCTCGCCCGCGGCCACCTGCTCATCGAGGACCTGCCGGGCCTCGGCAAGACCATGCTTGCGCAATCGCTCGCCCGGACGCTGGGCCTGAGCTTCAGCCGCATCCAGTTCACGAGCGATCTCCTGCCGGCGGATATTCTCGGCGTATCCGTGTTTCGCAGGACGAGCGGCGAATTCGAGTTCCAGCCCGGGCCGGTGTTCGCGCAGCTCATCCTCGCCGACGAGGTCAACCGCGCGACGCCCAAGGCGCAGAGCGCGCTGCTCGAGGCCATGGAGGAATACCAGGTGTCCGTCGACGGTACGACGCGGCCGTTGCCGACGCCGTTTTTCGTCGTCGCCACGCAGAATCCGGCCGACCAGATCGGCACCTTCCCGCTGCCGGAGTCGCAACTCGACCGTTTCCTGATGCGCCTCGAACTCGGCTACCCGAACCAGCGCGACGAGCGGGACATCATTACCGGCGCCGACCGGCGCGAGATGCTCGCCGCCATCGACGCGGCCATGTCGCCGGACGCGCTCGTACGCCTGCAACAGGCCGTGCGCGAAGTGCACATGAGCGATGCGCTCGTCGATTACATCCAGGCGCTGGTGCGTGCTACCCGTGAGTCGCCGGACATCGAGATCGGGCTTTCGCCTCGCGGCGCCCAATCGCTTGCGGCGGCCGCGAAGGCGCATGCCTATATCCGCGGCCACGCCGGCGTGTTCCCGGACGACGTGCAGGCCGTATTTGCGGCCGTGGCCGGGCACCGGCTCAAGGCCGCGAGCGGCACCAGCCATCGCCGTGCCGCGGACCTGTGCGCCCATGTACTCGGGTCCGTCGCAATCCCCTGACGCCGCCGTCGCCGGGCAGCGCCGCGCCGGTCGTTCGACGCGCCTGCG
>DASUOE010000317.1:0-3760 GCA_036276805.1 Woeseiaceae bacterium | reverse complement strand
GCCGCGAGCCGGAGCGCCTCGATGCGCGCCTTCAAGCCGGCGTCGGCTTCGAGTTCGGCCGGCGCCTCGTACCCCGTCTTGCCGACGTCCGCGGCTTTAAGGAGCACCACAGGCATGCCGTTGTCGATGCAGGTGACGTCGAGCCCGTCGATGCGGTCGATGACGTTGCCGGTCGGCAGCAGCGCTCCACAGCTCGAGCCGGCGATATTCAGGAATTCCAGAAGAACCGGCGCGGCACTCCCGGGGACGCCGTCGATGCGCGCGTCGCCCTCGTATTCGACCCGGCCGTCCGGCGTCTGCACGCGCGCGATGGCTGTGCCCCCCGTGTTCACCATGTGGATGCGCACGTCGGTCGTCTCACCCGTCGCCGCGACGAGACCGGTCTCGAGTGCGAACGGGCCAACGCCGGCCAGGATGTTGCCGCAGTTCTGGCTGTCGCTGACTTCCGCACGGTCGACGACGACCTGCAGGAACAGGTAGTCGACGTCCGCATCGTCGCGCATCGAGCGCGAGACGACGGCGACCTTGCTGGTCAGCGGGTGCGCCCCGCCCAGGCCGTCGATCTGCCGCACGTCCGGCGAGCCCATGGCCGCCAAAAGGAGCGCGTCACGCGCGGCGCCGTCCGGCAGCTCGTCGCGGAGAAAATACAGGCCCTTCGACGTGCCGCCGCGCATCAGGTAGCAGGGAATCGCCCGCAGCACGGTTTACGCGTCCTCCGGCCGTTCGATGTAGCGCAGGCCTTTCGCCTGCAGCCGCTCGCGCATGCCGTAAACGTCGAGGCCGAGCTCGCCCGCCGCGAAGCGGGCGCGCTTCTCCGCCTCGTTCGCTTCGCGGGACCGCGCCTTCGCGAGCACGCTCGCGGCCTCGGCGCGCGGCACTATAACGACGCCGTCGTCGTCCGCGACGACGAGATCGCCCGGGTGCACGAACGCCCCGGCGCAGACGAGCGGCAGGTTGACGTTGCCGAGCGTTTCCTTGACCGTCCCCTGCGCGCACACGGCTTTCGACCACACGGGGAAACGGGCCTCGGTGAGCGTTGCAATATCACGCACGCCGGCATCGATGACGAGCGCGCGCACGCCGCGGGCCTTGAGCGATTCGGCGAGCAGGTCGCCGAAATACCCGTCTTCCGAGGGACTGGTCGGCGCGACGACGAGCACGTCGCCCTCCCGGCACTGCTCGACGGCTACGTGAATCATCCAGTTGTCGCCGGGCGCCACTTCGCAGGTCACCGCGGTGCCCGCGACGTGCGCGGGGCGGTAGATCGGCCGCATATACGCAGCGAGCAGGCCCTTGCGGCCCTGTGCTTCGTGCACGGTGGCGACGCCGAACTCGCTGAAGCCCGCGACGATGCCGGCGTCGACGCGCTCGATCCGGGTGACGACGACGGGCATGGTGGTCCTCCTCGCGTGAGCGGCGGTGTCGGGTGCTGGTGTCCGGTCGATGCTACGGCGCCGGTAGTCGTGCGGCCAATGCATTCCGTTTTACCAGCCATGAGCTCTGCTTTACACTGTTTGACCAACGTGCACGTGTAGCCGGGCATCGAACCGCGATGAATAGTTCGTCCGTCGGCATTTACTTAGCTGATTTTTATACATTTATATCGCAGACTTAGCCCCATGCCAGGGACAGGGGTAAACATGAATTTTCTTGACGGATCATGAGCGCGGTGCACCGCGTACCCTGCCCGCCGGGAACCCCGGGCGAGCCGGTGACCCGTGCGCAACCCAGCCTGCGCCAGCTCTACGCGGCCCGCGTGGCCGCCGACCGCGGGACCCTGACGGCAGCGGCGCGCGCACTCAACCGCACGCAGCCGGCGCTGTCCAAGTCCTTGAGCGCCCTCGAGGCCTGCCTCGGCGTGCCGATCTTCGATCGCCTCCCGCGCGGCCTCCAGCCCACGTCCGGTGGACGGGTGCTGCTCGCGCGCATCCGCGAGGCCGAAACGCAGTTTGCGCTGGCGGCCAGGGCACATGCCGCGCTCGCGCAGCGACCGCCGTCTGCGCCGAACCCGGTGTTCTCGATGCAGGTCAGCCGCAGCCGTCTCGAGGCGTTCCTCGCCGTGCACGAACTGCGCGACGTGCCGAAGGCGGCGGCGCGGCTTCGGACCACGCGTGCGGCGGTCTACGACTCGCTCCGGGCGCTCGAGGGGCTGCTCGGTGTGACCCTGTTCGAATCCTCGAGCGCGGGCGTGCGCAGCAGCGCGTTCGCGGACGTCATGGCGACCCACGTTTCGCTCGCGTTGTCCCTCCTGCGCCACGGCCAGGAGGAAATCCTGAGCCTCGACGGCGCCATTCATGGCCGCCTCGTTATCGGCACCCTGCCCTATTCGCGGACGATTCTCGTCCCGCGCGCCATCGACCGCGTGTCCGCGGCACATCCGGCGCTCGAGATCGGCACGCGCGAGGGTTCTTACGACGTGCTGGAGCGCGCGCTTCGCAGCGGCACCGTCGATCTCATCATCGGCGCGACGCGCCGGCACCCGCCGGATGCGCCGATCCGCTCGGAAACGCTGTTCGAGGACGAGCTCGCCGTCATCTGCGCCAGGCGCCATCCCCTGGCCGCCGAGCCAAACGTCGAGCTTGCGGAAATCCTGCGCCACGGCTGGGTCCTGCCGGTCCGTTCGACTCCGGCGCGACAGCTGTTCGACGAATTCCTCGAACGCCACGCGGCGGCCGCCCCGCGGCGCATCGTCGAAACCGGTTCCCTGTCCGCGGCGCGCGGGCTCCTGCTCGAAGGCGACTGGCTCGCGCTCCTGTCGGTCCACCAGGTGCAACTCGATCTCGATGCCGGGCTCTTGGCCAAGCTGCCCGTGCGCCTCGAAGGCACGTTCCGACCGATCGGCATGACGCTGCGCGCCCACACGACGCCCTCGCCGGCCGCCCGCGCATTCATGGACGTGCTGCGGCGCATCGCACGGACGGTGCCGGCCTGCAGAACTTAAGAAAGGTTGCGGCTCACGGGCCCGCTCGTTCCGTGCCGACGGCAGCCAACGCATCCGGTTCCGGTTTCGCACCGGTCATCGCGATCAGGACGGCGGCGATGACCGAACCCGCCGCCATGAGCAGGGCCACGACCGACAGGCCGGCGCCCGCCGCGAACAGGAACCCGGCGAGCATCGGGCCAAGCGCGGAACCGCCGCGGCCGAAACCGATCGCGAAACCGGTGCCGCCGGCGCGCACGTCGGTCGGGAACAGCTGCGCGAACAGCGCGTACATGCCGACCACCGCCGCATTGGTGAAAAAGCCGGCGCCGGCAGCGGCGAGCGACAGCTGCTTCAGGTCCGCCTGGCCAAGCCCGAAGACGACGACGCCGACGGCACCGCCGAGCAGCGCCACGATCACCAGGCCGCGGATCTGCACGCGAAGGCTCAAGAACCCGAGCAGGAGGGAGCCGGCCAGTCCGCCGACGTTGGCCCACACGAGCACCGTGCCCGCGGTCGACGGCTCGAAGCCCATGTCGACGACGATCTTCGGTATCCACTTCAGGATGAAGTAGAACGTCATGATGTGCAGGAAGTAGGCGAGCGTCAGGAGGATTGTCGTGCGCCGCAGCCGTGGCGTGAACAACTCGCGCATGCTGATTCCGGGCTGCCGCTCGCGGAGCGGCGGGAGCTTCTCGAGCGCGGCATGACCCAAGCGCCTGAGCGTGCGATTGATGCGCTCGAGCGCGCCGGCAGGCTGCCGGTCGGCCAGGTAGGCCACCGACTCCGGCAGGAAGAACCAGACCAGCGGGAAAAAGGCGGCGGTCATGCCGGCGCCGA
>DASUOE010000316.1:0-4368 GCA_036276805.1 Woeseiaceae bacterium | reverse complement strand
CCGGCGGCACTATCGCGAAATGGCTGCTATACCGCATCATCCTGCCGCTCGCCGACCACGTGTTCGTGCAGAGCGAGCAGATGAAAGCGGACGTAACGGCGGAGGGCATCGACCCCGGCAAGATGACGGCGGTGCCGATGGCCGTCGGCGAATCGCTGCTGGAGCAGCCGCGGCGGGCGCCGGTCCCCGGCACGATACTCTACCTCGGCACGCTGATCCGCGTGCGCCGGCTCGATACCCTCCTGGAGGCCCTCCGGATCGTGCATCGCAGGCATCCCGGCGCGCGGCTCGTATTCGTGGGCGAGGGCGACAGCCCCGAAGACCGGGCGTTTCTCGAGCGCCGCGCCGCCGAGCTGGATCTCGGCGCGTTCGTGGAATTCACCGGGATGCTGCCGATGGCGGCGGCTCACGAGCGGGTCGCATCCGCCGCAGTGTGCGTTTCGCCGTTCTACCCGATTCCCATTCTGCTTTCGACCTCACCCACGAAGATCAGCGAGTACATGGCGCTCGGCCGCCCGGTGGTTGCCAATGCCCACCCGGAGCAGAGCCGGATCATCGCCGAAAGCGGCGCCGGCCTCTGTGTCGACTGGTCGGCCGAGGCCTTCGCCGCGGCGATCGTGCAGTTACTCGACGATCCCGCCGCGGCGGAGCGCATGGGCGCGCTCGGCCGCGAATACGTGCGCAGCCATCGCATCTACCCGGTGGTCGCCCCGCGCGTCGTCGCAGAATACCGGCGGCTGCTCGGCAGCCCTGCAGGCGGCGCCCGGGTGAGTGGCCGGCCGTGACGGACGCGCGGGAACCCACACCGGTACGCATACGGGAACCTTCACCGGAAAGGCCCGGCACGCCGGGCATCGTCTTTGTCACCGGCGCCTCGCGGTCCGGTACGACCATGCTCGCCCGCATGCTCGGCAGGGCACGCGATGCGTACACGCTGCACGAGCTCCATTACTTCGGTGAACTCGTGCCCTTCGAACACACATCCGCGGTCCTGCCGCGGGAGCGGGCCGAACGTGCCGTGGCAATGACACTCGCGCGACACGCGCGCGATTACTGGGTCAGCGGTCCCACGCCGGAAGAGCGGTCCCTGGCACGGGAGATCGTGGACTCGGTTGGCGCCGCCAGGGCCACCGGCGACCGCCTGTTCGCCGCGACCATGGACAGGATCCGGGACATGGCCGGCGCCGCCGTGCTGTGCGAACAGACCCCGCGTAACGTCTATTACGCGTTCCATCTCCTCGACGCTTTTCCCGACTGCCGCATCGTGCACGTCGTGCGGGACCCGCGCGCCGTGCTCGCGTCGCAAAAGCGCCGGTACCAGCTGCGCAAGCTCGGCGGCCACAACGTCCCGGTGCGCGAGGTCGTGCGCCTGTGGCTCAATTATCACCCGATCACGATGGTGCGTCTGTGGCGCTCGGCCACGCGTGAAATCCTGCGACTGGAGGGCTATCCGCGCGTCAGCATCGTGCGATACGAGGATCTCGTGCTCGATGCGGAAGCGACGGTGCGTGGCCTGTGCGACGAGATCGGGCTGCCCTTCGAGCGGGAGATGCTCAACGTGCCGCACTGGGGCTCATCGACGGTCCGGCACACCTCTGCGGCGGGGCCGTCGGCGGCCGCGCTCGACAAGTGGCGCGAAATCCTCGACGGCCAGGAAGTGGCGTACTGCGATGCCGCGACCGTGGCGGAACGGCGCCGGTTCGCATACCCGGACGCCGCGCCGGCCGTGCGCCTGAAGGACCGCGTGCTGTTCGGCGCCCGGCTGCCCCTGCACGTGGTCGGCACGGTACTCGCAAACCCGAAGCGTGCTGCCGTCCAGATCAAGGCGCTGTTCGCCCGTGCGTCCAAGTCCCGCGACGAGAAATCCGTTGACGACGCTGCTGTCCATTAACAACTATCATTACCGCCGTGGCGGGGCGGACGCGGTGTATCTCGATCACGACGCGCTGTTCCGCGGCGCCGGCTGGGACACTGCCTGCTTTGCCATGCAGCATGCGAAGAACCTGCCGAGCGAATTCGCAGCGTACTTCGTCGAGGAGATCGAGTTCGGCGAAAGCTACGGGCTGGCAGAGCGCCTGGCCATGGCCGCCAGAATCATCTGGTCACGGGAAGCGCGCCGCAAGCTGGCCCAACTGATCACGGCGGTGCGCCCGGACGTGGCGCACGTGCATTGCGTATACCATCATATCTCGCCGTCGTTCCTGCCCGTGCTGCAGGCGGCCGGCATACCCGTCGTGATGACGGCCCACGATCTGAAGCTGCTCTGCCCGGCGTATACGATGCTTTCCCACGGTTCGGTGTGCGAGCGCTGCGCCGGCGGGGCGACCTGGAACGTCGTCGCGCGCCGCTGCATCAAGAATTCCCTGCCGCTGAGTACCCTCATCGGCATCGAATCGGCGATTCACCGGGTCGCGCGCGTCTATCGCAACAACGTGGACCGCCTCGTGACGCCGAGCCGCTTCTACCACGGCAAGTTCAGGGAGTACGGCTGGCCGGAAGACCAGCTTGCGTACGTGCCGAATTTCGTGCAGGTCGACGATTTCGCGCCGGAATACGCGCCCGGCGACTACTTCGTCTACATCGGCCGCCTGTCCTACGAGAAGGGGATATCGACGCTGGTCGAAGCGGCGGCCCGCGCAGGCGTCAAGCTCGTGGTCGTCGGCGACGGCCCGTTGCGCGAGACGCTTGGGCGCGACGCGCAGGCGCGCCAGGCGCCGATCCACTTTACCGGCTACCAGAGCGGCGACGCATTGCGCACGTGGCTGCGCAATTCCCGCGCGCTGGTGCTCCCGTCGGAGTGGTACGAGAATGCGCCGATCAGCGTGCTCGAAGCGTACGCCAGCGGCAAGCCCGTCGTGGGGGCGCGTATCGGCGGCATCCCGGAGCTCATCGCGGAGGAGGAGACCGGGTGGCTGTTCGACAGCGGTTCCGCCGATGAGCTTGCAGCGCTGCTCGCGAACCTCGCCGCGGCCGACGATCGCGTCATCGCAGCCGCTGGCCGCGCCGCGCGGCAGCGCGTCGAGGCCCGGCACACGCCGTCGCGCTACCTCGAGGCGATGTGCGAGCTCTATGCCGGCCTCGGTGCGGGCGAGGCGGCCTGAATGAACACCGGCTGCTTTGCGTTTGCCATAATCCGCAGGCGCCGCGCGCGGCTTTCCGTAACGCAAGCCAGTACAATGCGGGCCAGAAACCAAGGAATGAGCAGAATACGATGAGCACAAAGGACACGAGGACGATACTCGTTACGGGCGGCGCGGGCTTCATCGGCTCCGCCGTCGTTCGCCGTTTGCTCGGCGAGACGCCATGGAAGGTCGTGAATGTCGACAGTCTGACCTACGCCGGTAATCTCCATTCGCTGCAAACCGTGGCGGCGCACCCGAATTACGTATTCGAGCGCGTCGACGTTGCCGACGCTGGCGAGGTCGCACGCCTGTTCCGGACGTATGCGCCGGACTTCGTCCTGCACCTCGCCGCCGAGTCGCACGTAGACCGGTCCATCGACAGCGCTGCTCCGTTCATCCGCACGAACATATTCGGCACCTTCGTGCTGCTTGAGGCGGCGCTGCAGTACTGGAAATCCGCCGACGCTGCCCGCCGGCGGCGCTTCCGCTTCCACCACGTCTCGACCGACGAAGTCTTCGGGACACTCGGCGCAACAGGCCTGTTCAGCGAAACGACGCCCTATCGGCCGAATTCGCCGTACTCCGCCAGCAAGGCCGCGTCCGATCACCTCGTTCGCGCCTGGTTTCACACGCACGAATTGCCGGTCGTCATAACCAACTGCTCGAACAACTACGGGCCCTACCAGTTTCCGGAAAAGCTGATTCCGCTCATGATCATCAACGGGCACCACGGCAGGCGCCTGCCTGTGTACGGGCGCGGCGAGAACGTGCGCGACTGGCTGTTCGTCGACGACCACGTCAGCGCATTGCAGACGGTGCTGGAGCATGGCGAGACAGGTGAAACCTATAACGTGGGCGGCAACTCGGAACGGCGCAATATCGATGTCGTCAAGGCGATCTGCGCCGTGCTGGACGACGCGAGCCCCCGGCCCGACGGTTTGTCGCACGAGACGCTGATCGAGTTCGTCAGGGACCGACCGGGGCACGACCTGCGCTATGCGATCGACGCCCGCAAGATCCGCGATGCGCTCGGCTGGTCGCCGGCCGAGACGTTCGAGTCCGGCATCGAAAAGACCGTGCGCTGGTATCTCGACAACCGCGACTGGTGGCAGCCGATTCTCGACGGCAGCTACCAGGGACAGCGCCTCGGTCTCGCCTCTTCCGGCACGGCCTGACGCCGACGCGTCGGGCCAGCCCGGACCCTTCGTTTCAAGACACGAGAAACCAACGGAGCCGTTTACATGCC
>DASUOE010000315.1:0-12803 GCA_036276805.1 Woeseiaceae bacterium | reverse complement strand
CTGCAGGCCGACCCCAGCGACGCGCAGGGCCTCGGTCACGCATTGCAAACGCTGCGGGACGAGCCGTACGGCACGTTCCTCCTGACGGTCATCGGCATCGGCCTCGTCTGTTACGGGCTGTACTGCTTCGCCAACGCCCGGTATCGTACGGTCAGGATCTGAGACGAGTCGTTCAATGAGATTTGCTGTGCTGCTCGCGGTTGCCGCGGGCCTGGCCCTCACCGGCTGCACGTCGACGTACTACAAGGCGCTTGAGTCCGTCGGCATCGAAAAGCGCGATGTGCTGGTCGACCGCGTCGATGCGGCCCGGGACGCGCAAAGCGATGCCAGGGACGAGTTCACGACGGCGCTGGATCGCTACCGTGAGCTCGTGCAGATCGACGGCGGTTCGCTCGAGACGACTTACGACAAACTCAATTCGGCGTACGAGAAAAGTCGCCGCGAAGCCGCTGAAGTATCCGAGCGGATCGACGCGGTCGAGTCCGTCGCCGGCGACCTGTTTGCGGAATGGGAAACGGAGATCGACGAGTATACGGACCCGGATCTCAGCCGGCGCAGCCGGGACCTGTTGCGCGATACGCGCCAGGACTACCAGGGCGTGATCACCGCGATGCGGCGCGCCGAAAGCTCGATGCAGCCCGTGCTGTCGCTCTTCAATGACCAGGTCTTGTTCCTGCGGCACAATCTGAACGCCCGCGCGATAGGTTCGCTGGATTCGGAGTTGCAGTCGATCGAAGAGGCCACGAACGCGCTGATCGGCGAGATGGAACAGGCGATCGCCGAAGCCGAAAGATTCATTGCCGCGGCGGGATGACCGTCGCCCAACACCCGGAGTGAAATGATGCCCCAGACACTGCGCCCGTTGCCCGCCGTTGCGATGTTCCTGGCTGCGCCCATCGCGGCACTCGCCGCGGAGCACCCTTTCCAGGCGACCGAGATCGCGGACTTCGACGAACCCTGGGCGATGACGTTCCTGCCCGACGGCCGCCTGCTCGTCACCGAGAAGGAGGGGCGGCTGCTCCTCGCTACACAAGACGGCGACAGTACACCCATCGACGGTGTGCCGGCAGTCGACTACGGCGGGCAGGGCGGTCTCGGCGACATCGTCCTGCATCCGGATTTTGCCGAGAACGGCGTCGTTTACCTGAGTTACGCGGAAGCCGGTGACGACGATATGCGCGGCGCCGCGGTCGCCAGGGCGAAACTCGACGTCGACAGGCGCGCGCTCACGGACGTGGAGGTCATCTGGCGCCAGGTACCGAAAGTCACCGGCCGCGGCCATTACGGGCATCGGCTTCTCTTCGACGATGACGGATTCCTGTTCGTCTCATCGGGCGATCGACAGAAGTTCGATCCCGCGCAGGACATGGAGGCCAACCTCGGCAAGATCCTGCGGCTGCGCGACGACGGCAGCGTGCCGGTCGACAATCCCTTTGCGGACGAGGGCGGCGTGGCGGCGCAGGTCTGGACCCTGGGTCATCGTAATCCCCTCGGCATCGCCTTCGACGCGGAGGGCCGGTTGTGGAATCACGAAATGGGCCCCAAGGGCGGTGACGAACTCAACCTGGTCGTCAGGGGCAACAACTACGGGTACCCGGTCGTCTCGAACGGCGACCATTACGACGGCACCGAGATCCCGGATCACGACACGCGCCCGGAGTTCAGCGCGCCGGCGATCACCTGGAACCCGGTGATCTCGCCGGCCGGCTTCATCATCTACCACGGCGAGGAGTTTCCCGAATGGTCCGGCGACGGCTTCATCGGCGGACTGTCGTCGAAGTCGCTCGTGCGTATCGAGTTCGACGGCGAAGATGCTCGCGAAGCCGAGCGATTCGACATGGGCAGCCGCATTCGCGAAGTGGAGCAGGGTCCGGACGGCGCAATCTGGCTGCTCGAGGACGAACGGGACGGTTCGGCCGGGCGGCTGCTCAAGCTCACTGCGCGGTAAGCGTCGCCTGGCGGGCCGTGGCACGAATATTGCTTGATCCTGTGCGGAAACCCAGACATCCCAGGAGTCCGCACCATGGCGAAGAATGCGATCGATTTGCTCAAAGAGGATCACGAGAAGGTACGCAAGCTTTTGAAGGAACTGACCGAGACCACGGCCAGGGCCGAAAAGACACGCGAAGAGCTGCTGCTGAAAATCGAGAAGGAACTGCAGGTCCACACGACCATAGAGGAGGAAATTTTCTACCCGGCATTCAAGGATGCGGGGAACTCCGACCACGCGAAGATGTACCACGAGGCCCGCGAGGAGCACCGTGCCGTGGAAGCTCTCGTGCTGCCGGATCTCAAGAAGACCGAACCGAAGAGCGAGAAATTCTCCGGCCGTGCCAAGGTGCTGAAGGAACTGGTCGAGCACCACGCCGACGAGGAGGAAAGCGAAATGTTCCCGGAAGCCAAACGCTCCATGAGCAAGCAACAGCTCGAGGAACTGGGCGCCCGGATGGCGGAGCGTAAGCAGGCGCTGATGAAAGCGAAATGAGCGGGAGCCTCCGGGCGCAGCCGCTCCGGGGCAACCATCAGACCCTGTCAGGCACGCCGATGCCGGATCCAGCCATAATTTAACATAATATACATTATGCGCACTTGAGCGATGCCTGAGCAGGCTGGATGCGCAAGCCAGGCTGGCTACTTCGTTCGTCGCGACGAAGGCTTTACCTTCGTTGCCCTGCCTGCCGGACGCGTGGCACGCGGCTTCTTCTCCGGCTTGCCGGAAGCCTTCCGTGCCGTGACTGTCAGCAGGCCATGCCTGATGTCGGCCCTGACCTTGTCGATGTCGACTTCGCTAGGCAGCGGCACGTAGCGGCAGACGTCGTCGCGCCGCAACTCGCTCCAGCGCACTGTCTCGTCCCGTCGTTCATCACTGCTTGCCCGTGAAGCCTTCACGATCAGGGCATGCGGGGTCGCCGTGAGCTTGACCTCGTCGGGTGCGAATCCCGCCAGTGCGACTTTCAATTCGAAGCCCCTCTCGTTCTCGGCCAGTTCGGTCGCGGGCCAAAGATCACGCTCCGCGCCGAACCAGTCCTCCAGCTCGTGCGGACCGCCCGACCCGCGCTGTTCGAACCGGCGGTAGGCCTGTTCCCGGATCTCGCGGTACATGGCGTCGAGCTCGGCAAAAATTGGCGACGAGCGATCGTCGGCCTTCGGCAACGTCTGGATATCGATTCTTGGCATGGCCTCATCTCCCTGCAGCGCGCCCGCAGCCAATCGGTGCGCACTGTGGCAATGCATTCCTGGTTACAAATCCGGATCGTCCGGACCGGTGGTGACGATTCTATGAAAGCACAACTTCGTGAAAGCGCAAGAGCGAACAACAAAGCACCGATCGCTTGACCGCGACGACCATTGCGTCACGCGACGAATGCACGATGTGCCGGACGTTGGAAACGAGTGCCGTGCAATACTCACGTTTATAGAGCGAGGCAGGACTCCGGATGTCGCGTACATCGGGAAGCAGGCATGATTATGTTCGGCGCGAGACCGAAGTGTATAGAATCGACATTAAAAGTTATCTCTATTTTATTGATTTTTAATATAATATTGGAGAACCTCCATGCTTGATCACGTTGGTTTCGCAGTAAAGGATGCGGAACGATCCCGCGCGTTCTACATCGCGGCGCTGGCGCCGCTCGGCATTGAGCTCTTGATGACGGCAACGCCGGATGAAACCGAAAGCGGCGGCACCGCCCACGGCTTCGGCAAGGACGACAAGCCGTTCTTCTGGTTCGGCGACAAGGAGAAGACCGGGGACGCGCACGTCGCGTTCACCGCCGACTCTCGCAAGGCCGTCGAAGCTTTCTATGCCGCCGCGCTGGCCGCCGGCGGGAGTGACAACGGCGCGCCCGGCTTGAGGCCGCACTACCACGCGCACTATTACGGCGCTTTCGTGAAGGACCCGGACGGCCACAACGTCGAAGCGGTGTGCCACCGGCCCGAATGACCCGCCGGGTTTGACGGCCGCGCTGTCGCCTCGTGCCGGACGCTGCGCCGTGGATGTGGCGCTAACGCACCAGCGACAGGCGCTTGTACGCGCTCAGGTGCCGGAAAGCGCTGCGCCGGTCCACCGGCTCGAGGATCGCCGCGAGATTGTAATGCGCGTCGGCGAACGCCGGGTCGAGGCGGACGGCGGCGCGATATGCGTCGATCGCCTCCTCCGTGCGGCCCTGCTGCTGGTGCAGCACGCCCCAGTTGAACCAGGCGAGCGCGTTCCCGGGTTCGAGCGTCACCGCGTAACGGTAATGCCGGTCCGCCGCCTTGCGGTCGCCCTCCTCGGCGTACAGGCGCCCGAGATTGACGTGCGCGTCCGCGAAGCGGGGATCGGCGTCGATGGCACGCTCGTAGGCCTGGACCGCCTGCTCGAGCGCGCCGGCGGCCTCGAGGTCGCAGCCGACGTCGAACCACTCCTCGGCCGATACTTTCGGCGATGCCGCCGTCAGCCGGATGACCTTCGGCGCCAGCGTCGACACGATGGACTCGAGAGAGAAGTCGAGGATGCCCTGCCCCGTCACCACGCTGAACAGAGCGCCTTCGTGATCGATGACGATGTCGCGACCTTCCGCGCGCAGCCGGTTCGGGCCCTGGCGGGTCGCGTCGCGGTTCTCGTCGGTGAATTGCCGCAGCGCCGCCCGGACGGATGCCAGCGCGCACCCCTGGCACAGGAGCTGCTGGGCGGTGCGTGCGAGTACGAGGTCGGGAAACTGGAAACGGTACAGCCGGCCTCGCCGGTGGCCGATACTGCCGTCGCGGGCGAGTGTGCGCACCTGGCCGCGGGTAAGCCCGGAGAGCTCAGCGACGTCGCCGGTGCGGTAGGTCTTCACCCGGCCGCGCTCTTCTAGGACGACTTGCGGGACGCGGTTTTTTTCTTTTTCGCCGCTTTGGGGGTCGCTTTCTTCGTTTCGCGCTTCGGCGCCGCCTTGGCAGGCTTCGCCGCGGCACCTTCGCCGAGGCTCGCTTTGAGAGCCGCCATCAGGTCGACGACCTTGGCGGTCTGTGCGTGTTCGGTCGCCACGACGGTGATGTCCTCACCGGCGACCTTGGAATCGATGAGCGCTTTCAGCCGTTCGTACACTTCGTCCGTGTACTGCTCCGGGTGAAACTCCTCCGCCGAGGCCTGGTCGATGAGCTGGCGCGCGAGCTTGAGCTCCTCGGCCTTGACGTCCGCCTTGTCGATCGGCACCGACTCGATGGAACGGATCTCGTCGGCGTAGCGCAGCTGCTCGAGCACGAGCGCGCCGTCGACCGGCCGCACGAGCACGAGGTACTGCTTGCCGCGCGCGGCGTAGCTGCCGATAGCAGCCCGGCCGCTCTCGGCGAGCGCCTCGGCGAGCAGGTGGTAGGCGCGAGCGCCGCCCTTGTCGGTCCCGAGGTAGTACACGCGGTCGAGGTAGATGCGCGGCACCTGCTCGAGCTGCACGAATTCCCGGATGTCGATCGAATGCGTCGCCTGCGCCTCGATCGCTTCGAGTTCCTCGGCGTCGAACAGCACGTACTGGCCGCGGGCGAACTCGTAGCCCTTGACGATGTCGTCCTTGTCGACCGGTTCCCCGGTCTTCGAGGACACCAGCTGCTGCTTGACCCGCCCGCCGTCGGCCTTGTTAATCTGATTGAACCGGATGGTGCGCCCGGATTCATAGGCCGTGAACAGCTTGACCGGTATGGATACCAGTCCAAACGAAATCGTTGCCGATGCGAGCGCGCGAGCTGCCATGGTCCGGGCACTATAGCACCGGAAAATAGCGCTTGAAAACAACCAATAATGACGAACTTGAAAAGTATCGCGCGAAGCGGGACGCGGCGCGGTCCCCGGAACCCATGGGCGGCACCCGGGTGCGCGGCCGGCGCTTCGTCGTCCAGCACCACCTGGCCCGGCGCGAGCACCACGACCTGAGGCTCGAGCACAACGGCGTACTGCTGTGCTGGGCCGTGCCCAAGGGCCCGTCCGCGGACCCCGCCGACAAGCGTCTCGCGGTACAGACCGAACCCCACCCCCTGCGCTACACGAACTTCGAGGGCGTCATCCCCGAGGGCAACTACGGCGCCGGGTCCATGATCGTCTGGGACCAGGGCAACTACACGCCGCTCATCGACATGGACGAAGGGCTCGAGCGCGGCAAGCTGCTCGTCACCTTCCACGGCCACAAGCTCCACGGCACCTGGACGCTCGTGCGGACGAAGCAGAACTGGCTCTTCATCAAGGAGCGCGACGGCTACGTGCGCAGCGGCCGGGAGAACCGATTTCCGCGCGATTCCATCCTCTCCGGGCTCACGGTGCGCGGGCGCCGGGTGCCGGAGCGCGCCGCCCGGCGGCTCGGCCGCCACCTCGAGGCCGCGGGCGCACCGCAGGTAGCCAAAGGCTTCCGGCCGCCCCCGCCGATGCTCGCGACGGCACACGAACCGTTCTCGCACCCGGACTGGGTGTTCGAGCTCAAGTACGACGGCTACCGCGCACTGGCAGTGCGCAGCGGGCCCAAGGTCGTGCTCCGTTCCCGCAACGGCAACGACCTGAGCGAGTACTTTCCCGACCTCGTCTACCCGCTCGAACAGCTGCCGTACGAGCCGTTCATGATCGACGGGGAGATCGTCTGCCTGGACGGTGAGGGCCGCTCGAGCTTCTCGCGGCTGCAGGCACGCGCGCGCCTGCGTAACGCGCACGAACGCGAGGCGGCGACCCTGACGGCGCCCGCCAGTTTCTTTGCGTTCGACCTCGTCGCGGCCCTCGGCCACGACTGCCGTTCGCTGCCGCTCCTCGAACGCAAGCGCCTGCTCGAACTGCTCCTGCCGAGCACCGGGCCCGTCCGCTACGGAGATCATCTCGAGGCACGCGGTGAAACCCTGTATGCATACGCCGCCGAGAACGGGCTCGAAGGCATGGTGGCGAAGCGTGCGGCGTCGACCTACCAGTCGGGCCGCTCGCCCGATTGGCGCAAGTGCGCACTGACCTCCACCGAGGATTTCGTCGTCGCCGGCTGGGCGCCCTCCGCATCGGCCGGCCACGAGCTCCGGGGACTTTTGCTCGCGCGCTACATCCAGGGCACCCTCGTCTACCAGGGCCGCGCCGGCACCGGCATGAGCGCGGCGGACCGGGACGCACTGTGCGCAACGCTCTCCGCCCTGCCCGCCGCAAAACCGCCCGCCGAAGCGCCCCCCGATGCGGATTCGCGGTGGGTGGAGCCGCGCCTCGTCGCCGAGGTGCGCTTCAAGCAGCGCACGGCCGACGGCCTGTTGCGCGCGCCGGTATTCGTGCGGCTGCGTGACGACAAGTCGCCGCTCGAATGCGGCGACGGCATCGCGGTGGCGGAGCCCGAACCGGAACGGCCCGCACTCAGCAACCCGGACAAGGTGTTGTGGCCGGACGACGGCATCACGAAAGCCGGGCTCGCCCACTACTACGAGGGCATGGCGGAGTGGCTGCTGCCCTATCTCGCCGACCGGCCGGTCACGCTGAAGCGCTACCCGGACGGCATCCACGGCGAGCACTTCTTCCAGAAGAATGCGCCAGCCGGGGTACCGGGCTGGGTGCGGGTCGAAGCCGTGACGTCGGAATCCGGCTCCGTGACGGACTACCTCGTGATCGAGACGCCGTCGGCGCTTGCATACGTCGCGAACCTCGCCGCGATCGAGCTGCACATCACCGCGTACACGCTCCGCGACCCGGACCACCCGACGTGGTTCGTCATCGACCTCGACCCCAAGGATGCGCCGTTCGAATGGGTCGTGGCCGCGGCCAAAGAAACCGTGCGAATCTGCGCGTCGATCGAGCTGCCGAGCTTCGTCAAGACGAGCGGCTCCACCGGCCTGCACGTGCTCGTACCGGGTGGCGGCGTGCTCGATGCCGAGCAGGGCACGATGCTCACGGTACTCGTCGCGCGACTCGTCAACGCGGTGCTGCCCGGCCAGACGACGCTCGAGCGGCGCATCGAGCGGCGCGGCGGCAAGGTGTACCTCGACTGCGGGCAGAATCGCCGGGGTGCGACCATCGCGGTTCCTTTCGGCGTGCGTGCACGGCCGCGGGCGCCCGTCTCCATGCCGATCCGGCCGGGGGAACTCGGCGCCAGGCTCGCCAACGGGAACTTCCGGATCGACAACGCGGCGCGCCGAATGGCGCGGCTCGGCGCCGATCCGTTGTTGCCGATCCTGTCGGCGCCGGTCGACTTCAAGCGCGCGCTCGCCCTGCTCGAGGCCCAGCTCGAGTGATGAGCCCTAGTCTTCTTGCTCTTTGGGCGGACTCTCCGCCTCCCGCCCGGGCAGGCCGATGTCCTCGAGGCCGACGATGTCACCAATGCCGACCGACAGGGCCTCGATGAATGCATTGCGCAGGATGCTGAACACGGCCGGGATGAGTTCGGCGTCGATGGCGGTGAGTTCACCCGTGAGCGGAACCTGTGCGCCGACCCGGTCGGTCTCGGGGTTTTCGAGGATCTTCTTCACGGCGTCGACCACGCCCTGCCAGACCTTCCCGAAGAAGGAGCCTTCCTCGTCGAGCCGCAGAATGTCCGCATCGCGGATGAGCGGTTTGACGTAGCCTTCGAAGCGGCCCTCCCGGCTGGCGAACTCCGCGAAGATCTCCACCATGCCGGCTTCCGCGTCGACGTTCGCATAAGCCTCAAGGAGCGGGTTGAGGCTCGTCAGCGGCAGTTCGAGCAGTTCCGCGTCGACCGTCATGACCGGCGGGTCCGACAAGGGGTCGAGTTCGGCCGCAATGTTCAGTTCACCCTGCTCCTGCAGCGTGCCGCCGACTGCCACCGTGGCGAACACCGGCTCCGCGGTCTCGCGGACATTGGTGAAGTTGCGCGCCGTCACGGTCACGCCGTGCAGGCGCAGCAACTGCCGCGGCTCCCCGCCCTCCTCCGTGCGGTACAGCGACACCGTGCCGTTCTTCACTTCCAGGCTGTTGATGTCGAAGGGCAGCAGCGCGTCGAGCGTTGCGGCCCAGTCGGGGCCTGACCCGTCCTGGTCTTCTGCCTCTGTGGGGCCGTCGACGAACGCGATTACCGGCTCCAGGACATGCACGTCCCCAACGAGTTCGCCGTGGATGAGCGCAGACCATTCGAGGCCGAGATCGATGGATTTTACGATGAGCAGCGGCTCGGGCACGGCGCCGCCGCGCTTGTCTAGCCGCAAGCCGTCGATGCGATAGGCGCCGCGCAAGACCGCCACGTCGATATCCTCGACAGACCCGGTGTACGCTTCCATCGACCGCAACCGCTCGTCGACGAAATGTTCGACTACCCAGGGCAGGGCCGCGCGCGCCGCGACGAGCAGGACCGCGATCACGAGCAATGCCTTGAGCCAGCGATTCACGATGTCCGCCGCCGCACACGCCGCCGCGGCATATCGCTTGCGTTGCCGGCACGGAGTTTGCTGCAATGCCCTGCCATGGATGCCGACGGCGACATCGAGACAAGAGACGAACGGTTGCGGCGGCTCGACCGCCTCGCCTGGCTGCTCGACAATTCAATCCCGGTGCCCGGGACGCGGTTTCGCATCGGACTGGACGGGCTCATCGGGCTCGTGCCCGGAATTGGCGATGCGGTGGGTGCACTGCTGTCGAGCTACCTCATAGCGGAAGCCGCCCGCGGCGGCGCATCCGCGAGCCTCATCCTGCGGATGGCGCTCAATGTCGCCGTGGAAACCATCGTGGGATTCGTGCCGGTCCTCGGGGACCTGTTCGACTTCGGTTTCAAGGCCAACGCCCGTAACGTCCGCCTGCTCAGGGAAAACGTGGTCGACCCCTCCCGCGCCCGGACGAAGAGCCGGTTCGTAGTGGGGATGGCGGCTGTCGTCGCGGTCGGCCTCATCGCGGCGATGCTGCTCGTCGCGGTGGCAGTGCTGCGCTGGGCGTGGAACGTGGTCACGGGCGGCTGAATCGGTCGGCAACGAGCGCCCGGCGGACATGCGCCGCCGGGCGCTGCCATGGCGCGGCTAGTGCGACTTCGTCGCGCCGGTGTCGCGTGATCCCGTCGTTGACTGGCCGGCTGCACCCTGCCCGGCCGACGAGCCTTCGTACTGCCGGACGGACAGGCGGTTATGTACGTCGCGTACACCGTACACCGACTCCGCACACTCCTCGGCCAGCCGCTTCTCACGTCGGCTGTCGACCGTACCGGTCAATGTGATCTCCTCGTCCGCGCATTCGACCTCGATGTTGGCTGCATTCAGCTCACCGTGGTCCTGCAGGCGTTCGCAGACGCGCTCCTTCAACACGTTCGGCGACCGCTGGTAGCCCTTGGGCCCTACGCCCGAGTGCGGACCCGGCGTCACCCAGTACTCCGAGTACAGCACGAACGGCGTGCTGCGACGTCCGCTGCTCGAGAGCTGCCGGCGATAATCGTCATCGTAGTCGTCCCGTCCCGAGCCGTAGCCGCCCCGGGATTCGCCGAAATCGCCGCCGTAGGAACTGTAGCCCTGCGACCCGAAGTCGCGCCCCCGGCTCCGTGAGCCGGCTGAACGATAGCCGCCGTAGGTGTCTTCGTCGAAACGTCCGCCCTGCGAGCCAAAGCGCGACGCCGATCCGGAACGGTATGACGAACCCGACCGGGATCCGTAGCCGTACCGGCCGTAGTCCTCGTCGTAGTCGGATTCACCGCTGTGCCGGCCGAACCTCGAGCGTGAGCCGGTGTTGCGAAACCGGTCGCGGTCCCGGTCCCAGTCCTCGCGGCTGCTGCCGCGGCTGCCGGCATCGGCCGTGCCGTAGCCGGCGCCCTCGTAGTCGTCGTCCTCGTCCGCGAACCAGGCCTTCACGTCGTTCTTGATGCGCTCGAGCATGCCCTCGTCGCGGCGCTTGCGGCCCTCGCGCCGGTAATCGTCGGCGCCTCGGTCCTCGCGCCAGTCTTTTCCTCTGTCGTAACGTTGCATCGCTCTCCTCCGTTGAATTCGTGGTGAAGAATTCGTGGTGAATACGGTGCGGCACCGGCTGGTGCCTCCGTACCGGGAGAGCTGCAAGATGTATGCCACGGAATTGCCCGCGCGTGCGAACCCGTCGCCGCGGGCGCCGGGCCGGCAGGATGACGAGTGAAGGGTGGTTGCTGCGATTCGCACCGCCGGAAGACCGGTGCAACGGATCGAGCGCCGGCGATTCAGGCGTCGCTCTGGCGCTCCAGCTCCGTGGCAAACTCCATGCGCTGCAACTCGGCGTCGATGTCCCGGATGCGGGCCTGCAACGCCGCCGCCTCGGGAGCCGGGTCTGCCGCATTGCCGGCACCGACGAGCTCTCCGATGCGCGCCTCTGCGGCGGCGCGCTCGCGCACCAGTGCCTCGTGGCGTTCGCGGTCGATGTACATGACCGCAGTATAGCAGTGGCTGCGGCGCTTCCTGCTACAGCACCCAGAGCCTTAGCGCCATCCAGGTGCCCATGACGAGCATCATCAGGTTTTCCAACAGCGACACGAAGCCGAGCGGGACCTTGCTGTCGCCGCCGACGCACGCACATAGCAATTCCTGGCGATCGACGTACACGGCCTTGAACACGGAGACGGCGCCAACGGCACCGATGAAGACCGCGATCGGCGCAGCAAGCCAGGAGAGCATGCCCGCCACCATGAGAATTCCGGCCAGCGCCGCGGCATACGGGTAAATGTAGCTGTACGGGACCCACCGGCGCCCAAGCAGGTCGTAGTGCAGGAACGTCGTAGAGAAGTTTTCCACGTCGCGGATTTTCTGCAGCGCGAGCAGCGTCATGGAAAAGGCAACGAACAGCTCCGCGCTGCGCACCGGTGCGACGTCACCGCGTGTAAGGTAGGTCGTGGCGAGCGCCAGCAGGAAGCTGATGCCGAAGACCGCGACGACGGGTCGATACTGAGCCTTGTTGCCGTCCTTGTCCCTGCCGAAGTGCCGGCGCAGCGCATCGTAGCCGCCGATGCGCTCGGTCCCGATCCAGGTCTGCGGCGTGGTCGCAACGTCGTGACGTGCCTTGAACTCGTCGGTCTCCGCACGCGTCCGCAATGGGCGGTCGTCCACGACGTAGCCCTCGCGTTGCAACAGGAACCGGCTCTTGAGCCCGTACGGGCAGACGTGGTCCGGGAGAACCATCCGGTAGAGCGTGGCGGTCCGCTTTGCGTTCACGCGACGATTGTAAGTTTTACAGCCGGCGGGTGCAGCAGGCAGCTCGCGGATCAAACGCCCGGCGAACGCCGTGGCACGATGCTTGCTTGATTGTCACGGATATCCGTCCGAATCTGCAGATGATCAGCACATGGCCCCGTATCTGGCGTGGCGCCGACGGCGCGCGCCGACCCCGGACGCCCGTCGGGGCGGTGGCGGGCGCTCTTGTCCTGGCCGTGCCGGCCTCCGCTGCGCCCATCGGTGCCGCGACGGATGGCCTCGATCCGCTCTCGGCCGGGCTCATCGGCGGCGGAGTGCTGATCTGGCTTTTTACGATGGCGCTCGGTGTCTACGCGGCGAAGTCGCAACCCGCCGGGGCCGTGGCGGGCCGGCGCCTGATCGCCATCGCGGGCGCGGCCATTCCGGCGGCGGTCGTCGTCGGGCTGCTCTGGTTCGGCCTCAGGCCTTACCCATTCGTCGCGCCCGCTGAAGCCGATCATGTCATCGACGTGACCGGCCACATGTGGTGGTGGCGGGTCCGCTACGACGACGGCTCTTCGGCCGGCGTCGAATCCGCGAACGTGCTGCACCTGCCGCGCGGCCGCACCGTCGAGCTCAGGCTCGAAAGCGACGACGTGATCCACTCGCTGTGGATCCCGGCCCTCGAGCGTAAGCTCGACCTGATTCCCGGCGCGACGAACCGGCTCATGCTGCGTGCGCCGGCCGCGGGGCACTATGCCGGCGCATGTGCCGAGTACTGC
>DASUOE010000314.1:0-4959 GCA_036276805.1 Woeseiaceae bacterium | reverse complement strand
CGAGTTGATGTTTGCGCGGACGACTTCCTGGATCTCCTTCTGGCTCGGCCAGATGTCGCGCAGGTATACCCTGGAGCCGTTCGCATCCTCGCCGAGCGGATCCTCGAACAGGTTGACGTCGAGATTGCCGGCGAGCGCGTAGGCAACGACGAGAGGCGGGGAGGCGAGGAAGTTCATGCGCACGAGCGGGTGAATCCGGCCTTCGAAATTGCGGTTGCCGGACAACACGCTGCAGCCGACGATGTCCGCGCTGTCGACGGCGTCGGAGATCGTCGGCAGGAGCGGACCGGAGTTGCCGATACAGGTCGTGCAGCCGTAGCCGACGGTGTAAAACCCGATGGCATCGAGGTCGTCGAGCAGGTCGGCCCGTTCCAGGTAGTCGGTCACCACGCGAGAGCCCGGCGCGAGACTCGTTTTCACCCAGGGCTTCGCCTTGAGTCCCTTCTCGCGTGCGTTGCGCGCGAGCAGGCCGGCCGCGACCATGACCGCGGGATTCGAGGTGTTCGTGCAGCTCGTTATGGCCGCGATCAGGACCGCGCCGTCGCGGATCTCGACGTTCTCGCCGTCGACCTCAGCGGTAGCCTTGCCGCCGGCCTGGCGCTTCTCGATGGCCTTCGCGAGATGTGTTTCGAAAACCGTGTTCGCTTCGCGCAGGAGGATCCGGTCCTGCGGGCGCTTCGGGCCGGCGATGCAGGGCTCGACCGTGCCGAGGTCGAGCAGAAGCGTGTCGGTGTACAGGGCATCGGGCTGGCCGTCTTCCCGCCACAGGCCCTGCGCCCGGGCATACGCCTCGACGACGGCGATGTGCCCCGGGTCGCGGCCCGACAGTTCGAGGTAGCGCAGCGTTTCGCGATCGATGGGGAAGATCGCGCAGGTGGAGCCGAACTCCGGCGACATGTTGCCGATCGTCGCGCGGTCGGCGAGCGGCAGCTGTGACAGCCCGTCGCCGAAGAACTCGACAAACTTGCCGACGACGCCCTTTTCGCGAAGCATCTGCGTGACCGTCAGTACGAGGTCGGTGGCGGTCGCGCCTTCCTTGAGCCTGCCGGTGAGCTTGAAGCCGATGACGTGCGGGATGAGCATCGTGATCGGCTGGCCGAGCATGGCGGCTTCCGCCTCGATGCCGCCCACGCCCCATCCCAGCACGCCGAGGCCGTTGATCATCGTCGTGTGCGAATCGGTGCCGACGACGGTGTCGGGATATGCCCGCCGGACGCCGTCGTCCTCCACGTCGAACACTACGCGGGAGAGGTACTCCAGGTTCACCTGGTGCACGATGCCGGTATTGGGCGGGACGACCCGGAAGTTCTCGAAAGCGGACTGGCCCCAGCGCAGAAATGCGTAACGTTCCGCATTGCGCTGGAATTCGATCTTGTTGTTGAGGTCGAGCGAATTCGGCTTGCCGTAGTGGTCGACCTGGACCGAGTGGTCGATGACGAGCTCGGCAGGCGAGAGCGGGTTGATGCGCTCCGCCGAACCGCCGAGCTTCACCACTGCATCGCGCATTGCCGCGAGATCGACGACCGCCGGCACGCCGGTGAAGTCTTGCAGCACGACGCGGCTCGGCGTGAAGGAAATCTCGGTGCTCGGTTCGGCCTGCGGGTCCCAGTTGGCGATCGCGAGTACGTCCTCGCGAGTGACGTCGCGTCCGTCCTCGAACCGCAAGAGGTTCTCGAGCAGGATTTTCAACGAGTAGGGCAGGCGGTCCGCATGGCCTTCCTTGACGGCATCGAGGCGATAGATTTCGAGTTCGCTGCCGTCGACGCGGAGCATCGAGCGTGCGCCGAAGCTGTCCTTCATACGGATCTCCGGGGTAATTCGGGTTTTGTCGGGAGCGCGGGGAACGCGCGCCCTTTCGGGCCGCGCATTATACCGAATGACGCCGGGATTCGCTCAGCATTTCCCGGCCGCGGCCAGTGCGGCCGCCGGTGCCTGTGACAGCCAGGCGCGGTCGATGGTGGCGCCGCCGAGGCAGCGGTCACCGTCATAGACCACGACGTACTGCCCGGGCGCGACGGCGCGCTGCAACGCGGTGAAGCGGACCTCGAGCGTATCCCGTCCGCTCTGCTGTACACGGCAGGGCTGGTCCGCCTGCCGGTGGCGCACGCGTGCCGTGAGATTGCGGCCACGCTCGAGCCCCGCCGGCGGCGCCCCGATCCACGTAACGCCGCTCGCAGAGAGCGCGTCACTGTACAGGTGCGGCGACTCGCCCTGGTCCACGACCAGTGCGTTCGCTGCCGGGTCCTTGCCGACGACGTACCACGGGGCCTCGGCTGCGTCGGCGCGGCCGCCTATGCAGAGGCCCTGCCGCTGACCGAGCGTGTAATACATGAGTCCCGCGTGCATGCCGACCTCCCGCCCGTCCGGCGTACGCATCGGCCCGGGTTCAGCCGGCAGGAAGCCCGCCAGAAACTCGCGGAAGGGCCGCTCTCCGATGAAGCAGATGCCGGTGCTGTCCTTCTTGTCGTGCACCGGCAGCCCGTGGTCGTGCGCGATACGGCGGACGTCCGGCTTGCGCAAGTGCCCGAGCGGGAAGATCGTTCCGGCGAGCGCTTCGGCGGTCACGGCGTGCAGGAAGTAGCTCTGGTCCTTTGCCGGATCGGCGCCTTTCAGCAGGGCCGGGCGGCCGTCCACGTCCGCCGTGCGGGCGTAGTGGCCGGTGGCGATGACCCCGGCGCCGAGCCGCCGGGCGTACTCGCGGAACTCGCCGAACTTGATCTCGCGATTGCACAGCACGTCGGGGTTCGGAGTGCGGCCGCGGCCGTACTCCTCGAGAAATGCCGCGAAGACGCGCTCCCGGTAGGCCGCGGCGAAATTCACGTGGTGCAGCACGATGCCAAGGTGCTCACAGATGCGGCGCGTATCCTGCAGGTCGTCGGCGGCCGTGCAATAGCCGTCGTCGTCCTCCCAGTTGGTCATGTGCAGCGCCTGCACGTGCGCCCCTGCCTCGAGCAGCAGCACGGCCGCCACGGCGGAGTCGACGCCGCCGGAAAGCCCGAGAACGACCTCGCGGCCGCGGATGTTGTCGAGGGCATGCGCCATGGGCGCCTATTGTAACGTGCCGGGCGGGAGCCCGCCGGCCGACCGCCGTCAGACGAGGTCGGCGCGCGCCAGGACGCGGTGGACGTTCTTCGCGAGCGGCAGCATCCCGGCGAGCAGCGCGTCGGACTCGCGGCGGCCTGCTTCGAAATCGCGGATGCAGCGCAGCACGGCGGGAGAGCGCAGGAACCGGCCGCGCTGCTCTATTTCCGCACGTCTGAACCAGTGACGCGCGCGGATCGGCGTATCGAGCGGACGGGTCTCGTCGAGGGCGACGAAAGTGGCGGCATACGCAAGCCGCAGGTACTGCTGCCGCGTCTGCGGATGGATCCAGAGGTAGACGCCGATCAGGTCATCGCAACGAACGCTGCAACCCGTTTCCTCGAGGACCTCGCGCACGAGCGCCTGTTCCGGCGATTCGCCGGCTTCGATGTGCCCGCCGGGCTGGCTGAAGACGACGCGGCCGGAGGCAGTTTCCTCGACCATGAGGTAGCGTCCGTCGTGGAACGTTACTGCAGCGACGGTGAGATCGGTGGATTGCATCGGACGTCCGTGTGCCGGTGGATGGATGGGCGGCGCATTTTCCCCGGGGGCCTGGCTAGACGCCCAGTTGGCGGAACTCTACTTCGACTTCGCTCGCGAGCCAGATCTCGTCGAACATCTTGCCGTAGAGTTTCGCGACCGCCGGCTCGTCGATGTCGACGATGCCTTCCCAGCGATTCGCCTGCAATCGGTAGACGAGTGCTTTCTCGTCGGCGATGCAGAAAGACTCGGCGTGCGTGCGCAGGTCCTCGCGCACGTGCCGGAATTCGATGTAAGTGTTGAGCCGCCGGCCGAGATGCACGAAGTTGTTGCCGTTCTTGATTGCGCGGACCGGATCCGCGATGAGCACACGGATGCGAGTGTAGGCCTGCGACAGCACGAGGCGCTTCACGACCTCGAGGAACTCCGGATCGTCGTAGATGCCGGGCTCGAGATCGTGCGTGAAGATGGAAACTTTGCGCTTGGCTTCCCGTGCAACCGCAACGACAGCCTCACGCATCTCCTCGCGGGTGGAGATCACCCAGCGTTTGCTCTCTATGCGTGCTTCGCTCATTAGAGTCAACGGTCCGTATTCTCGTCTCGTCGTGTCGTTCGCGTAGCCGAAATGGAGGGCCATATTATCGGCCATGGTATAGGTCCGGTGCCGACTGCGTCACGTTTTGGCGGCGGCGGCTGACGATGAGAATGGTTCGCATCCCGCGCAGCGCGTCGCATCCGGCCCGGCCTGCCCGTGGCCGTCCCCGCATTGTGCAGGACCCAAAGGGTAGCAGGAGAACCGTTACGGCCGGAAGAACACGGGATCAGACGTCGCGCGCGAGCTCTGCTGCGAGGCCGGTATACGCCTGCGGAGTGAGCGCGAGCAGCCGCTCCCGTTCCGCGTCAGGAATGTCGAGACCGGCGATGAAGTCCTTGAGCGTGGCCTCGTCCACGGGCCGGCCGCGCGTCAGCGCCTTCAGACGTTCGTAGGGTTCGGGAATGCCGTGGCGGCGCATCACGGTCTGCACGGCCTCGGCCAGCACTTCCCAGGCGCCGGCGACGTCGGCGTGTATGGCCGCCTCGTCCACCTGCAGCTTGCCGAGGCCCCGCGCCACGGACTCGAGCCCGATGACGACGTACGCGAGCGCGACGCCGAGGTTTCGCTGGACCGTCGAGTCGGTGAGGTCGCGCTGCCAGCGCGAGACCGGCAGCTTCTCCGCAAAATGCGCAAGCATCGCATTCGCCATGCCGAAGTTGCCTTCGGCATTCTCGAAGTCGATCGGGTTGACCTTGTGCGGCATGGTGGAGGAGCCGACCTCGCCCTTCTTCGGCTTCTGGCGCAGGTAGCCGAGCGAGACGT
Source organism: Woeseiaceae bacterium (assembly GCA_036276805.1). Classification (GTDB taxonomy): domain Bacteria; phylum Pseudomonadota; class Gammaproteobacteria; order Steroidobacterales; family Woeseiaceae; genus UBA1847. The sequence goes on along the minus strand of DASUOE010000314.1, from coordinate 41 downwards.
AGCCCCACAGGTCGCGGTCCAGGCCGAGCAGCACGCTGTTG
>DASUOE010000313.1:0-2161 GCA_036276805.1 Woeseiaceae bacterium | reverse complement strand
GCCACCCTGCGGTGACGGGCGCCGTCTACGTATTGTGCGAGTGCCGCCCAGGTGGCCTGCATTTCCCCTACCTGCCCGACCCCCTGGTCGTAATGCCCGACGAGAGCCTCCCACAAGGTCTGACCGGAGTCCAACCGCCGGTCCCAGGACAGTCGATGAAACCAGAGCAGGTAATCGTCAGGAGTTTTCGCGAGGTCGCGGAAACGGGCAGCGACGGGCGGCGCATACTGGGCAACGGCGTTGCTGCCGGAAGCGGTCCGGTCGAAGCCGACTGCGTCGGCCGTCGCACGGTGGTAGTACCAGGGATTCCACTCGGGCCGGGACAGGTCGTCCACCCAGGGAGCGGGCCCGTAATGATGGCCGGTGCCCATGATGTGGGTGAGCCCGAGCGGCGTCATGTAATTCACGACGGCTTCGCGCGAGATCATCATCATGTCCGTCGCCTTCGCTACGAACTCTGCGTCGCGCGTGAAGGTCTGCGCGAGCCACTCGGCCGCGACGGCACGCGCATCGAGGTCCGGATTCCAGGCCAGCCGTCCGAACGCGTACCAGTTCGCCTGGCCGAAGATCGAGCCGCTCCAGTCACGGTCCGAGCCGATGTTCGCAACGCCGGCAACGCCGGTAATGGGGTAGCCGTGCAAGCTGCCGTCGACCACGTCGCTCACCAGCGAACCTTTGCCGTCGACGTATGTATCGCTGTCGAACACCTCCTCCCAGAGCGCGCCGAGGTAGACGAGATGGGTCGAGAAGCCGAGGTACTCCTGCGTGATCTGGAATTCCATCATCAGCGGCGTCCGGGGCATCGCACCGAACAGCGGATGGAACGGTTCCCGCGGCTGGAAATCCAGCGGGCCGTTCTTGACCTGTACGAGGACGTTGGCCGCGAACTCGCCGTCGAGCGGCTCGAATTCACTGTACGCCTGCTTGACGCGGTCCTCCGGATCGACGTCTGAGTAGACGAACGCACGCCACATCACGATGCCGCCGTGTGGCGCGACGGCCGCCGCAAGCATGTTCGCACCGTCGGCGTGCGAGCGCCCGTAATCCTGCGGGCCGGGCTGGCCCTCGGAATTCGCCTTGACCAGGAAGCCGCCAAAATCGGGAATGGCGGCGTAGATTTCGTGCGCACGGTCCCGCCACCATGCCGCCACTTCCGCATCCAGCGGGTCGGCGGTGTCGAGGCCCCCGATTTCGATCGGCGCGCTGAAACGCGCCGACAGGTAGACGCGTATGCCGAAGGGCCGGAGCGCGCCCGCAATGGCCGCCGCCTTCGCGATGAAACGCGGCGTCAGCATTTCGGCGTGTGCATTCACGTTGTTCAGGACCGCGCCGTTGATCCCGAGCGAGGCGTTGGCGCGCGCATAGTCCGTGTAGCGGTCGTCGACGAGACCCGGAAGGCGCCACCAGTCCCAGATCGAGCGGCCGGCATAGCCACGTTCGACGTGCCCGTCGGGATTATCCCAGTGATTCAGGAGTCGCAGGTCGACGGCCGGTGCGTCGACGAGGTCGATGCCGTCGAGCGTGCCCTCCGTACGCAAATACCGCAGCAGCGCGAACGCGCCGTAGAGCGCACCGGCCGGCGCGTTGGCGGCGACGACGAGCCCGCGGCGACCGTCGATCTCGAGAGCACGCACGACGTAGCCTTCCTCGCCCAGGTCGGCAAGCGGAAGGCCGAGCCGGTCAAGCAAAGGCAGAGTCTGCGGCGTGCCGAGTAGCACGGTGCCCTCGCCGGGGCCGTCCGCCGCCGACACCCCGCGGCCGAGTGCGGCCGAGAGGCCCGCGCGCAGTTCGGCCGCCGCCGTTGCGAGCACGGGCGACTCATCGATGGCCGGCGCGTGCACGGCGCGCAACGTCGCGACGAGCCCCTCGCCGGCCAGGTCCACAGGCGCGTCGCGCAGCCAAAGGTCGTAACCGTCGTCACTCCGGATAACGCGGCCGGAGTCGGCCGCCCCCGCGCCAGGGACCACGAGCAAGGCGAGCACGGCGAGCAGCCTGGCCAGGGGCGCGCCACCTTGCGGGCGAAGCTGCGACGCACGTGCAGCGCCGCCGGGCAATGCACACTGCCGTGCGCCTGCGTCATGTGCGTTCATTGACAGGTCCCCCCGGGTCGGCATATGGTAGCGCTACCATCCCGGTTTGTCAGTCCTTTCGCGGACAAAGT
>DASUOE010000312.1:0-9269 GCA_036276805.1 Woeseiaceae bacterium | reverse complement strand
GAATCCTCTCTGAGGCCGGCGACCGTGTCCCGGGCGCCGCGCTCGGACAGCGAGCGGAGGTGCCCTGTAAGCAGCGTCCGCAGCGCCGTGTCATACGGCAGATCATCGCCGAATATCGCGTCGACCGCGAGGAGGCGGTCGACGATGGCAGCCGCATCCCCGCGGCAGTCCGCGGCAATCGCAGCGAACTCGCGGGCCCGCGGATCGCTGACCTCGATCTTGCGACCCGCATCGTCGACGCCGGTCACGTAGCGCATCCACGCCGCGACCGCGAGCGCGAGCGCCCTGACCGATCCGCCGCGCGCCCGCTGCAGCCGCAGCGATTCGACCAGCCGCTGCGGCAGTTTCTCCGAGCCGTCCATGGCGATCTGCCAGGTCCGGTGCCGCAAGGCCGGGTTGGCGAAGCGTTCGAGCAATGCCGGGATGTAGTCGTCGTGAGCCATGCCCTCGGGCGCCGGCGTTACCGGCGATATCTCGTCGACCATCATGCGCTCGACGAAGCGCGCGAGCACGGCGTCAGCCATCACCTCGTGCACGAAGGCGTGCCCGGCGAGGTAGCCGAGGTAGGCGATCGTCGAGTGGGCGCCGTTCAGCAGCCGGAGCTTGGCCGTTTCGTACGGCCGCACGTCCTCGACAAGGAGCGCACCGGCTTGCTCCCAGGCCGGCCTCTCGCCGGCGAAGCGGTCCTCGATGACCCATTGCGTGAAAGGTTCGGTGCAGACGAGCCCGTGATCCTCGACCCCGGTCGCCGCCGCCGCGGCCGTGACGTCGTCGGTCGTGGTCGCCGGCACGATGCGGTCAACCATCGTCGAGGGGAACGCCGCGTTGGCGCAAATCCAGTCGGCCCCGGTTCCGGACAGTGCGGAAAAATCCGCCAGCGCGCGCTCGAGCAGCCGCCCGTTCGCAGGCAGGTTGTCGCAGGATACGATCGTGAGCGGCCCGGCATCGGTTTCCTGCCGGGCACGGCAGGCGGCGTGCAGGATCCCGACCAGGCTTCGCGGCGCCTCGGGATGCGCCAGGTCCCGGGCGATGTCCGGGTGATCCTTGTCGAGCCCGGTCCTGCGCGCATCGAGACAGTAACCCTTCTCTGTCACGGTGATGGTGACGATGCGGGTTGCCGGCTGCGCCAGCAGCCGGATCACGGCCGCCGGGTCGTCGGGTGCTACCAGGATCTTCCGGATGGCGCCGATCAGCCGGTAGTCGGCTGCTTTCCCGCTGCGCACGCAGACCATGTACAGGCAATCCTGCGGTGCGAGCTGTTCGTACACGTTCGGGCGCCGGAGGCTCACGCCGGCGATGGCCCAGTCCCCGCCGGCACTGCCCAGCGTCTCGTCGCAATACACCGCGACGTGCGCCCGCATGAACGCACCCACGCCGAGGTGCACGATGCCCACGCCCGCCGCGCTGCGCTCGTACGCCGGGCGGACAACGGCGGGCGCCAGCGCAGCGAGGGTGTCCGGCCCGAGCCGCGGCGCCGTCAGTTCAGCAGCTCGGGGAGCCACAGCGAGATGCCGGGAATGTAGATGATGAGCGCGAGCGCGACGAGCATCGCGAGGTAGAACGGCCAGATCGTGCGCACGGTACGCTCGATCGGAACCCCGCCGACCGCACAACCGACGAACAGCACCGAACCCACGGGCGGGGTGACGAGGCCGATGCCGAGGTTCAGCAGGAGCATGATGCCGAAGTGCACCGGGTCCATGCCGAGGTCCTGCGCCATCGGCAGGAAGATGGGCGTGGTGATGATGATGAGCGGCGCCATGTCCATGAACGTGCCGAGCAGCAATAGCACGATGTTGATGAGGAGCAGGAGCAGGAGCGGGTTTTCGGTGATGCTCTTCAGGAGATCCGCCAGCTGCTGCGGTGCCTGAAGCAGCGCCAGCAGCCAGCCGAAGGCTGCTGCGGCGCCGATGACGATCATGACCATCGCGGTCGTGCGGACCGCCGCCGTGGTAGCCTGCATGAACTGGGTCCAGTCGAGCGAGCGGTAAACGAGCACCGCGACAATGATCGTGTAAACCACCGCGATCGCGGACGACTCCGTAGGGGTGAAGACTCCGGACAGTATCCCAAGCACGATGATCAGGGCGGCGACGAGGCCCGGCAGCGCCGCCGCGAACGCCACGAAGAACGCGCGCATGCCGGGAAACGCGCCGCGCGGGTAGTTCCTCTTTACCGCAACGATCCAGGCGGCAACCATCAGCAGTACGCCCGTCAGGATGCCGGGGATGACGCCGGCCAGGAACAGGTCGGCGAGCGAGATACTGACGCCGGCCGCGGCCGCGTAGATGATCATGTTGTGCGAGGGCGGGATCAAAAGCCCGGTGATCGCGGAAGTCACGGATACGTTGACGGCATAGTCGGCGTCGTAGCCCTTCTCACGCATCATCGGTATCAGCGAGGAACCGATACCCGAGACGCTCGCGACGGCCGAGCCCGATACGGCACCGAACAGCATGGAAGCCCCGATGTCCACCTGGCCGAGCCCGCCGCGCATGCGGCCGAGCGCCGCGTCGGCGACGCGGATCAGCCGCTCTGCGATGCCCGCGCGATGCATCAGGTCGCCGGCGAACACGAAGAACGGGATCGCCATGAGTGCAAACACGTTCATCCCGGAGGCCATGCGCTGGAACGCGACGACGAGGGGGATGTCGAGGATCACAAAGGTCGCGAGCGACGCGATGCCGAGCGCGAACGCCACCGGCACGCCGATGACGAGCAGCACCAGGAGAAAGACAACGAGGAAAGTCAGCTCCATGTACCCGACACCTCCAGGCCGCGCCGCAGGGCGAGGACGTGTTCGATGGAGAACGCGACGATGAGGAGCCCCGCGAGCGGGATCGGCACATAGGCGACGCCGCGCGGCAGCCCGAGCGTCGGAATGTCGTGGCTCCAGGTCGCCAGGGCGAGCTCGGTACCCCAGATCACCATCGCGAGCCCGAACAGTGCGACCAGCAGGTGGCCCGCGATCCGTACGGGCTTCTGCGCCCGCTCCGGCAGGCTGTTCTCGAACACGGCGATACGGATGTGGAAGCCTTCCCGTACGCCGGCCGCGGCGGCGAACAGGACGTACCAGATCATGAGCAGCAATGCCGCCTGCTCCGCCCAGGCCGGGCTTGCGTTCAGCACGTAGCGCGCGAACACCTGCCAGCCGATGATGGCCGTCATGACCATGAGCCCCGCGCACGCGAACCAGCGCGTGTAACGGCTGATGCGCGCGCTGAGCGTGCTGTTGGCGTCATTCATTGACGTGCTTCACCTGGTCTCCGAGCGCGACGATGTCCGCGACGAGTTCCCGCATCGCCGGCGTCGTGACGAAGCGGTCCCAGACCGATCGCATCAGTCTGGCGAATGCCTCGTGGTCGACGTCGCTCACGAGCTCGACGCCAGCGGCCAGCACCCGCTGCCGCGAGTCCTGCACCCGCCGGTCCCAGATCTCGCGCATGATCGGCACCGAATCCCGGGCCGCCGCGGCAAGATACCTCTGCTCTTCCGCCGACATCTTCGCCCAGCTTCGCGTCGACGCAACCAGCACCTCGGGGGCCAGCACGTGCCGTGTCAGGCTGTAATGCTGCGCAACCTCGAAATGCCGCGAACTTTCGTAGGACGGCCAGTTGTTCTCCGCCCCGTCGACGACGCCCTGCACCAGTGCCTGGTAGACCTCGCCGTACGGTATGGGCGTCGGGTTCGCGCCAAGTGCCTGCACCATGGCGACATAGATGTCCGAGTTCTGCACGCGAAGCTTCAGGCCGGCGAGGTCCTCCGGCGTGTGGATCGGGCGGTGCGTGTTGTAGAAGGAACGCGCACCGGAATCGTAGTAGCACAGGCCCTTGAGCCCGTGCGGCTCCATGAAGGCGAGGATGCGGTCGCCGGGCGGGCCGTCGAATGCCGCCCGCGAGTGCGCGACGGACCGGAACAGGAACGGCAGAGCCAGTACGATCGTCTCCGGCACGATGGAGTTCAGCGGCGCGAGATTGATCCGGTTGAGGTCGAGGCCGCCGAAAATCGTTATCTCCAGAGTATCCTTCTCCTCCCCCATCTGCCCGCCGGCGTATACGCGCACGCGCATTTCGCCGTTGGTTCGTTCGTCGAGCAGACGGTCGATGGCGTGCAGCGCCTGCACCGTCGGGTATTCGTCGGGATGCGCATCCGCCGCGAACAGCGGGCGGGCGCCGGAGTCGCGCCCGCAGGCGGACAGGAGCAGGGGCGCAAGCAGCACCTGTCGGCGGCTCAGCATCCTCAGTCCGCGTCGCGATCGAGCCTGTACGCCCGCTTCGGCAGCGAGTAGGCGAGTTCCGCCGCAATGGCGAAGGCCTCGCTTTCCTCGAGGCGGTGCTCGGCAACGAGCCCGGCGAGGTACGCGCAGTCGACGCGCCGAGCGACGTCGTGCCGCGCCGGGATCGAGAGAAATGCACGCGTGTCATCGTTGAAGCCGACCGTGTTGTAAAAGCCGGCCGTCTCGGTCGTGAGCTCACGGAAGCGCCGCATGCCGTTCGGCGAGTCGTGAAACCACCACGCCGGACCGAGCTTGAGGCACGGGTAGACCCCTGCCAGCGGCGCGAGCTCGCGGCTGTAGGCACTCTCGTCCAGCGTGAACAGGATGATGTCGAGCCGCGGATCGAGCCCGAGCGCGTCGAGCAACGGTTTCAGCGCTTGCACGTAGTCCGTCCGCATCGGGATGTCGAAACCCTTGTCGCGGCCGTAGGTGGCGAGCACGGCGGCCGAGTGGTTGCGCGACGACCCGGGATGGATCTGCATCACCAGGCCGTCGTCGAGGCTCATTCTCGCCATCTCCGTCAGCATCTGTGCACGGAAGAGCTCGGCGTCGCCCTTCTCCGGTGCGGCGGCGAGAACGCGGGCGAACAGCCGGCCGGCCTCGGCCGCGGACAGGTCCGCGGTCCGGCAGCTCGGGTGCCCGTGATCCGTGGACGTGGCCCCGTGCGCGCGGAAGAATTCGCGGCGCTGGCGGTGCGCCGCGAGGTAACCCTCCCACGCAGCGGTGTCCTCGCCGGTGAGTTCGCCGAGGCGTGCCACGTTGTCGCGGAAGCCGGCAAACTCAGGGTCGACGACGGGATCGGGCCGGTACGCCGTGAGTACCGTGCCGCTCCAGCCGCTCTCGCGAATCCGGCGATGATGCTCGAGGCTGTCCAGGGGCGATTCGGTCGTCGTCAGAACCTCGATGCCGAAGCGCTCGAACAGCGCGCGCGGGCGGAACGCATCGCGGCCGAGTTGCTCGCCTATCGCGTCGTATATCTCGTCGGCATTGTCCGGAGTCAGGTGTTCGTCGATGCCGAAGACGCCCTGGAACACCCAGTCGAGCCACATGCGCGACGGCGTCGCCGCAAAGAGGTAGTAGTGGCTTGCGAAAACCCGCCACCAGTCGCGGGGGTCGCCGGCGGCGCGCGTGCCGTCCGCTCGCGGTACGCCGACTTCGTCGAGCGTCACTCCCTGGCTCATGAGCATCCGGAATAGATAGTGGTCCGGCGTCAACAGCAGTTCGGCTGCGTTCGGGAACGGCTGGTCGTCGGCGAACCACCGGGGGTCGGTGTGCCCGTGCGGACTGATGATCGGCAGGTCGCGAACGTGTTCGTGGAGCCGGCGTGCAATCGCGCGGATCTCAGGTTGCGGCGGAAACAATCGGTCCGGATGCAACTTACTCACACTGGCCACACAATCTGCATTACCTTTACAGTCGGAAGTGCCGCGTTCTGAACGGCGACTAGCGTGCCAGCCAGCCCCCGTCGACCGGCAGCATCGCGCCATGCACGTAATCCGCCGCCGCCGATGCAAGGTACACGGCCGCGCCGCCCAAATCAGCCGGATCGCCCCAGCGGCCCGCCGGAATGCGCGCCAGTATATCCCGATTCCTGTCGGGATCGTTGCGCAGCGCCTCGGTGTTGTTCGTCGCGAAGTAGCCTGGAACGATGGCGTTGACGTTGATTCCGTGCCCGGCCCATTCGTTCGCGAGGAGTCGCGTCAGTCCGGCGAGCCCGCTCTTGCTTGCGGTATACGACGCCACGCGGATGCCGCCCTGGAAGGACAGAAGCGAGGCGACGTTGATGATCTTGCCCCGCCGTCTCTCGCTCTGCAGCCGTTGCGCGAATACCTGTGCGAGGAAAAACGGCACCTTCAGGTTCGTCGCCAGCACCGTATCCCAGTCTTCCTCGCTGAACGTCAATGCATCGGCGCGGCGGATGATACCTGCGTTGTTGACGAGGATTTCCGGGGTGCCGAGGGCGGCGCCGGCTTCGTCCAGGACGCGTGGCAGCGCTTCGGTCGACGACAGGTCCGCGAGCACGGGCGCACACGTGCCACCGGCCGCTTCGATGCGGGCCGCGGTCTCGTCCGGCGCGGACCGGCCGACGAGCGCGACGGCCGCGCCGGCGCCCGCCAGCGCGACGGCCATCGCCTGCCCGAGCCCGGTGTTCGCGCCCGTCACCAGCGCGACCTTACCCGCGAGACTGAACATGTCCAGGGCCACGAACGCTCCTACCTGAGCTGACAGATGTCGAGGACATGCATGTCCTTGTAATCGAGGTTCTCGCCGCCCATCGCCCAGATGAACGCGTAGTTGCTGTTGCCGGCACCCATGTGTATCGACCACGGCGGCGAAATGACGGCCTCTGAGTCGTGCACGACGATGTGGCGCATCGCATCCGGCTCGCCCATGAAATGGAAAACGCGCTCGTTGTCGCCGAGACCGAAATAGAAGTAGATCTCGGAACGCCGGTCGTGCAGGTGCGGCGGCATCGTGTTCCAGACGCTGCCCTCGTTCAGGATCGTGAGCCCGAGCAGCAATTGCGCGGAGCGGCAGGTATCCGGCACGACATACTGGTAGATCGTGCGATCGTTCGAGGTCGCGAGAGAACCGAGCTTGAGCGGTACCGCGTCGTTTACCGACAGTTTCTTCAGTTCGAAGCGGGCATGCGCCGGTGTGGACACGAGATAAAAGCGGGCCGGCTCCGCGGCGGCGTCGCTCGCGAACGTCACGTCCTTGCTGCCCATCGGGATATAGAGGCCGTCGCGCGGAGCGAGGCGCAGGGTTTCGCCGTCGACCACCACCGTGCCGGCGCCTGCCCCGGTATTGATCACGCCGAGTTCGCGCCGCTCGAGGAACGGTGCGCCCTTCACCGGCGCCTCCTGGTCCGGAAGGCGCACCCGCTTCGACACGGGCGCGGCGCCGCCGACAACCATGCGTTCGTTGTGCGTGTAGTTCAGCCGCAGCTCGTCCGGTGCGAACATCCCCGTGACGAGGTAAAGATCGCGCAGGGCGTCGTTGCCGATGCCGTCGATCATGGACGGGTGGGTGGCCTGGTAGGTTTTCTCGAACATCAGTCAAAACACCTGCTGCAGGGAGTAATCGTCATCGTGAACGGGGTATGGTAACCGGTGTCAGTCTGCGTTTAAAGGCAGATTCCGGCGCGCGGGCGCAGGGTCACTCCCGGGGTCGCCCCGTGGACTCCCGGACGACCAGGCTCGGCATGACGGAGGTGGCCGGGGGCGGGCTCATCGAGACGCGGTCGTGGTTGGAGACCAGCAACTGGACCGCAATCCGGCCCATGTGCACGATCGGCAGCCGTACGGTGGTCAGCGGCGGCCAGATGCGGGTGGCCATGGGAGAATCGTCGAAACCGACGATCGACAGGTCCTCCGGGATCCTCAAGCCTGCCTGCCGGACGGCCTGGTATACGCCGATGGCCATCTCGTCGTTGCCCGTGAAGATCGCGGTAGGCGGTACGTCCATGCCGAGCAGTTGCTTGCCGCATTCCATGCCCGATTCGAAGGTGTAGCCGGCGTACTTGAGGTACCGGTCCTCCACTTTCATCCCGAACTCCGCCAGGCCGACGCGAAAGCCGCGCAGCCGCTCGGCCGCGGAAAGAAATGTCTCGGGCCCGCGGATGTGGGCGATGCGCTGGTGGCCCAGTTCCGCAATGTGCCGCGCCGCCTCGGCCGCGCCCACGTAATCGTGCGTCTCTATCATGTTTTCCGGGGAGTCGAGCGACACCGCGGCAATGCGCACATAAGGGCAGCCGATCTGGCGGAGCCGCCCGATCAGTTCGTCGTCCTCCGAGATCGAAGGGGTCAGGATCACGCCGAACAGCTTCTGGTGCAGCACGATGTCGCAGATGTCGTCGTAGAGAGTGGGCGACGTACGGTCGCAGGGACGGATGACGAGCTGGTACGGGGTACCGGCCATCCCTTCGAGAATTCCGCCCTGGATGTCCACGATGTACTGCGGGTTCGGCTGGTTGGAGATGAGCGCGACGAGCGTCGACCGCCTGAGCGCGAGCGCCCTCGCCTGCGGGTCCGGCTGGTAGCCGTGCTTGTTGACGATCGCAAGAATGCGTTCCCGCGTTTCTTCCTTGACGAGGCCGGAGTGATTGATCACCCGTGACACCGTTTTCTTGGAGACTCCGGCCATGCGCGCGATGTCGGTGATGGTCAGCCTGACCTTGCCGCCATTGCGCGCGGCGCTTGCGTCGTCACGCCCCAGGCCGTCCCCTGATCCTGCTTCGTCTGCCATGCGAGTTCCGGCCGCGTTAGATCCTGCCCGCCGGCCCCGGCGGGTCATTGTCCCGCGCGCTGTCCGTAAGCTGCGCGCGCCCGCTATTCTAGCGCGCCGGGCGGCGCTTAAGGCGGCGACCCGGGGACAAACGGCCGACAGAGGCTCGTTCGCGCGGCCGGGCCGGGGCCGCGGGCCGCCCTCGCAAGCGGCGCCCCCGTTGGAATGACACCGGTTTCCATCAGCCGCCAAAGCAGCTACAATCGCCGCACCGCGACAGCCGACCCCGGGGAACGGTTCGAATACCATGAAATCCACGCCCATCAGCGCGGGCGCCGGCCGGGACGACCCGGAACTCGATGCCATCGCGACCTGCTTCGTGGCGGCCCGGCGTGAATGCCGGCCCCTCGGCGATTATCCCGGTGAGGTGCCTGCGGATCTTAGAACGGCCTACCGAATCCAGGACCGCGCAATCGCGCTCTGGCCGGACGAAATCGCGGGCTGGAAGGTCGGGCGGATTCCGCCGCAGGTCGAGGCGCGCTTCGGCATCGACCGGCTGGCGGGACCGATCTTCGCGAAAGGCATCCGGGAAAACGGAAGCAGCGGCCCGATGCCGGTGTTTGCCGGCGGCTTCGCGGCCATCGAGGCGGAGTATGTTGCCGTAATCGCGGCGGACGCGCCGGCCGACCAACGCCGCTGGTCGATGGCACAAGCCGCGGCCATGATCGCGGACCTGCGCATCGGACTCGAGATCGCGAGCAGCCCG
>DASUOE010000311.1:0-12505 GCA_036276805.1 Woeseiaceae bacterium | reverse complement strand
CGGGCGCGCTGGTGCCGTTCCTGATCGCGCTCGCGCCTGTTTCCGTGGCTTTCGCGGCAATGGGGATGCTGTTCTGGTCGATGCTGCCGGACACGATCGAGTACGGGCAGTGGCGCAGCGGATTTCGCGCGGAATCGCTGGTCTTCGGCATCGCCTCGTTCGCGCAGAAAATGTCGATCGGCATCGCGGGCTGGTTCCTCGGGGCCGGCCTCGGCGTCGCCGGCTTCGTCGCCGATGCAGAGCAGCCGGCGCAGGCCCTGGCCACGATCAAGGCCGGCATGACGCTCGTGCCGGCGGTGCTGCTCGTACTGACCCTGTTGCTCGTCCTGCGCTACCCGCTCGATGCGCGGCTCCACCAGCGCATCCGCGCGGAGCTCGACGGCGACGTGCACGGAACCCGGCTTGCGGAGAAACCCCGATGACTCACCCGATCACGCCCGCGCGCGCCCGGCACCCGCGCTTGAACCTTGCGATCTCCCTGGCGATCGTTGTTGCGTTCGCCGCCGCGTTCATGGCCCCGGCCGAGGCTGGGCAAAAGCGCCCGAACGTGATCTTCATCCTGACGGACGACCAGCGCTTCGACGAGATCGGGCTATTGAACCCGCTGCTCGAGACGCCGCATCTCGACGAACTCGCCCGCGAGGGCGCGTTTTTCAGGAATGCGTTCGTGACGACCGCGCTGTGTTCGCCGAGCCGCGCGACAATTCTCACGGGCCAGTACATGCACGACCACGGCATCGTCGACAACAACGTCGGCTTTCGCGAGGGCACGCGCTTCTTTCCCATGTACCTCGACGAGGCCGGCTACCAGACGGCGTTCATCGGCAAGTGGCACATGGGCGGCGAGGGCGACGCACCGCAGCCGGGCTTCGACCACTGGGTGAGCTTTGCGGGCCAGGGCCATTACCTGCCGGAGCAGGGCGGCCCCGGCGGAACCATGCTGAACGTCGACGGCGAGCGTGTGCCCCAGAAGGGCTATATCACCGACGAGCTCACCGACTACGCCCTGGACTGGCTCGGCCGGAGCGAGCGCGACGCGCCGTTCTTCCTGTACCTCTCGCACAAGGCACAGCACTCGGAATTCACGCCCGCGGAGCGCCACGACGACCAGTACGCGGGCGTCGACATCCCGCCGCCGCCGTCGCAGGCGAACACGCCGGAGAACTACGCCGGCAAGCCGATGTGGGTGAAGAACCAGCGCAACAGCTGGCACGGCGTGGACTTTCCCTACCACAGTACGCTGGACATCGAGGAGTACCGGCGCAACTACCATCGCACCCTCTCGGCGGTCGACGACAGCGTGGGCCGCCTCGTCGCCTGGCTCGAGGAGGCCGGGCTCGCTGACGAGACGCTCGTGATCTACGCGAGCGACAACGGCTTTCTCTTCGGCGAACACGGCCTCATCGACAAGCGCAACGCCTACGAGGAATCGATGCGCGTGCCACTGATCGCCTGGGCCCCCGGGCTCGTCGCCCAGCCGGGTGAACGGCGGCAGCTGGTCGCCAACCTCGATATTGCGCCGACGATACTCGCTGCCGCAGGCCTGCCGCCGCCTCCGCAGTTCAGCGGACGGAGCTTTCTCCCTCTCATCGAGGCCGGGCCGGGCGATGTGCCGTGGCGGGACGAGCTCCTGTACGAGTACTACTGGGAATACAACTTTCCGCACACGCCGACGACGTTCGCGCTGCGCACCGCGCGCTACAAGCTGATCCAGTATCACGGCGTATGGGACGTCGAGGAGTTCTACGATCTCGAGAGCGATCCGCGCGAGATGGTGAACCTCATCGACAGTGCGGACCACCGCGAGCGCATCGAGGACATGCGGCGGCGCCTGTACGAAATGCTGGCGGCCGCGGACGGCGGCCACGCGATCCCGTATTCCCGCCGCGATCACGGCAGCGCGGTGCTGCGCAGCCGCGACGGCGCCGAGGCTGCCGAGTTCCCGGAGAAGTGGTTGCGCCCGTAGGAGCGGCGCTCGCGCCGCGAATTGTTCGTTCGCTCCGGTTGCGAGAGAAACCGCATGCGGTCCGACCGCGACATTTACGCCTTGGCACCCGGCCGCGTCGGATTCGCGGCGTTACCGCCGCTCCTACAGGACCCGCACTACCGCCAGCACCCACAGCGCCACGACGATCACGCAGCCCGCCATGAATACGTTGCGCCGCAGCGGTACGTAGTTGCTGTGCGTGTGGATCCAGGCGTGGGCGACGCGCGTCGCCACGAACAGCCAGGCCAGCGCCAGCACGAGCAGGCCGGTGGCGTTGGTTGCGGCCAGGATGAAACAGACGACATAGAACAGCACCGGCACCTGGAACTGGTTGTCGATGTTGTTGTTGATCTGGATGACGTCGTCGGGCCAGGCATCGTCGTGCAGCCTGGCGCGGGCACGGTCGACCTGGCCGGCGCGCAGGGCGCGGCCCTTGGCGCGCGCGAGGGCGACGTAGACGACCATCGTGAGCAGCACCTGAGCGAGCATGGCGAGGTACAGTCCGGCGGGCGATTGCAGCATGGCGAGTCTCCGGTCAGCGCGCGGTGACGGCGGTGCCGCTGACGCTTACCATCAGCATCGTGCCGGAACCGACGGTCTCGTAGTCGATGTCGATGCCGACCACGGCGTTGGCGCCGCGTTCCGTGGCTGCCTGTGCCATCTCCTCGAAGGCGATCTCCCGCGCCTTCCTGAGTTCGCGCTCGTACGCGGCTGAGCGCCCGCCGACGATGTCGCGGATGCCGGCGAACAGGTCCTTGAAGACGTTCGCGCCGAGGATGGCCTCGCCGGTGACGACGCCGTGGTACTTCTGGATGCTCATGCCCTCGAGCGTGGGCGTGGTCGACTGCAGCATGTCATTTCTCCGTCGGATACGTGAGCCCGGCGACTATAGCAATGCGGCCGTTCGCGGGGCAGTGGTCAGCGCAGGGGCAGCCGCGTCGTGTATTTGACGCGCCGCAGCGCGAACGTCGAGCTGGCAGAGCGCACGGCCGGGTGCGACAGGATACGGGCATTCAGGAAGTCGTTGTATGCCTCCATGTCCTTGACGGCCACCTGCAGCACGTAATCGCGTTCGCCCGACACGCTGTACGCTTCGAGTACTTCCTCCAGCCGGGCGATGTGGCTTTCGAAGCGCTGCCGGTTCTCGTCGGTATGCTCGGTCAGCGCCACCGCGAGCAGTACCTGCAGCCGGATGCCGGCGAGGCGCGGATTCAGCACGGCGACCCGGCGCTCGATCAGGCCCGCCGTCTCGAACTCGCGGATGCGCCGCCAGCACGACGTGCGCGAGAGCCCGGCGCGGCTCGCAAGCTCGTCCTGGCTCAGCGAGGCGTCCTGCTGGAGCAGGTCGAGCAGGCGAAGGTCGGCGGCGGTGAGCTTCATGCTTTGCATTCTGCCCTATATACGGCCTAAAAGTGAAACAAATGTTTCAGATATTAGCGCTAACCCGCTGTGATTGAGCATCCTGTCCACATGCCTCGCGCATACTGGCTAGTCTTGCATCGACAGGGTGCTCGCGAGGAGAGACGCGATGGGGGATCTGTTCGACAACCCGATGGGCCTCGACGGCTTCGAATTCGTGGAGTTCGCCTCGCCGAGGCCCGGTGTGCTGGAGCCCGTGTTCGACGCACTCGGCTTCGCGCCGGTGGCAAAACACCGTTCGAAGAACGTCACGCTCTACCGCCAGGGCAACATCAACTTCATCCTGAACGACGAGCCGAAGAGCCTGGCCTGGCACTTCGCGCGCGAGCACGGCCCGAGCGCGTGCGGCATGGCATTCCGCGTCCGCGATGCCCACAAGGCCTATTACCGCGCCCTCGACCTGGGCGCGCAGCCGATCGACATTCCCACCGGCCCGATGGAACTGCGGCTGCCGGCACTGAAGGGCATCGGCGGCGCGCCGCTCTACCTCATCGACCGCTACCAGCCGGGCAGCTCCATCTACGACATCGACTTCGAGTACTTACCTGGCGCCGACCGGGAGCCGGAAGGCTGCGGGTTCCACACGCTCGATCACCTGACGCACAACGTCTACCGCGGGCGCATGGACTTCTGGGCGCGCTTCTACGAGGAGCTCTTCAACTTCCGCCAGATCCGCTACTTCGACATCAAGGGCGAGTACACGGGCCTGCACTCGAAGGCTTTGACCGCGCCGGACGGGCGCATCCGCATTCCGCTGAACGAGGAGGCCTCGAAGGAGACCGGCCAGATCGAGGAGTTCCTGATGGCTTACAACGGCGAGGGCATCCAGCATATCGCGCTCGCCTGCGACGACCTCTATGCCTGCTACGACCGCCTGAAGGCCCGCGGCATGAAGTTCATGACGCCGCCGCCGGACACCTACTACGAAATGCTGGCAGAGCGGCTCCCGGGGCACGGCGAACCGGTGAACGAGCTCAGTTCCCGCGGTATCCTGCTCGACGGCTCGACCGGGGACGGCGAGGCGAAGCTGCTCCTGCAGATCTTCTCGGAGACCCTCATCGGGCCGGTGTTCTTCGAATTCATCCAGCGCAAGCAGGACGAGGGTTTCGGCGAAGGCAACTTCAAGGCCCTGTTCGAGTCCATCGAACGCGACCAGGTGGCGCGTGGCGTCATCGGCAGGCAGGCACAGGGGGCAGGACGGCAATGAACGTCAAGCGTATTCATCACGTCGCGTACCGCTGCAAGGACGCGAAGGAAACCGTCGAGTTCTACCAGCGCGTGCTGAACATGGACTTCCTGCTCGCGTTCGCCGAGGACCAGGTGCCTTCCACGAAGGAGCCGGACCCGTACATGCACGTGTTCCTCGACGCCGGCATGGGCAATGTGCTCGCGTTCTTCGAGCTGCCGACGAAGCCAGACATGGATCGCGACCACAACACGCCCAAATGGGTGCAGCACATCGCGATGGAAGTCGAGGACTACGCCGCGCTCGTCGCCGCGAAAGAGCACGTCGAAGGCGAGGGCGTCGATGTAATCGGCCCGGTCAACCACGGCATATTCCAGTCGATCTACTTCTTCGACCCGAACGGGCATCGCGTGGAACTCGTCGCCAACACCCAGACGCAGGAACAGCTGGACGAACTGAAGCGCGTGGCGCCGGCGATGCTCGAGGAATGGAGCCGCACGAAGAAAGCGCCGCGGCATGCGGCCTGGCTGCACGAACTCGAGTTCACGGGCGACATGTCCGGCGACCTGTCCGGCAACAAGCGCGGCAAGAAACAATGAAGCTCGCGTCGCTCCGGCACGGCCGGGACGGCCGCCTGGTCGTCGTGTCGGACGATCTCACGCGCTGCCTGCCAGCGGACGGTGTCGCCGACACGCTGCAACAGGCGCTCGATGACTGGGATCGTCTCGAACCGCGGCTCGAGGCACTCGCGGCGCAGCTCGGCGACGGGCTCCCCGGCAGCCGTTTCGACGAGCGGGAATGCGCTTCGCCCCTGCCGCGTGCCTACCAGTGGGCGGACGGCTCCGCCTACGTCAACCACGTCGAACTCGTGCGCCGCGCACGCGGCGCCGAGATGCCGGCGAGTTTCTGGACGGACCCCCTCATGTACCAGGGCGGCTCCGACGCCTTCCTCGGGCCGCGCGACGACATCCCGGTGGCCGACGAAGGCTGGGGCATCGACTTCGAGGCCGAAGTGGCCGTCGTGACCGGGGACGTGCCGATGGGTATATCGCCCGGCGGTGCCGGGGACTGCATTCGCCTCGTGATGCTCGTGAACGACGTGTCGCTCAGGAACCTGATCCCGGCCGAGCTCGGCAAGGGCTTCGGATTCTTCCAGTCGAAACCCTCGAGCGCGTTCTCGCCCGTCGCGGTGACGCCGGACGCGCTCGGTGACGCCTGGCGGGACAACAGGGTGCACCTGCCGCTCCGGTCCTTCGTGAACGGCGAGCCGTTCGGGAAGCCCGATGCGGGCATCGACATGACGTTCGATTTCGCAGAACTCATCGCGCATGCCGCGAAGACGCGCCCGCTGACGGCCGGCACGATCATCGGTTCCGGCACGGTGTCGAACCGGCAGGACGGCGGGCCCGGGAGGCCGATCGCCGCGGGCGGCGTCGGCTACTCCTGCATCGCGGAGCTGCGCACGATCGAAACGATCGAATCCGGCGCGGCCCGGACGCCGTTCCTGCGCTTCGGCGACCGCGTCGCCGTGGAGATGCGCGACGCCGGGGGCTCGAGCCTCTTCGGGCGCATCGACCAGGCGGTCGTGCGCTACACACCGCCGTGACCGCGACGCTGTACAGTTACTGGCGCTCGTCCGCGGCCTACCGCGTGCGCATCGCGCTGAACCTGAAGGGCCTCGACTACGAGACCGTGCCCGTGTCGCTCGTCGACGGCCGGCACCGGAGCGACGAGTTCCGCGCCCGCAACCCGCAGGGGTTCGTGCCGTACTACGACGACGGCAACGTCGCGACCGGGCAGTCGCTCGCGATCATGGAATACCTGGAGGAAGCACACCCCGTGCCGCCGCTCCTGCCGCCGGATCCCGCGGACCGCGCGTTCGTGCGCGCCTTCGCGAACCTCGTCTGCTGCGACATCCACCCGCTCAACAACCTGCGTGTGCTCCGGTACCTCGAGGCCGAGTTCGGTGCAGGCGACGACGCGAAGCATGCGTGGTACCGGCACTGGATCGAGGAAGGCTTTGCCGCGGCGGAAACGCTCGCCGTGCGGCATGCGAACCGCGGCGTCTACACGCAGGGCGACCTGCCGACGATCGCCGACGCCTGCCTCGTGCCGCAGGTGTACAACGCTCGTCGCTTCGACCTCGACATGGCCCGCTGGCCCCGCCTCGCCGCCATCGACGCGGCCTGCCGCGAATTGGAGGCGTTCCGCCGCGCGGCGCCGGAGGCGCAGCCCGACGCCCCGTAGGAGCGGCGGTAACGCCGCGACTAGCACGCGGCCGGATGCCACGGCGTTATCGTTATGGCCTGACAGTGCGAGCCATTCGCGGCCTGACGGCCGCTCCTACAGTCGCGCGATTCGCCGTCCGCGCCGTAGGAGCGGCGGTAACGCCGCGAATTGCACGCGGCCGGATGCCACGGCGTTTTATCGTCACGGCCTGACGGTGCGAACCGTTCGCGGCCTGACGGCCGCTCCTACGGTTCCCAGCCCGGCCCGCGCACCGCCCGGCCGGGCGTCGCGCCGGTGTGCTTCCCGTCCGCTACCACCGGCACGCCGTTTACGAGTACGTGCACCACGCCGGTCGAGTACTGGTGCGGATTCTCGAACGTCGCGTGGTCCTGGACGGCGTCCGGGTCGAACACCGCGATGTCGGCGAAGTAACCCGGCGCGAGCCGCCCGCGTTCGGGGATGTTGAGCGTCTCCGCCGGCAGGGACGTGAGCCGGCGTATGGCTTCGGCGAGCGGGATGACCTGCTCCTCCCGCACGTACCGCCCGAGCAGGCGCGCGACGTTCCCGTAGGTGCGCGGGTGCGCGCCTTTCTCGAGCGTCTCGCCCTCCGCGGCCGGCGCTTCCGCATCCGAGCCGAACATGACCCACGGCTTGCGGATCTGTTTTGCGACGTTTTCCTCCGACATGAGGAAATAGACGGTGCCGACGCGGGAGCCGTCTTCGATGACGAGATCGATGACGGTGTCACGGGGATCCTGCCCGCGCTCCTTCGCAACGTCCGCGAGCGTGCGGCCGGCGTACTTCTGGAGGTCCTCGTTCTTGAATTCGACGAACAGCATGCCCTCCGGGCCGGCGAGATATCCCAGGTTTTCCCAGTCCTCGGCATTGACTGCCATTTCTTCCTTCACCCGCGCGCGGATCTCCGGGTCGCGCAGGCGCTTCGCCCAGTCGTCGTAACCGCCCGCCTGCACCCAGGTCGGCATGGCGGCATCGAGCCCGGTGGCGCCGGCAACGTACGTATACATGTCGGCGGTGACCTGCACGCCGGACTCGCGCAAGGCGTCGATCCGGTCGATGACGTCGTCCATCTTGTCCCAGTTCGGCTGGCCGGCGGCCTTCAGGTGATGGATCTTGACGGGAAGGTTGCCCTCGCGGCCGATGCGCAGGGTCTCGTCGACGGCCTCGAGCAGCTGGTTGCCCTCGCTGCGGATATGCGCCGTGTACAGCCCCCCGTGCTCGCCTGCCACCTTCGCGAGTTCCACGAGTTCCTCCGTCGTCGCGAAAGTCCCCGGCGCATAGATGAGCGCGGAGGTAAGGCCGAGCGCACCGTCCCGCATTGCCTCCGCTACCTGTGCCTTCATTGCCTCGAGCTCCTCAGGCGTCGGGTCGACGTCGTCGCGGCCGAGCACGTTGATGCGGACCGTTGCCGCGGAGACGAAGGTGGCGAAGTTCGGCGACACCCCGCTCGATTCCACCCGTTCGAGGTAGTCGTCGACGCTGCGCCAGGTGAGCTCGACCTCCTCCTCGACGAACAGGGAGTCCAGGAACGCGGCCGAGTCGTCGGTAAGGGGGCTCAACGAGATTTCGCTCAGGACCTCGAAGGTCACGCCCTGCAGGACGTCGCTCATTGCCCGGCCGTCCTTGATGAGCGACAGGTGCGCGTGGCTCAGGAGGTTGAAGAAGCCGGGCGCAACGGCCAGGCCCGAAGCGTCTATGACCCGGTCGGCGTCGGCATCCTCGAAGCGGCCGATGGCCACGACCCGGTCGTCCCGGATCGCCACGTCGGCGGCGTAGGGCGGGGCGCCGGTCCCGTCGTAGATCGTGCCGCCCCGTACCAGGACGTCGTAGTCGGCTGCCAGCGCGGCAGTAGTGCAGGCGAGGGCGAGTAACGCCGTCAGGGTTCGCAGCATGCTTGGGTCCCGGTTGTGGTCCGGAACCATTGTAACGGGCGCAACCGTTCCCGCCACCGTTCCCGCAACCCCGGGTTTCGCCGCTCGCCCCCGTCGGGGGGCGTCGTGTAGCATAGCGCCACGCCTGCCGACCGCTCGGCGGCCAGTCGATGTACTCCCACACCGAGCCCAAGGATCGCAGCGTGTCCCGCAGTAAGCTACTGACCTGTACCTGTCTTGTCCTCGCCGCTGCCGGCTGCGCCGGCGGCCCGACCGTCTCGACCACCCAGGCCGTGACCGCGGGGGATGCGCCCTACGACCACATCCTCGTCATCGCCCTGTTCGAGTCCTTCGACGCCAGGCGCTGGCTCGAGCAGGAAGTCGTAAACGAGCTCACCGAAGCCGGGGTTCAGGCGACGCCCATGACGTCGATGAGCGATACCCGCACGATCATCAATCGCGACACCGTCCTCGACCGCGTGACCCGCACGGGCGCCGACGCGGTGCTCGTCACGCAGCTCGTCACGTTCGAGTCGACGGGCAAGTCACGCGACGCCCGGCCGGAGGCAACCTACAACGTGTGGCCGACGTACTGGTACAACGTATTCGAAGTACAGCTCACGGAGTACGTCGAGCCGCCGCTGATGGAGTGGACCAACGAGCTCAAGCTCTCGAGCATGGTGTATTCCGCCGCGAGCCAGGACCGCGTCTGGTCGATCAACTCGGACTGGAAGATCAAGGAGCGCCTCGAGACGGGCAGCACGCGTGACTACTCGGTGATCGTCGAGGAAGCGGAGTCGATCGTGCGTGCCGCAAAGCGCGCGGGAGTTATCGAATGAAGGGCAGGAGGAAGAAGGCGCTGGCGGTTGCGCCGGCTTTGGCGGCGCTCGTTGCCGTCGCCGGCCACGCAGAGTCACCGGACGCACTCGACACCGGCATCGTCACGGCCGATGCGGCTCCGGTCGAAACCTTCGACTGGGGACAACTGGTCACGTACTTCGCCGGCGACTCGTACGCGGCCACCGACTCGCTGTCGGCGGTCGCCGTCATCAAGCCGGGCATGGAGATCCACCCCCCGCACGTGCACTCCGAAGAGGAATACCTGATGGTCCTCGAAGGCGAGGGGACGTGGTCGGTCGAGGGGCGTGAATCGCCGGCCCGCGCCGGCGACATGCTGTACGCCGCACCCTGGGACGAGCACGGGATCTCGAACACGGGGACGACGCCCCTGAAGTTCGTCGTGTTCAAGTGGAACCCGAAGCCGGTCGCGCCGATGCCGGCGCCGGGCAAATAACCGCCGGGCCGCCTGCGCCACGCTGCCGGGATGCGGCCGTGCCAGCGCCGTCCGATAGGTCATTGGACATGCCATTCGATATGCAGCCGACCCTGACGGGCGAACGCCTCCTCGTCCGGCCGATCCGGGAAGCGGACCGCCGCGAAATGTTCGCCGCGGCCTCCGACCCGCAGATCTGGGCGCTGCACCCGTCGCCTGACAGGTACAGGGAACCGGTGTTCCGGGCGTATTTCGACGCTGCGATCGCGAGCGGGTCGGCGTTCGCCTTTGTCGACCGGCACACCGGCGAGATCGTCGGCTCCAGCCGCTATCACGGTGCGGACCCGGAGCGAAGCGAGATCGAGATCGGCTGGACGTTCCTCGTGCGCCGCTGCTGGGGCGGGGACTGGAACCTCGACGCGAAGCGGCTCATGCTCGGGCACGCGTTCCGCTGGTTCGACACGGTCGTGTTCTGGGTCGGCGCGGGCAATCAGCGTTCCCGCCGTGCGATGGAAAAGATCGGCGGCGTGCTGCGCGACGGCACCTTCAGGCGCGAGGCCGGCGGCGACCATCCTTGCGTAGTTTTCGAGATTCGCAAGCGGGACTGGCGCATAGAGACCGTGCCGGCCCGGGCAGCGGGGCAGGCAGGTCCAACATGAACAATCCGGGCTTTTTCGCGGGCACCCCGTTGTCCGTCCTGTTCGTTCTCACCATCGGCTTCGTCATCGTCGCCATCGGCGGCGGCTTCTTGCTGGGCGGGCGCCTGCGATCGCGGCAGGGCGGCACCGAAAGCATCGGGTCCGCGGTTGGCGCAACGCTCGGCCTCCTCGCGTTCATGCTCGGGTTCGCATTCAGCATGGCAGCAAACCGGCTGGACGCCCGCAAGCAGCTCTTCCTCGAGGAAGTCAACGCGATCGAGACGGCGAGCCTGCGCGCCGGGCTTCTCGCCGAGCCGTACACGGCTAGGATCCGTGACCTGCTGCGGGAGTACGTGGACGTACGCGTCGATGCGATGGCCGACGCCGAAAAACTTGCGGCCGGGATTGCCCGTTCCGGCGAGATCCACGCGGCGCTGTGGCGGCTCGTGGAGCAGAAGGTCGCGGAGGCGCCGCCGACGATCACGGACAGCCTGTTCATCCAGTCGCTGAACGAGGTGATCGATCTGCACAGCGAGCGTGTCGTCGTCGGCATGCAGTACCGCATCCCGGCCACGATCTGGGTCGGCCTGTATTCCGTCGCGGCCCTGGCCATGCTGATGGTCGGCATGCAGTTCGGGCTGACGGACCAGCGCCAGCCGCTCGTCGTGTTCGCGCTCGCGCTGACGTTTTCCGCCGTGATCATCCTCATCATGGACCTCGATCGCGCCGGCGGGGGCACGATCCGTGTCGACCAGCAGCCGCTCCTCGAACTCCAGCAGCGTCTGAACGCACCGGGCCCTGCTCCTTGACCAGCCTGCCCGCCGCGCCCAACGCGCACGCCATCGGCGTAATGGTTCTCACGCTGCTGGGGCTGTACCTGTTCAGCCGGCCACGGATCTCGCTCGAATCGTCGGGACTCGCGGTGCTGACGGCGCTGATCGTCGGCTTCGAGATCTTTCCCTACGACGGCGCCGGCGGGCGGCTCGGCCCGAACGACTTTCTCGCCGGCTTCGGCAACCCCGCGCTCATCACGATCGTCGCGTTGCTCGTGTGTTCGAAGGCGCTCGACGTCACCGGGGCGCTGCACTCGACGACCCGTCTGCTCGCAAGTGTCTGGGGCAGGCAGCCGCGCATCGGACTGCTGGTCACGATGTTCGGCGTCGCGATCGCGAGCATGTTCATGAACAACACGCCGCTCGTCGCCATGGTGCTGCCGGTGCTGGTCGCGGTCTGCATGCGCACGCAGACGCCGATGACGACCGTGCTGATGCCCGTAGGCTACGCGACGATCATTGGCGGCATGGCGACCACCATCGGCACGTCGACGAACCTGCTCGTCTCGAACCTGGTCGCGGACCACGGCATGCCGCGCTTCGGCATGTTCGAATTCGCCCTGCCGGTCGTCATCGCCGGTTCCGCCAGCATCCTGCTCCTGTGGTTCCTCGCGCCGCACCTCTTGCCGGCACGTACCCCGCCGCTCAGCGACATGTCGCCGCGCGTATTCCGCGGCGTGCTGCACGTCACCGAGAGGAGTGCGGCGGTCGGCAAGACGCTCGCCGAGCTGCGCACGCTGACGCACGGGCGCATGCAGGTCGAGCGCATCGAGCGCGGGCCGGACCTGTTCATCGCCCGCCTGCCGACCCAGGTGCTGCGGGCAGGCGATCGCCTGTACGTGCGCGGCCAGTCCTGGCAACTCAAGGAATACGAGACCGTTCTCGGCACGCCGCTCAAGCTCGCCAACGAGCCGA
Source organism: Woeseiaceae bacterium (assembly GCA_036276805.1). Taxonomy (GTDB): domain Bacteria; phylum Pseudomonadota; class Gammaproteobacteria; order Steroidobacterales; family Woeseiaceae; genus UBA1847. The sequence continues at coordinate 136 of DASUOE010000311.1, read as the reverse complement.
CCAGCGAGTCGGAGAAGCGCTGGCTGGAGGAGAAGACCCAGCAGCGGCTTGCGGAGATCGTCATCACCTCGGCCTCGCCGCTCTACGGCCAGACGATCCGTCACTCGGCGCTGCTGGCGCAGTACGGCCTTTCGCC
>DASUOE010000310.1:0-2698 GCA_036276805.1 Woeseiaceae bacterium | reverse complement strand
CTCCACGCCTTCGGTATCCGTCGGGATCAGGGCCGCCGTGATGCCGTATTCCTCGATTTCACCTATCAGATGGTCCGGGTCGTAGAGTTTGAACGCCAGGCCGAGCACGGTCGCGATCGGCGCAAGTGTGATGTAGCGCTTGTTCCAGTTGAGGCGGATGCCGACGATTTCCTCGCCGTTCCATTGCCCGCGGCACACCACACCGGTGTCGATGATGGCCGCGGCGTCGGAACCCGCCTGCGGTGAAGTAAGCGCGAAACAGGGAATTTCCGTCCCGTCCGCGAGCCCCGGCAGGTAGCGCTCCTTCTGCGCGTCGGTTCCGTAGTGCAGGAGCAGCTCCGCCGGACCGAGGGAATTCGGAACGCCGACGGTCGACGACGCGACGGCGCTCCGGCTTGCCAGTTTCTGGATGACCGCGGCGTTCGCGTAGGCGGAGAAGCCGAGGCCGCCGTATTGTTTCGGGATGATCATCGCGAAGAAGCGCTCTTCGATGATGTAGTCCCAGACGGCCGGCGGCATGTCGGCGAGCTCATGCCCGATCTCCCATTCGTCGAGCATCCGGCAAAGCTCCTCGCAGGGACCGTCGAGGAATGCCTGCTCTTCGTCCGACAGGGCGGGCGCGGGAAAGGACATCAGGCGGTCCCATTCGGGCATGCCCGAGAAAAGCTCCCCGTCCCACCAGACGCTGCCCGCCTCGAGCGCGTCGCGCTCGGTGTCGGACATCGGCGGCAGCATCGTGCGGTAAACGTCGAGCAGCGGCTTCGTGATCTTCGCGCGCCGGAACTCGATCATGTTCGGGACGACGAGCAATCCGAAAGCGGCCCACAGCAGCAGGAGCCACCACCACGCGCCGTCGCCGAAGAGCGTGTAGGCGAGCAGCGCTGCGCCCGCTGCGACCGTCGAGCGGCGCAGGTCGACGCGCTGGTACGCAAGATACAGCGCGCCGCCCACGAACAACAGCAACCAGAACAGGGATGCGGCGAAGCTCAACAAGGTCGTCAACCTCCCGGGTGGCCTGACGGCGACGTCACGAGGCGCTGCCGCCGGGATCTCTGGAAAACACTAACACTGCGCCGAACCATGCGCCATCGAGGCGTGCGACCTCACAGCAGCGACTCTATCGCGGCGCGTTCCTCGCGAAGTTCCTTCTCGGTCGCCTGCATCCGCCCGCGGCTGAATTCGTCGATCTCGAGGTCGGTAACGATCCGGTATTCGCCGCCGCGGCAGCGTACCGGGAAGGAATAGATGATGCCGCTCTCGACGCCGTAGCTGCCGTCGGCCGGAACCGCCATGCTGGTCCAGTCGTCGTCCGGCGTGCCGAGAGCCCAGTCGTGCATGTGATCGATGGCCGCCGACGCGGCCGACGCCGCGGACGAGGCGCCGCGCGCCTCGATGATTTTCGCGCCCCGTTGCTGCACCACGGGAATAAACGATTCTTGGACCCACTCCCGGTCGACCAGCGACGACGCTGCCTTGCCGTTTACCGTTGCGTGGCTCACGTCGGGGTACTGGGTAGCGGAGTGGTTGCCCCAGATCGTCATCTTGCGGATGTCGTTGACGTGCGTGCCCGTCTTTGCCGCAAGCTGTGCGAGGGCGCGGTTGTGGTCGAGCCGCATCATCGCCGTGAACCGGCGCGGATCGAGATCCGGCGCATTGCTGCTCGCGATGAGCGCATTCGTATTCGCCGGATTGCCGACGACCAGTACGCGCACGTCGCGGCTGGCGTTGTCGTTGAGCGCCTTGCCCTGGACGGAGAATATCTTCGCATTCGCCTCCAGCAGGTCCTTGCGCTCCATGCCCGGGCCCCGGGGCCGCGCACCGACGAGCAGCGCGTAGTCGGCGTCGCCGAAAGCTACCTCCGGGTCGTCTGTCGATACGACGCCGGCCAGTGTCCGGAACGCGCAATCGTCGAGTTCCATGACGACGCCTTTCAGGGCGGGCAGGGCCGGCGTGATCTCCAGGAGCTTGAGGATCACCGGCTGGTCGCTGCCGAGCATCTGTCCGGAAGCGATTCGAAAGGCGAGCTGGTACCCGATCTGACCGGCGGCTCCGGTGATCGTAATTCGGACAGGTGGCTTCATCGTGGTTCCTGCAGAGTCTCCCTGAGGGGCAATGTCGCGGCGGCGGCGGACTACGGCCCCGCGGCGGGTGGCGATACGCTTCGCGCCGGCCCCCGGCGCCCGATTGTCGAGGCCCGCTTTATTAATCCCGCTTTTTCAGGCCGTTGGTTCCGGCGCGGCGTGCGCCGGGCCCGCAATTCTAGCACCCGGCGTCGCGCCGGAGCACCGCGTGTATCACTCGGACGTGTATCACCTGGAAATGACGTCAGGCGCCGCGAAGGCCTCGTCAAAGCGTTGCCGCTCCAGTGCGGCGGTGGCTGCGTCGCCGGCGGCCTCGAGGGCTGCAATGCAGGCGAGCCACTCGTCACGCAGTTGCTCCGCCTGCGCGCAGGGCCGCGCTCCGCCGCGGCCGTCGGTGGGGAGGGCCTCGGCAACCGTTCCGGCGTCCGCCGGCGCCTCGTGGGGCTCGCCGGGGGGAGTCTGGACCGACGCGGCCACACCGCCGGCCTTCGCCCGCGGCACGTCGCCCTGCTTCTGGGCGCGCGATTCGACGGCGGCCTCGTGCACCGCTCTCGCATCGGCGCCGGCGGGACCGCCTTCAGGTGAACCGGCGAGTTCGAGCGCGATGGCGAGGCAGA
>DASUOE010000309.1:0-13885 GCA_036276805.1 Woeseiaceae bacterium | reverse complement strand
GGTGCAGACCGGGCAGTGGCAGCGCAGCGGCCCGCACTATCGCAAAGCGCGCGAGATTGTCCGCTCCGGTGCGCTCGGCAACATCCGCCTCGTCCGCACCTGGGCATACCAGGGCTGGATGCAGCCGGTGCCGATCCTCGCCGACGAGCCCGTGCCCGAAGGCGTCGACTACGACTTCTGGCTCGGCCCGGCGCCGAAGCGGCCGTTCAACCGCAACCGCTTTCACTTCAACTTCCGCTGGTTCTGGGACTACGCGGGCGGGCTCATGACGGACTGGGGTGTGCACGAGATCGACATCGCGCTCTGGGTGATGGACGCGACCGAGCCGGTATCGGTGATGGCGTCGGGCGGCAAGATCGCGTACCCGGACGACGCGTCCGAGACGCCCGACACGCTGCAGGCGGTGTTCGAGTACCCGGACTTCAACATGGTGTGGGAGCACGCCACCGGCATCGACCAGGGACCCTATCGCATGCCCGAGGGCATCGCGTTCGTCGGCAACAACGGCACGCTGGTCGTGCATCGCGGCGGCTTCAGCGTGACGTCAGAGACGACCTTCGAGGGCTGGGGCAAGGAAGGCAAGCCGAAGATGGCGGCGATCCCGCCGGAAGGGCCGCCCGAAGGCGTGTCTTACCTCGACCTGCACACCCGCAATTTCGTCGAAGCCGTCCGGGCCGGCGATCCGGGCCTCCTGAACACGCCGATCGAGTCCGGCGCGCTCGCGGCCGTCAATGCGCAGATGGGTAACATCGCGTTTCGCACCGGCGACAAGCTCGCCTGGGACGCGCGAAAAGGGGAGTTCACCGACAACGCCGCCGCGAATCGCCTCGTGCGCGCCGAGTATCACAACGGCTGGACCCTCGAGTCCTGAACGAGCGGCAGCGACCGGGCGAACGCCGCTTCAGCCGATCGCGTCCATCAGTACGATGTCCCAGCGATACGCGGCAGGCGCATCCAGCCGGGCAACCGACGTCGGCGCGGCGGCGCCGAGGTCCCGGAACAGGGAATCGGCCTCGTTTCGTTCCGGCTCGTCGGGAAAGTACATCTGTGCCGTCAGGCGGTGAGTGTGTCCCTGCACGTCGAAGTGAATGTGCGGCGTGCGCACGCCTATCGGGGAATCGTAGAAGCGCGGCTTGATCGTCGTGATCCGCCAGGTCCCGGACGGACCGGTGACTAGCCTCGCGACACCCTGGAAGTTCGGGTCGAGCGGTTCGGTACTGACGTCGTTCTCGTGCGCGTAGCGGCCGAAAGAATTGGCCTGCCAGATTTCGATCCTGGCGCCAGTGACCGGCCGGCCGTGCCGGTCGAGCACGCGGCCGCTCACTTCGATCACGTCGCCCGCCGCGCGAGCCTTGCGGCCCTGCAATTGCGTGAGATCGCTGTCGTCCTCGCCCGTGTAGCCCAAAGGGAAAAACGGTCCGAGCGGCGATTCGACCGTTGCGGCGAGTTCGGCGAGCGGCGTCGCCGCCCTGGCTCGAACCGCCGCCAGAGTAACCGCTACGGATGCGGAGGCGACGAAAGCTCGCCGCGAAATCGATTGCCGCCGGGTCATTGGCGTTCCCCTGCAGTGCTCCCCTGAAGGCAGGGATCATGCGCTGGCAGTGGCGACACGGTCAATCGAGCCTGGCCGGCACGGGCGCCTACGCGGAATCCAGAATGGCTGTCCGGGCCGTCGCCGCCTCCGGCATGTCGGGCAGGAAGCCGCCGGACTGCCGTTGCCAGAGTTGTGCGTACAGGCCGTTCGAGGCAACCAGCGAGTCGTGCGTGCCTTGCTCGACGACGCGCCCCTGGTCCATGACCACGAGGCGGTCCATGGCGGCGATCGTCGACAGCCGGTGCGCGATCGCGATGACGGTCTTGCCTTCCATCAGGCGATAAAGATTCTCCTGGATGGCTGCCTCCACTTCCGAATCGAGCGCCGAGGTCGCCTCGTCGAGGATCAGGATCGGCGCATCCTTCAGCATGACGCGGGCGATGGCGACGCGCTGGCGTTGCCCGCCGGAGAGCTTTACGCCGCGCTCGCCGACGTGCGCGTCGAAGCCGGTGCGGCCCTGCAGGTCGGCGAGCCGCTCGATGAACCCGAGGGCCCGGGCGCGGCGCGCGGCGCTGACGAGCATGGCTTCCGTCGCGTCGGGCCGGCCGTAGAGGATGTTCTCGCGCACGGACCGGTGGAGAAGCGACGTATCCTGCGTGACCACGCCGATCTGCGCGCGCAGCGAGTTCTGCGTGACGGCGGCGATGTCCTGGCCGTCGATCAGGATGCGCCCGCCCTCGACGTCGTAGAAGCGCAGGAGCAGGTTGACGAGTGTCGACTTGCCGGCGCCGGAACGGCCGACGATGCCGACCTTTTCGCCCGGCGCGATGGCGAGCGACACGTGTTCGATGGCGCCCTTCTTCCGGCCATAGTGGAAACGCACGTCCTCGAAATCGATCTCGCCGCGCGCGACGACGAGCTCCGCGGCGCCGGGCCGGTCCTCGACCAGCCGCGGCAGGGAAATCGACGAGATGCCGTCCTGCACGGTGCCGATGCTTTCGAAGAGACCGGACACTTCCCACATGATCCACTGCGACATGCCCCACATGCGCAGGACGAGCCCGATGACGACTGCGACAGCGCCGATGGTCACGATGTCGGCGAGCCAGAACTGTATCGACAGGGTCGCGACCGAGACGAGCAGCAGGGAATTCAGGACGTACAGGCAGCCGTAGAGTCCGGTCACCAGCCGCATCGAGCGGTACACCGTGTCCATGAACGCGGCCATTCCCTCGCGCGCATAGCCCGCCTCGCGGCGCGCATGGCTGAAAAGCTTGACCGTCTGGATGTTCGTGTAGGAGTCGACCACGCGGCCGGTCATCGTCGAGCGGGCATCCGCCTGTTCCTTCGAGACGCGCCCGAGGCGCGGCACGAACCAGGAAAGCAGGGCGACGTAGCCGGCAAGCCAGATGCCGAGCGGCGCCGCGAGCCGCCAGTCGGCGGACCCGACGATGATCAGCACACCGAGAAAATAGACGACCACGTAGTTCAGCACGTCGACGAGCTTGATGACGCACTCGCGCACTGCGAGCGCGGTCTGCATGAGCTTGGTCGCGATTCGCCCCGCGAATTCGTCCTGGTAGAAGGCCATCGACTGCTTGAGCAGGTAGCGGTGCACCTGCCAGCGGATGCGCATGGGATAGTTGCCCATGAGCGTCTGGCTGTGCACCAGCGACTGGAGCAGTACGGCCGCGGGCAACACTACGAGGACAATGGCCGCCATGACGGCCAGTTTCGGGCCCTGGGCCTCGAGGAAGGTCGCGCGCTCCTGCGCCGCCAGCCAGTCGACGATCGAACCCAGGAACCCGAACATCCAGACCTCGGTGATCGCGATGATCGCGACGAGAACCGCGTCGGCCGCGATGAAGTGCCACGCACCGCGGGTGTAGTGCATGCAGAAGGCGATCAGCGTTTTCGGCGGCTCGACCGGCTCCTCGGGGGGAAAGGGGTCGAGACGCTTCTCGAACCAGCGAAACATGATTGGCGTCCTCGCGGCTATTGTGTTGCCGCGCAGGTGGGACGGCAAGGCGCGGCTACTGCGGCCCGCACAAAAGAAGAGGGCCGAACCGGACAGCCCGGTTCGGCCCTCGGAGACCGCGAATCAACGCCTGGCGGGCGTCAGAACTTCACCTGGACGCCCGCGAGCGCGTTCCAGGAGTAGATCTCGTTCTCGGCGAGGCGCCCGCTCTGCCGGCCGCTGAACATCCGCAGGGGGGCGTCGTTGATGTTCAGGACCTCCACGAACAGGTTGAGGCTGTCCGTGAACTGGTAGCTCGCCTTGAAATCGAGCTGCCCGCGATCGTCGAAGTAGAGATCCTGGCTCTCGTCGTCGCCGACGGCGTCGAGGTAGGTGCTGTAATACGTGTAAGCGAGGCGAGCTTCGAAGCCGGCCCATTCGTAGAACAGCGCTGCATTGCCGACGTGCTCTGACTGCAGGAAGAACGGCACGGGATCCTCGCGGTCGAACACGGTTGCTTCGCTGTCCGTGTAGGAGTAGTTGAGCGCGATGCCGAGCCCGGCGAACAGCGACGGCAGCCCGATGAACTGCTGCTGGTAATTGAGTTCGATGCCGAAGATCTCGCCCGATTCGGCATTGTCGGTCGTCGTGACCTCGAGCTCACTGAAGAAACGCCCTTCGAACTCTTCTTCCTCGATCACCGTGATGCGCGTGAAAATCGGGTTGTCGATGTCCTTGTAGAAGACGCCGGCCGCGAGTATGCCGCCCGATTCGAGGTACCATTCGAGCGCCACGTCGAAATTCATCGACTCGAGCGGCACGAGTTCCGGATTGCCCTGCTCGGCCTCGCCCTCGTAGATGCCGGGGTCGTCCTCGTCGATCTCGAAAATGCGAAACGGCGCCAGCACTTCGTAGGACGGCCGGCCGAGCGTGTTCGTCCAGGCGGCGCGCAGCAGCAGGTCGTCGGTGAGCGCCCAACGCAGGTGCAGGCTCGGCAACCAGTGGTCGTAATCGGTGTCGCCGCCGACCTGCTGCGGGGGCTCGGCGTCGCCGTCCACGAAGACCAGGTCGTAGGCGGAGAAGCTCGTATCCGTCTGCTCGACGCGCACGCCGCCCACGATGGTCGCGGCGCCGATGTCGAACTCGCCCATGACATAGGCCGCATTCACGCGCTCGGAGACCTCGAAGTCCACGCCGTAGGTTTCGGTGATGGTATCGGCGTCGCTCAGTTCGAAGCCGCTCTCGTTCGCCGAGAAAAACGCGTCGATCTCCGGGAAGAGCATGCGCGGCCCGAAGTCGTAATACGGCCGCACGCTGTCGTAGAAGTCGGACTTGCCGGGCTCCGTGAAGCCCTCGAGCGTCAGGTCGTCGGCAAAGCCGTCGTACACGTTCATGTCCTGGTCGGACGTCTTGTCCCGATCGGTGCTCTTCGCGCCGAACCTGAGCAGGAACGCGGTGCCGCCGAGGTCCACGTCGCGCTCGAGGTCCAGCTCGAATGCCGTCACGTCCTCGACCACGGTCTGGCCGCCGCGCAGGTACTCGTTGAACTCGTACAGGGACGGGTCGTTGAACGCGGCCGGGTCGGACGCTTCGACGAGCCAGAACTCGTCGGAGGTATCGAAGCTCATCGGCTGGCTTTCGCCGAGCTCGAAGGACCACTCGCGGTCGCGCGGCGTTTCCTGTTCGGCTTCGCCGAGGGTGACCTGCGCGTCGATGCCCCAGTTGCCGACCGTGAACTCGCCGCCGAGGGACGTCGTACGAATCGACTGCTTCTCGAAGCGGTCGGATATCAGCCGCTCGCCTTCGCCCTCGGTGAAGGTGCCTGACGTGGCCGTCAGGTTCTCGAGGTCGCCCTCGCGATAGGCCCAGATCGTCTCGGCCTGGATCTCCGTGTCCTCGTAGTTATTGAACAGGTTCCGCAAATGCAGCGTCATGTTGTCGTTCGGCTGCCATTCCAGGTTCGCGACGATGCCGGTGCGCTCGCGCGTGATGCGGTAGTCGCGCAGCACCTGTTCGTCCGGGATGAGGATGCCGGTGTCGTCTTCGGCCTCTTCCCACGGATCGCCGCCCTGCAGGTTCTCGGTGTCGTACTGCCGGTCCGTGTAGCTCGCGGACAGTACGATGCCCCACTCGTCGTCGGGCCCGAATACCTGGCCCCAGCCGGCGGCGATGCCGGTCGGGTTCTCGCCGTTCAGGTCGTAGTAGCCGTAGTCGGCCGAGGCGGAGAAGAAGAAGCCGTCCGGGTCGTCGAAGGCGCTCGGCGTCACGATGTTGATCGCGCCGCCGACCGCGTTGCCGTCCATGTCGGGCGTGACGGCTTTGACCACCTCGACCCGCGACAGCACCTCGGAGGGAATCGTGTCGAGCGCAACGCGGCGGGTGTCCTCCGGGGAGCCGATGACCTGGTTGTCGACGGTGACGTTCGTGTAGCTGGGGTCGACGCCGCGAATGGTCACGTAACGGCCTTCGCCCTGGTCCACCGTCGCGGTGACGCCGGTGACTCGGCGCAGCGCTTCGGCGATGTTCTGGTCCGGCAGCTTGCCGGCGTCGTCCGCGGTGATCGCTTCCTTGATCATCGTCGACATGCGCTTGTCCTGCAGCGCATTCGCGGACGCGGCGCGATAGCCGGTCACCACCACTTCCTCGGTGAGGGCAGCGGCGTCGAGCGCGAAATCGACCGTCGCGGCGCCGCCTTCGGCCACATCGACCGACTTTTCGATGGGCCGGTAGCCCACCGATCTCACGACGAGCGTATAGGTACCCGGCGCGAGGCCGCTGATCGTGTAGGCGCCGCTGGGATCCGCCGCCACGCTGCGCCCGGTCTCCTCGACCGCCACCTCGGCGAACGCGAGCGGGCGCGCGGTGGCCGCGTCGGTGATCTCGCCGCGCACGACCACCTGCGCATGCACCGTCGGGGTGAGCAGCAGGGCGACCAGGAGCGACACGACGGGCAGGAACTTACGAACACCTTGCGTTTCTCTGGCGTGCGTTACTTCGGCTCGCATGACTTCGGCTTGCATATCTTCCGCTTGCATATGTTCCCCTGGCGCGAAGCGCCTCGCACGGACGAGATCGGCAGCCTAGAGGGTGAAAATTACCCTCGTGTTACAAAGCGACCCGGTGATTCACAGGACTATCGAGCTTCCCCGCGGTCGCCACGGCCCCCCGACCCCGGCGTAGATAAAGGTGAATGTATCGGTCCGGTCGGTATGGAGTATAGAATAAATATTCTGTAGAATGCAAACTTGAAACAGCTATTTCAAACGCTGGCGGACGGTGACCGGCACCCGCACCGTTCCGGGCGAAACGTCTGTTTGATCGTGGAACGTTTGTTGCAGCGCCGCTAGCATCGCGTCCACCAGCGGAGGAGAAAAGCCTTGCGTGCGCCACGGGACATACGCGAACTGCGGGAGGCAATCGTCGCCCGCCACGACGACCTGAGCCCGCGGCTCCGGCAGGTTGCGGCGTACGTGCTCGATCACCCGAACGACATGGGCCTCGAGACGCTCGCGGTGATCGCGGACCGCTGCGGCGTACAGGCGTCCACGATCGTCCGATTCGCCAAAGCTTTCGGCTACGAAGGCGCAAGCCAGATGCAGCGCCTGTTTCGCGACGAACTCATCAGTACGACGCCGAGCCCGAGCTATGCCGAGCGCGTGCGCCAGTTCAACGCGAAGAGCGGCGACGGCCGTTCGCTGACGCCGCACGACCTGCTGCGCGAATTCACCGAGAGCAACATCATCGCGCTCGAACACCTGAAGGAATCGGTTCCGGCCGGCGACCTGGAACGTGCGGTCGACCTCATCGTCAAGGCGAACAACGTGTACCTGGTCGGGCTCCGCCGCTCGTTCCCGGTCGCCGCATACCTCGCTTACGCGCTGCGCCACATCGACAAGCCCGCCCATCTCATCGACGGCCTGGCCGGCATGCTCACCGAACAGAGCTCGATGCTCGCCAGCGAAGACCTCTTGTTCGCGATCAGTTTCCGGCCGTACGCGAAGGAGACCGCGGACATCGTGCAGCGCGCGCGCACGGCCGGTGCCGCGGTCGTCGCCATCAGCGACAGCCAGCTGAGCCCCGTTGCGCGTGAGGCGGACATATCGTTCGACATCAAGGACGCGGAAGTACGGCAGTTCCGCTCGCTCACGGCCTCGTTGTGCCTCGCGCAGACACTGGTCATTGCTTATGCACACCGTATCGAGGGCAGGAAATGACACGCGGTACCATCGGCATCGCCGTCATCGGCGCCGGGCGCATCGGGCAGATCCACGCCGGCAACGTCGCGCGGCACCCGGGCGCGAACGTGCGCTTCGTGGTCGACGTGAACGCGGCGGCGGCACGCCGGCTCGCGGACGAATGCAGCGCAGAAGTCGGCGACGCGGCGACGGCGCTTGCGGACCCGGACGTGCAGGGCGTCGTGATCGCGAGTTCGACCGACACGCACCTGCCGCTCATCGAAGCCGCGGCCGCCGCGGGCAAGGCGGTGTTCTGCGAGAAGCCGCTGGATCTCGAAACCGCGCGCGCCGAGCGCTGCCGCGAGGTCGCGGCGGCCGCGGGCATCCCGCTCTTCGTCGGTTTCAACCGGCGGTACGATCCGTCGTTCCGGCGCATGCGCGACGACATAGCGCGTGGCGCCATTGGCCACATCGAAATGGTCACGGTGACGAGCCGCGATCCCGCGCCGCCGCCGAAAGCGTATCTCGAGCGTTCGGGCGGACTGTTCCGCGACATGATGATCCATGACTTCGACATGGTCCGCTGGCTGACGGGCGCCGAGCCGCGCTCGGTCTTCGCCGCTGGTACTGCGCTGTTCAGTGCCGACGCCGGCGCACTCGGCGACGTCGACACCGCCGCGGTCGTCGTAGAGATGGACAACGGCGCCTGGTGCCAGATCAGCAACAGCCGCCGCTGCGTCTACGGCTACGACCAGCGCATCGAGGCGTTCGGCGCCGAGGGCATGCTCCGGGCGGCCAACGCGACCGAGACCCGGGTGGAGTTGGCGACCGCGCAGGGCTTCCTGACCGAGCCTGCGCTGCCGTTCTTCCTCGAACGCTATGAAGTCGCCTACCGACGCGAGATCGACGACTTCGTCCGCGCGCTGTCGGGCGAAACGCATGCGCTCGCCGGCGCCGTCGACGGCGTGCGCGCGCTCGAACTCGCGGATGCGGCGGAAGCGAGCCGGCGGTCGGGCAGGGCCGAGGCGGTGGGCCGGTGACCGCTTCCTCGTCGCAGGGTTTCGGGCTCATCGGCACGGGCTTCATGGGCCGCGCGCACGCCATCGCGCTCGGCAGCGTCGCGCGCGTTTTCGGCGGCATCGCCGCGCCGCGCTGCGTCGCCGTCGCGGACAGCGACGCCGCCCGTGCCGAGGCAGCGGCGCGCGACCTCGGCTTCGAGCGTGGCACGGACGACTGGCACGAGCTGCTCGACGACGAGCGGATCGACGTCATTGACATCTGCACGCCGAATCACCTGCACGCCGAGATGGCGCTCGCCGCGATCCGCGCCGGCAAGCACGTTTACTGCGAGAAGCCGCTCGCGCTCGACGTCGAGGAAGCGGCCACGCTCGCCGGTGCTGCCGCGGCGGCCGGCGTCGTGCACGCCGTCGGCCTGAACTACACCACGAATCCGCTGCTCGGCGTCGCGCGCGACATGATCGCGGCAGGCGAAATCGGCGAGCCGATGGCCTTCTCCGGACGCTACTTCGAAGACTACATGACGAGCCCTGACGTGCCGTTCAGCTGGCGCTGCGAGCGGCGCCTCGCGGGCTCCGGGGCGCTCGCCGACCTCGGTTCGCATCTCATCAACCTGCTGCATTTCCTGCTCGGCCGGCCGCGGCGGCTGGTCGCGGACCTGAAGACCCTGGTGCCGCTGCGCCGCGACCCGGCGACCGGCGAGCAGCGCCGCGTCGAGAACGAGGACGTGGCGCGGGCACTCATCGAACTGGATTCGGGCCTGCCGGCAACGTTCGAGATCAGCCGCATCGCGACCGGCTACAAGTGCGGACTCACGTTCGAGGTGTCGGGCACGAAGGGCGCCATTGCGTTCGACCAGGAGCGCATGAACGAGCTACGGGTATACGATGCCAAGGCCGCCGCGGGCGGGCGCGGCTTTCGCACGATCCTGGCGGGCCCGGAACACGGCGACTACGGCCGCTTCTGCCCGGCACCGGGGCACGGGCTCGGCATCAACGACCTCAAGGTCATCGAGATCCATCGGCTGCTCGTCGCGATCCGGGACCGCACGCCGTTCTGGCCCGACTTCGCCGAAGGGCTCGCCGTGCAGCGCGTGATGGCCGCCATGGAGGCATCCAGCGAGGCGCGCGGTTGGGTGACACTCGATTGGGACGACGCTCTGTCCGGGGAGGCCGCATGACGAACGAGCATTTCATTCGCCGGAGCGGCAGTGCCGGCCGCGACGGCGGTACCTGGCACATCGCCGATTACGCCGGCATCCGCATTGCATCCCTGGCGCTCGCGCCCGGCGACGTGACGGACCTCGAAACAAAATCCGAAACCGCCTGGCTGCTCATGTCCGGAGCCGTGCGCGGTACTGCGGGCGGCGCGGCCTTCGACTTCCGGCGGCGGTCGCTCTTCGACGAATCGGCGAGCTCGATCCACGCGTCCGCGGGCACCAGCGTCCGGATCGAGGCGGTGGCCGCGAGCGAGCTCACGCGCTACGAATGCGACAACGACAGGACGTTCCCGCCGCGGGTGTTCGGCCCGGCCGAGGTCCCGAACGAGCATCGCGGCGCCGGCCAGGTCGCCGGCCGCTGCCTGCGTTTCGTCCGCACGATCTTCGACGCGCGTAATTCGCCGCCGGAGGCGGAACTCGTTCTGGGCGAGGTCGTGACGCTGCCGGGCGGCTGGTCGAGCTACCCGCCGCATCACCACCGGCAGCCGGAGATCTACCACTACCGGTTCACCGCGCCGCAGGGTTACGGGCACGCCGAACTCGGCGAGCGCGTCTACAAGGTGCGCGACGGCGACACCGTCTGCATCCCGCCCGGCGAGGACCATGCGCAGTGCGCGGCGCCGGGCTACGGCATGTATTACTCCTGGGTCATCCGCCACCTGCCGGGCGACCCGTACACGGTGCCCGATTTCACGGCGGAGCACGCGTGGACGATGGAGCGGGATGCGCCGTTCTGGTGGCCGGCCGACGAACTCTCCGAACGTGACTGACCGAACGCTCGACGTCATCTGCCTCGGCCGCGCGGCGGTCGACCTGTACGGCCAGCAGGTCGGCGGGCGGCTGGAGGACATGCAGTCCTTCGCCAAGTACCTCGGCGGTTCGTCCGGCAATCTCGCAGCCGGGCTCGCGCGGCTCGGCGCAAAGAGCGCGATGCTGACCCGCGTCGGCGACGAGCAGATGGGCCGCTTCGTCCGCGAGGAGCTGGCGCGACAGGGCGTCGACGTCAGCCACGTGCGCACCGATCCGGACCGCCTGACCGCGCTCGTCATCTTAGGCATAGGCAGCGACGGAGAGATCCCTCACATCTTCTATCGCGAGCGCTGTGCGGACATGGGCGTCGCGGAAGACGACGTCGACGAGACGTTCATCGCTTCCGCGCGCCTGCTCGCGATTACCGGCACGCACGCGTCGACGCCGGCCACGCTAGCCGCCGTGCGCCGCGCGATCGCGTACGCCAAAGCCAATGGCACGCAGGTGCTGCTCGACGTCGATTACCGGCCCGTGCTGTGGGGCGTGGCGCGGCCCGGCGATGGCGCGAGCCGCTACGCCGAGTCCGCGGAAGCGACGGCCGCGCTCCGGTCATTGCTGCCGGACTGCGACTTCGTCGTCGGGACTGAGGAGGAAATCGCAATTGCGGCAGGCTCGGCCGACCTGCTCGAAGCAGTCCGGCAGGTTCGCAGCGTGAGCGGCGCGGTGATAGTGCTGAAGCGCGGCGCAAGCGGCTGCACCGTTTTCGCGGACCGCGAGATCGCGAGCCTCGACGACGGCACGCACGTCGACGGGTTCCCGGTGGAAGTTTTCAACACGGTCGGCGCCGGCGACGCGTTCCTGTCGGGCTTCCTCGGCGGCTGGATCTCCGGCGAATCCTGGGAGCGTTGCGGACGCCTCGGGAACGCCTGCGGCGCGCTGGTGGTGGCCCGCCACGGCTGCACGCCGGCCATGCCGAGCCGGCCGGAGCTCGAGCGCTTTCTCGCCATGCGGCCCACCCCGTTTCGCCCCCGGCTCGACGACGAACTGGCCCACCTCCATCGCGCCACGACCTGGCACGACGACGAACGTCCGCTGTGCGTGCTGGCCTTCGACCATCGCAGCCAGTTCGAGGAGCTGGCGGGCCGGAACGGGCGGCCGTTTGCCGACATCGGCCGCTTCAAGAACCTGCTCGCGGACGTACTGCTCGAGATCGCGGGCGCGGGCGGCAACGCGGTGCGCCACGGGGCCATCGTCGATCACCGGCACGGCAACGACGCTTTGAACCGCCTCGCGAACAGCGGCCTGTGGACCGCGAGTCCCGTGGAAGTGCCCGGCTCACGGCCGCTCGAGTTCGAGCTACAGCCGGCCACCGGGTGGCAGCTCGGCACCTGGCCCGCGGCGCAGATCGCAAAGTGCCTCGTGTTCTATCATCCGGACGACCCGGCCGAACTCCGGCATCGGCAGGAGGAGCAGGTTCGCGCGGTGTACGCCGACCTGGTGCGCCAGGAACGCCGGTTCCTGCTCGAGATCATCTGCCCGGAGCGCGAGGACGGCAAGGCCGAGCCGGTCGTGCGCGCGCTCAGGCGCTTCTACAATCTCGGTGTCCGGCCCGACTGGTGGAAACTGCCGACGCAGTCCGCGGCGACATGGCGCACGATTGCAGAGGTGATCGCGGCGAACGATCCCTGGTGCAAGGGCGTCGTCATCCTGGGGCAGGGCGAGGCGATCGAGAGCCTCACCGAGGGACTCGCGGTCGCGGCGCCGTTCGACATCTGTCGCGGCTTCGCCGTCGGGCGCAGCATCTTCGCGGACGCGGCCGAGGCGTGGTTTGCCGGCGGCCTCGACGATGCCGGCGCCAGGGCCGCCGTGCACGAGAGGTATCGCGCCATGATCGATCTCTGGTGCGATGCCGCCGGTGCCGTGCGGCGCTGAGCACCCGGAAGGTTCGGAGAGGGGAGAGGGAGCATGCAGGAAACCGTTCGGCTCACGATGGCGCAGGCGCTGGTCCGCTACCTGGCGGCGCAGCACATCGAGATCGACGGCGAAGCGCAGCCGCTGTTCGGCGGCGTGTTCGCCATCTTCGGCCACGGCAACGTGGCCGGGATGGGCGAGGCGCTGGCCGCCGACGGGCAGCCGTTGCCGGTGTACCGCGCGCACAACGAACAGGCGATGGCGCACGCTGCGATTGCCTACGCCAAGGCGCACGGGCGCCGACGCATGATGGCCTGCACGACCTCGATCGGCCCCGGTGCGACGAACATGGTGACGGCCGCGGCGCTCGCGCACGTGAATCGCCTGCCGGTGCTGCTCCTTCCCGGCGACATATTCGCGAGCCGGCGCCCGGACCCCGTATTGCAGCAGGTCGAGAATTTCGCCGACCCGCAGGTCAGCGCGAACGATACGTTCCGCCCCGTCGCCCGGTTCTTCGATCGCATCATGCGTCCGGAGCAGCTCCTGAAATCGCTGCCGCAGGCGCTGTCCGTGCTGCTCGATCCCGCCGACTGCGGCCCGGCCGTCATCGCCCTGCCGCAGGACGTGCAGGCGGAGGCGTTTGCGTACCCCGCGGCCTTCTTCGCGGCGCAGCTGCGCTCGATCCGGCGGCCGCCGCCGGATCGCGAGGCGATCGCGCGGGCCGCCGCGCTACTCGATGCCGCCGCACGGCCCCTGATCGTCGCGGGCGGCGGCGTGCACTATGCCCGGGCACAGGACACGCTCGCCGGCTTCGCGGAACGGCACGGCATCCCCGTCGCCGAGACCCAGGCCGGCAAAGGCTCGCTGCCCTGGGACCACCCGTGCAACGTCGGCGCGATCGGGGTCACCGGCTCGTCCGCGGCCAACCGCGCCGCGCGCGAGGCGGACCTCATTCTCGCGCTCGGCACGCGCCTGCAGGATTTTACGACCGCGTCGCACACGCTGTTCAACCCGCACGCGAACCTCGTCGCCGTCAACACGGCACGGCACGACAGCATCAAGGCCGGGGCGCACGCCGTGCAGGCGGACGTCGCGGTGGCGCTCGAGGCGCTCGAGCGCGACTGCCGTACGCCCGAAGCCGCCGTGGACTGGCGCCGGGCGAATTCGGAGGCGATCGCCGCGTGGCAGGCGGAGGTAGAGGCCGCGACGGCGCCAGGCGGGGCGGGCCTGCCCGGCGATGCGCAGGTGCTCGGCGCCGTCAACCGGGTGGCGACGGCCGCGACCACGGTCGTCTGTGCGGCCGGCGGGCTCCCGGGCGAGCT
>DASUOE010000308.1:0-6582 GCA_036276805.1 Woeseiaceae bacterium | reverse complement strand
CGAAGAACTCCTTGCCGGCCTCGTCCAGGTCTTCCCAGCGCGGCCCTTCGTTCTGGCTGCCGTCGAAGCCCAGGAACATGTGCACGCCGACGTCGCGGTCATTGAGCCAGGCCATGCGCTCTTCCATCAGCCGCCAGACCTCGAGGTTCATCGTGCTCGTCACCTTGCCGTTCTCGTAGACGCTCAAGTCGAGCGTCGCCGGCTCGGGGCCATCGTGGTAGTACTGGCCGAAGCAGCAGAGGGACAACAGCCAGTTCACCTGCAGGTGGTTGTAGCCGTGGTCGAGCAGCGGCTGGAAGACGTTCTCGGTCACCCAGTCGAAATCCTGCGCGATGCTGCCGTGCCCTGTCTCGTAATACGATTTGAGCCAGACGGGTTCGGTGCCGTTGTAGGCGAACCAGCGGGGATTCTCCGCGTAGGCCTTGATGATGCCCTTGCCGGCATTGTCCGCGGTGACGTCGAAGCTGCCCTTGCCGCCCGGCGTGCCGTCGCTCCAGCGCCACGTGTAATTCCACTCGCCCGTTTCGTCCGGCATGAAGCGGAGTTTCCAGACCTCGCCCGTTGCCAGGTCGCCGCCGCCCTCGCCGTCGCCGTCGAAAAAGCCGCGGAAATCCCAGCGTTTGCCCGAAGGCGCCGTGTATTCCGCGAGCAGCTCCACGTCCGTGAAGCGGTTGTCGTAGTCGTTCGGATTCGTCACCTCGGTTTCGAACACGCGGTAAAGCGCTACCGGATCGGCCATCGCGGCGGCAGAGGCCAGGAGGACGGCGGCGGCGACCCCGAAGGCGTGGATCAGCCCGCGGCGGAAGCGTTCGTGCAGGTGTGCCTGTTGCATCGTGTTTTCCTTGTTGCTCGTTGCGAGGATCGTGTGAAGTTCGCCGGGGCGTCGCATCGCCGCCGTCAGTACGCCGTCAACGCGGCGGGTCTCGGGCCGCCTGTCGCCCAGTCAAGCAGCTCGATCGTATGCACGACCGGCGTGTCGACGCGCAGCCCGATCTGGGTGGCGCAGCCGATGTTGCCGGTGGCGATGACGTCGGCTTCGAGCCGCGCCAGGTTCGCGGCTTTGCGGTCCCCGAGGCGGCCCGCCAGGTCCGGCTGCAGGACGTTGTACACGCCGGCGGACCCGCAGCAGAGGTGCGCTTCCGCTGGCGTCACGACCGCGTAACCGGCCTCGGCCAGGAGACGCGCCGGCGCGTGCGTTATCTTCTGGCCGTGCTGCAGCGAGCACGCCGCGTGATACGCCACCCGGAGCCCGCGGCATTCCGCGCGCGGCAACGCATGCCGCGCGACGAACTCGCTGATGTCGGCCGCCAGCGCGGAAATGCGCGCGGCCTTGTCCGCGTAGTCCGGATCGTCGCGCAGCATGAAGCCGTAATTCTTGATCGTCGTGCCGCACCCGGACGCCGTGACGAGCACGGCAGCGAGACCGCCGTCGTCGACCAGCCGCATCCAGGCGTCCACATTGCGGCGCGCGGCCGCGAGCGCATCGGCCTCTCGTCCCAGGTGATGGACGAGCGCACCGCAGCACTGCTCCCCCGGCGCAGCGACGGTCTCGAAACCCATCCGGCTGAGGAGCCGGCGTGCCGCCGCCTGGTACTCGGGGCGCAGCACCGGCTCCACACAGCCGTGAAGCAGCGCGACGCGGCCGGTTACCGGGTCCGGTCGCCGTTCCGGCGGATGCTCGCTGACCGGGCGGCGGGCAGGCGCCAGCGCCAGCATCGCGGCGAGCGGCTTGAGCGGCGCAACGCGGGAGAGCAGCGGGCCGAGCGGGCGGGCCGCGCGCGCCACGGACAGCGCCAGGCGAAAGCGCCCGGGCACCGGCAGCGTTGCCGACAGCAGCCGCCGGATGAGGCGCTCGGGCCACGGCCGCACATGGTGCTCCTCGATGTAAGTGCGCGCGTGATCGACGAGGTGCATGTAATTCACGCCCGACGGGCAGGTCGTCACGCAGGCGAGGCAGGACAGGCAGCGGTCGACGTGCTTGACGGTCTCGGCACCGGGCGCGCGCTCGTTCTCGAGCATGTCCTGGATCAGGTAGATGCGGCCACGCGGGCTGTCGAGCTCGTCGCCGAGGAGGACGTAGGTGGGGCACGTCGCCGTGCAGAAGCCGCAGTGCACGCACTTGCGGATGACCGCTTCCGACGTCGCATTGCGGGGATCGGCGAGCTGTGCTTCGGAAAACCGCGTCTGCACGTCAGAACCGTCCCGTGTCGAAGACGCCGGCCGGGTCGAACGCACGCCGCACGCTGGCCTCGAGCCGGGCGACGCCCTGGGACGGCGGGTGCAGGGCCGGGACCGCGGCCCGCAGCGACGCATCGCCCCGCACGAGCATCGCGTGCCCGCCGGCCGCCGCCGCCGCCCGGCGTATGGCCGCGGCATCCGCCCGGCTGGCGATCCAGGCGAGGGCGCCGGCCCAGTCGAGGATCCAGGCGGCCTCCCCGAGCGAGGCCAGCATCGCGGCGGCTTTCCCCGACGCGGCATGTACGCGCCAGAGCGGCCGGTCCGCCGGCAGGGTCGTCGCGTGCCGCACGCCGTCCCACAAGGCCTGAGCGTCCGGGTCCGCGAGCGGTACCGGCCGGCCGGCGTCGCCGATGGCGGCGGCGAGGGTGCGCATCCGCGCCGGCAAGGACTCGGCGAACCCCTCGAGCCGGAGCAGCGTCGCCGGCGCGCCCTGCCAGTCCGGCAGGTGCGCCGCGGCCGCGACGCCTGCGGGCGATCCGGCGGCACGGCTCATGCCCGCAATCGCGGTCGCGGGATCGAGCCCGCGGATCATCATCGTCGTGCTCGCTGCCGGGGCGGGCACGACCTTGAGCGTAACGGAGGTCAGCGCGACGAGGCGGCCCCAGCTTCCGGTCACGAGCTTCGAGAGATCGAAACCGGTCACGTTCTTCACGACCCTGGAGCCGGCCTTGAAAAAGCGTCCCTCACCCGAGACGCCTTCGAACCCGAGCAGGTGATCACGGACCGCGCCGCCGGACAGCCGTCGCGGACCGGAAACGCCGGCGGCCACGATGCCGCCGATCGTCGCGGCGCCCGCGGCGGTGCCGAACAGCCGGCCGTGGTCGATCGGATCGAAAGCGAGCATCTGCCCTTCGGCCGCCACCATGGCTTCCACGACGGCGAGCGGCGTGCCCGTGCCAGCCGTGATCACGAGTTCCGGCGGATCGTACCCGGTGACGCCCGAGAACCCCGAGAGGTCGAGGACCCGGGCCGCCGGGTCCGGTGCGCCGATCGCGTCCTTGCTCCCGCCGCCGCGGACGCGCAGCTTCGCGCCCGCGTTCGCAACGCCGGCGACGATGTCGCAAAGTTCCGCCGGCGACGCAGGACGGAGCGCGGCGGACGCTGGCGACGAGTTTGCGTTCACGTCGTCAAAACCGCGGCAGCCCGGGAAAGGGCAGGCGATCGCCGTGCACGTGCATGCGGCCCAGTTCCGCGCAGCGGCGGAGCGCCGGAAGCATCTTGCCCGGGTTGAGCAGCAGCTTGGGATCGAGCGCGCATTTCACGCGCTTCTGCTGCTCCAGGTCCGCCTCCGTGAACATGACCGGCATGAGGTCGCGCTTCTCGACGCCGACGCCGTGTTCGCCCGTCAGGACGCCGCCGACCTCGACGCAGAGCGTCAGGATCTGCTCGCCGAACTCTTCGGCGCGCGCGAGTTCGCCAGGCCGGTTTGCGTCGTACAGGATGAGCGGGTGCAGGTTGCCGTCCCCGGCATGAAAGACGTTGATTACCTTGAGGCCGTATCGTTCCGACAGCGCACCAATGCGGGTCAGCACTTCCGGCAGCCGGCGGCGGGGAATCGTGCCGTCCATGCAATAGTAGTCGGGCGACAGGCGCCCGGCCGCGGGAAAGGCCGCTTTGCGGCCGGCCCAGAAGAGCCGGCGTTCCTCGTCGCTTTGCGACGCGCGGACGGATACCGCGCCGGCAGCCCTCGCGATGTCGCTCACGCGTTCGACGAGCGCCGCGCATTCCACCTCCGGGCCGTCGAGTTCGACGATGAGCAGGGCGTCCACATCGAGTGGATAACCTGCCTGCACGAACGCTTCCGCGGCCGCGACGGCCGGACGGTCCATCATTTCCATGCCGGCGGGTATGATTCCCGCGGCGATGACGTTCGCCACGCAAAGCCCGGCGCTTGTCACCGTCGGAAACCCGAGCAGCAAAGCGCGTACGGATTCGGGCCGCGGGAGGATGCGCACGGTGACCTCGGTGACGATGCCGAGCAGCCCTTCGGAGCCGACGACGAGGCCGAGCAGGTCGAGGCCGGCGGCCTCGAGCGTACGGCCGCCGAGGCGCACGACGTCACCCTCTGCCGTGACCAGCTCGACGCCAAGCACGTTGTGCGTCGTGAGCCCGTATTTCAGGCAGTGCACGCCGCCGGAATTCTCGGCGACGTTGCCGCCGATCGTGCACGCGATCTGGCTGGACGGGTCGGGGGCGTAGTAGAAACCCGCCGCGGCGACGGCTTCGCTGATTGCGAGATTGGTGACCCCGGGCTGCGCCACGACGACGCGGTCGACGTAGTCGACCTCGAGTATTTGGTTGAACTTCGCAAGGCCGAGCAGCACGCCATCGGCCAGCGGCAGCGCGCCGCCGGACAGCGACGTGCCCGCGCCGCGCGGCACGATCGGCACGCTGTTCTCATGGCACCAGCGGACGGCCTCGGCGACCTGTCCGGTCGTTTCCGGCAGTACCACGACCATTGGCGGCTGCCGATAGGCGGTGAGGCCGTCGCATTCGTAGGCGCGCAGGGCATCGGCATGGTCGATCACGCCCTCGCCGGGCACGATTGCGCGGAGCGCGGCCACGATCTCGTCGCGTCGTGCGAGCACGCCCGCATCGGGTGTCGGCATAGACAGCGTCATCGGATTTCCGTGCGCGAGGGGCTTCGACCTTGCGCGGCCTCGGGGACGCCCAACTTATATACTAAGTATGCAGGATATGCCAGCCGGACCCGGCGTCCGCAGGGCTATTCGCCCTTGTGCTTGCTCCGGAATATTTCGCGGGACCGGTTCAGGTGGTCGGTCATGGCGTACGCCGCGCCGTCCGGGTCGTGGTTCACGATGAACTCGTAGATCTTGCGGTGCTCGTCGAGCGTGATGTGCTCCTTGCCGTCAAGACGCACGATCTTCGGATTGAACTGCTTGAGCCAGCCGAGCATCGCGTAACTCGTGGCGACGAAAATCGGGTTCTTCGTCGCCTCCGCGATGGCGATATGGAACGCGATATCCGCTTCCACGAACTTGTCCGGTTCCGTCTCGTAGTAGCGCTCCTGCAGGTCCAGGGCCGCCTTCATCTTGACGGCGTCTTCTTCCGTCGCCTTCTCGGCCGCGCGGCGGACGAGGCCCGTCTCGTAGAGCAACCGGGCGTCCTTCAGGTGCTCGAGCGAGCTCGGCGACTTGTTGAGCAGGTGATGGGCGGCCATATCGATCTGGGAAATGATGCCTTGCGCCGTCGGCTCCGTGACTCTCGGCCGCTGGCCCTGCTGCACCGCGATCAGGCCGGCGCTCTGCAGCGCCTGCATGGCTTCCCGGATCGCGGGCCTGCCGACGCCGAAGCGCTCCATCAGTTCGCGTTCGGAGGGAAACGTGTCGCCCGGCGCAAACTGCCCCGAGTTGATCAGTTCCCGCAGCCGGTCGAGGACGTCGTCCGACAGCTTGCGCTTGACGATCTTGTGAGCGCTATTCATAGGCACTTCTGGGAAATTTTCGCTATTTGACAGCATTTTCGCTCGCGATCCAACGGTTACAGCGCAAAGAATCGGCTGGCTGGACTTGTTCGACTGGTATGCTTAGTATCTCATCATTCCGGCATTAGTCCAGCCACGGCTGCGCGCTCGTGCAATGGACCACCCTCTGCAGCGCCCGCTGCCTGCGGCAGCTGCTCTCACGGCAAAGCTCCAACAGCGGATTAAGGACGGGGATCAACGACAATGACCACGATCGCACTCATCGGGGCAGGCGGGAAGATGGGCTTCCGGCTGTCGAGCAACCTCGCCCGGTCGGATTACGACGTTCGGCACGTCGAAGTCAGCGAGACAGGCAGGCAGCGACTCGCCGACGCGCTCGGCGTCCGCTGCACGGACGCCCGGGCCGCGGTCGACGGGGCGGACGTCGTGATCCTCGCGGTACCGGACAACCTGATACGCAAGGTGTCGCACGAACTCGAGCCGGGATTCGCGCCGGGCACGCTCGTCATCGCACTCGATGCCGCCGCGCCCTTTGCCGGCCACCTGCCGGACCGGGACGACCTGGCCTACTTCGTCACCCACCCCTGCCACCCGCCGATCTTCAACGACGAGACGGATCTCGAGGCGAAGCGGGACTACTTCGGCGGATCGAAGGCGAAGCAGGGCGTCGTCAGCGCGCTGATGCAGGGGCCCGAAGAGGCCTATGCGCTCGGCGAGCAGGTTGCGAGGACGATCTACGCGCCGGTCTCCGCGTGCTATCGCGTCACCGTCGACCAGATGGCACTCCTCGAACCCGGCCTGTCGGAAACCGTCTGCGCCACGCTGCTGGCGACGATGCGCGAGGCAATGGACGAGGTCGTCGCGCGGGGCGTGCCCAAGGACGCTGCCCGCGCGTTCCT
>DASUOE010000307.1:0-2420 GCA_036276805.1 Woeseiaceae bacterium | reverse complement strand
ATGATCCCCGAAGCGATCGGCGAGATGAAATGCCTGCGCCCAGGTCGAGCCGTCTGCCGCAAGCTCCGCAACCGCCGCTTCCGTCCGCCGCCGAGTCGTCAGGTTGAACTGGTTGGTCTTGTTGATCAACTGCGTCACGCGCGCCAGGTTCGCCGCGCCGACAGGCACGTCGGTGGCTCGCATGCACAACTGCTGCAGGAACTCGTCGAGCGATCCGGCCGACTCCCGCGCCGCCTCGCCCGCCGCGGCCTGCTGGTAGAGCGCCGTGCGTCGCTGGTCTTCCTCCGTCAGGGCGCCACCCTCGAACAGCCGCAGCCGATCGAGCGCCGCGACGAACGTGAACGGCGAGCGTCCGAGTTCGACGACCTCGATCTCCGGCAGCCGCGAGCGCACCCAGGCGCGCTCGAACGGGTTGTCGTCCAGGAACACGAAACTGTCGGGCCCCAGCGAGAGCGTCGACGCGATCGACCGCAGGTTCTCGACCTTGTCGCGCCAGTTGGCCACGAAGGCGGCGAAGTGCTCGAGCCGCAGGCGCATCTGCGGGTGCAGCTCGAACGGCGCCCGCGCGTCCTCCGGGTTGTTCTTCGAACACACGGCCAGGAGGACGCCCCGCTGCTGCAGCTCGAGGAGGTACTCCTGCAGCGCCGCGTGCGCCTCGCCAGCGGGCGTTCCCGCGCCGATCCGAATGCCCTCGAGGCCGTCCTCGCCGATGATGCCCCCCCACAGCGTGTTGTCCAGGTCGCAGACGACGACCTTTCGCGCCAGGCCCGCGGCGGCACGGATGCAGGCCATGTGCGCCTCGGCGAGCGCGGGCAGCGCCGTGGTGCCCGGATGCTGCTTCGCCGTGCACCACAGCGCGGCGTCCTCCCAGGCGTCGCGTCCGGCTTCGGCCTGCACGGCCATAGCGTCGAGAACCGAGACGAACGCGGGTGCCGCCTCGGCGAGCGCAAGGTTGATGGACTGGATGACGCGAGTCCTGCCGCCCGGGCGGGCGGCGACATCGGCGTGACTGTCGATGGCAGGAAGGTCGAATCCCTGATGGACGACATGGGCTCGGGTGCGGCCGGCGAGCAGGTCCCACAGCTGCCGGAACTCGCGGACAACTCCCTCGACCACTGCGCGTTCGTCCGCGCAGACCGGCGGCAGGTGCAGGTCGCGCCAATTCGGGACGACGAGGACCGTTGTCGGCGCGAAGCGGTACAAGCCACTGCCGGCGTCGAGGATTTCCTGCCGGAACGCGCCGTACGGGCCCTCGTAGAACTCCGCCTGGATGCGATCGCGGAAGCACAGCGCCCGCAGCACCTGCACGAGCAGTTGCGTGGTGCTCGATCCGAGCACGGCAATGCGCAGTTGCCGCAGCGAGCCAGCCGCGTGCCGGCCGACCCGCTCGATCACGGATGCGGCGCGTGCGTGAAACGCGTACCCGGGGCGGCATGCCAGCGCTTCGCGCAGACGTGCGGCCGCACGCTCGTAGTCGTCGAGGCCCGCGAGCAGGCGCGCGTACTGGAGCAGCATCTGTGGATCGCGGCACGGCAGCGCGTCGAGCAGCTGTTCCCACGCGCCGGCCGCCTCGCCGTACGCCCGATGCGACGTCAACAGGCCGGCCTTCACGTAGAGGACGGCGGGGGAGGGTCCGCGCGACGCCAGCCAGCGCCGCGCCTGGTCCGGCGTTCCGGAGATGGCTCGCAGGACCGCGTCACACGACTCGACCGGAAATCGCGAAGGGTCGGCGTCCGTGACGGCGTCGAGCCTGTCCGTGATCGTGTTAGCCCACGTGATCCGCCCCGCGGCGGGATGCGCTTCCATCCACGCCGTGATCTCGGATGCGCTTGCCGGCACGTATCCCATTCAGGACTCCAGTTCCGGATGACGTCGGGCCCACGCGAGCACCTCCTCCCGCGGCCAGATCACGAGGCCGGTGGTCGGGGCCCAGGTGCCCGCATCGAAGGCGCGGCGCCGCTCGGGACTCCGGTGCAGCACGCCGCAATCCGGGTCGGCGGGACCGATCGTTCCGACGATGGCGCCGTTGTCCAGGAACACGCGATTCAGCCACGACAGGTGGGGGCTGATGGCAAACGTGTCGGGCGAATGCAGCCACGAAGCCGCGATGATGCCGTGCATGTGCGGCTGCAGTTCCAGACACCTCGCCATGCGATGGTATGAGCGGTTCGCCTCGGTTTCGAGCAACGCGTAGTTCCGGCCCCCCAGGCCCATGTGGATGAAGAAGGTCGGGCCGAAAGCGTGCATCCTGAGCGAGACCAGCTTCAAGGTGGCGGCGAGTGTATCCAGCGGGCGGATTCTGGGCACCCACGACCGCGGCAATCCGCTCGGCTCCCAGTCGAACTGCCCGGCCGGGAAGCGCCGGAGCGATGCGATCTTGCAGTACGGCACGAAGTTCGGGTGCGTCACGTCGCAGGGGC
>DASUOE010000306.1:0-6179 GCA_036276805.1 Woeseiaceae bacterium | reverse complement strand
CCGAGCGCCGCGAGTACCTGTGCCTGCCCGAGCCGCCGCGCGAGGTCCGCCGCGTTCAGGCGGTCCCGGTTGACCAGCCGCCGGTTCGCGCCCAGGCGAACGAGCTCGCGCACGGCGCCGGCGTCACCCCGCTGCGCACAGATGAGCAGCGCGGAATTGCCCTTCGCGTTGCGGGCATCGATGTCGTGGCCAAGGAGAACCAGGCGCTCCACCACCGCCGGGTGTCCGCCGACCGCGGCGAGCATCAGCGGCGTCATTCCGGTCGCATTCCCGGAATCGCCAAGCGGCGCGTGCCGCTCGATGGCGCGCAGCGCCTCGCGATCGCCGCGCCGCGCCGCACGGTGCACCGGTGTATCGCCCCCTGCATCCGGCGCGGCCGGATTCGCACCCGCAGCGAGCAGGAGGTTGATGCTGGCCAGCGCGCCGGCATCGGCGGCGTACCAGAGCGCCGTGCGCCCGGCCGCATCCGCCGTGTCCGGCCTGGCATCCGCGGACAGCAATAGCTCGACGACGTCGTCGCTGCCCGCGAGCACCGCGTGTACCAGCGCCGTACGGCCCTCGCTGTCAGTGCGGTGCGCGTTCGCGCCCGCCCCGAGCAGGAATTGCGCCACGTCTGCCGAGCCGGCGCCGGCACTCATCATCAGCATGTCGCGCCCGTCCGGCGCCTGCACATGCGGATCTCTCGTCGCCGCCACGAACAGCGCAACGAGCGCCGTGTCGCCGGCGAGCGCTGCCGCGTGCGCGGGCGTCAGCCCGTCATTGCGCGCGATGCGGGCATTCGCGCCGCTCGCGACCAGCAACTCGGCAAGCGCCACATGACCGCGCTCGACGGCGATGTTGAGAGCGGTGCGGCCTGCCCAGTCCTGCCGGTCGATGCGCTCACCCTGGCCGAGCAGCTCTTCGATCATTCCTGCGTTGCCGCGATCCGCGGCGACGAACCAGACGGGCCGCTGGCCCGGGACGTCCGCCAGCATGCGCATGCGCTCGGACGACAGCTCGGTCGTGGCATAGCCCGCAGGCGTCGCGCCGCGCGCGGCGAGCAGCCGGGCGATTGCACGCTCCTCCCGTACCACGGCGATGCCCATGGCATTCTGCCCGGCGTCGTTTCGCGCGTCGGCGGACGCACCGGCGTCGAGCAGTCGTTTTGCGCTCGCGCTTCGCCCGTGCCGCGCCGCGACGATCAGCGGCGTGTCGCCGTGCGCGCCAGGCTGCTCGGGATTCGCGCCCGCGACCAGCAGCGCTTTCACGACGTCGTCGTGATTGCCGCGAATCGCGAGGATGAGAGGAGTGTCGGCGACGGCATCGCGGGCATCCGGACGGGCACCGGCCGCCGTCAGCAGGCGGACGACGCTCGCGTGGCCCGCATCGGCGGCTTCCATCAGCGCGGTACGCCCGAAGTCGAGCGTCGCGTCGACGTCGTCGATGCGCGGCAGGAACTCGGCGACGCCGGCGTCATCGCCGCGCTGCGCCGCCCAGTGCAGCGCGCGCAGCGGATCCGCGTAGTCCGTCCCCGTTCGCCAGCCTGCAGCCCGGTTGAGCGCGAATCCGGCGTCCGGCTGGCCCGCCGCCGCCAGCTCGGTATACCTGAGGTCGGCGGCGGCCGGGTCCCGGTCGAGCCCGAGCCCGCGGCGTTGCAGGCCGGCGAGGTAATAACCCGCCCTGGCATCGCCGTCGTCGGCTAGCCTCGCGAGGCTCGCGGCCGCGTCCTCGAAGCGCCGCGCCCTGAGCGCCTCGAGAGCCGGTTCGAGGACGGCGGCGTCGGCGTCGGCGTCGGCAGCGTACAGAGCATCAACACCTGCCGCCAGGCAGGCCATGAGCGCCAGTCTCACTGCATTTTTCATAATCACCTCGGACGAGCGATCGGGCCCGCCGGCATCGGTCGCCGCAGGCGCCGGCCGGCGAGGATTCACAAGTCTACGCATCGGTCGGATTCTTAATGTGATACCGGTCACGGGAACGCGCTTCACACTGGGTTATGGTGACTTTCGCGCGCCGGCAAGTGAGACGGTCGTAACGACACATCGTGAGACAGCCGTCACATCCGGATCGACCGGCGCGGTCGTGCATTCAATGTCTTTTCAGCGAGGCGGCAGGTGACGTTCGAGCGAGTGCTGGGTTCATTCCTGTTGACGGGCCTGTTGACGGGCGTGCTCGCGGTCGCGCCGGCTTTCCCGGTGCAGGCCAACGAGACTTTGAGCGCCGCCGAGCGTGCGACGATGGACCGCTGGCTCAGTACGCAGCGTGCATCGGCGCCGGCGCAGGACACGACCGACCAGGCGGCCGCGGCGCCGCCGATCGCAGAGCTAGTAGGCGGACTCGAGGCGCGCCTCGAAGCTGCCCCGGAGGATGCATCGGGCTGGGCGCTGCTCGCACAGACCTATGCCTGGCTCGGCCGCACGGACGACGCGCGCAAGGCGGCACGACGCGCCGTTGAACTAGGCGTCGACGCCGCAACGCTCGACCGGAAACTGATCGCTGCGCACACGGAACGCGCAATCGCTGACTGACGAGGGACCGTCTTGGCTGCAAACCCCGAAACCATACGCATCTCGCACGGCGCCGCCGGGCGTCCGGCCGCAGTGGCCGACGCCGCCCCGCGGCATCGCGAAACTCCGTCGCTCTGGCGCCGCCTTTACAAGGAGTACGGGAGCCTTGCCGGTTTCGCCGCCGCGACGACGGCGCTCATCGTCGGCTGGGTCGGGCGCGAGGAGCGGCGCCTGTTTCCCGATCACGGTCTCGGCTATGCGCTGGGGATCGCGGGCAGCTTCCTGCTCCTGTCGCTGTTGCTCTACCCGCTGCGCAAGAAATTCCGTGCCCTCTCGTTTCTCGGTAACGTGCGCAACTGGTTCAAGACGCACATGATCATCGGGGTCGTCGCGCCGATCACGATCCTGTATCACAGCAACTTCTACTTCGGCTCGGTCAACAGCACGGCAGCACTCGCATCGATGCTGCTCGTTGCAGTCAGCGGCCTCGTCGGGCGCTACCTGTACGGCAAGGTGCACCACGGGCTGTTCGGCCGCAAAGCGAACCTGAAGGAGCTGCTCGGCACGGTCAGGCTGTCGGTCAGGGATGCAGGGCCCGCCGCGCAGTTCGTCCCGTCGATGATGCAGGCGATTGCCGCCTTCGACCGCCAGGTCCTGCAGCCGCCGAAAGGGCTTATCGACACGATCGTGCTGCCGTTCCGTCTCGGCGTGCAGACACGGCTCGCGTACTGGCGCATCGCGCGCCTGGTTGCACGCGAGCTGGATGCCCAGGCCGCCTCCTCCGCCATCGTCCGGGCACATCGGGACCGCCTGCTCCGGCTGGCGCAGGCGTTCATCCGCGAACACCTCCGGCGCGTGCGCCGGGTGGCGGCTTTCGTCGCCTACGACAAGCTGTTCTCGCTCTGGCACAAGATCCACCTGCCGTTCTTCCTGATCCTGATTTTCACCGCCATCGTCCACGTCGTTGCCGTACATGCCTATTCACTATGACGCCGTCGCCGGCACATCGTCGCGCCCCATCGCAGTACACCCTCGCGAGCGCTTGTGTCCTCCTGGCGGCCCTTCTCGCGGGCCCGGCCGTGGCGGCCAATATTGAAAAACTCGTGATGCCGGGCCGCGTTACGGAGGGCCACGCCGACTTCGAGAACGACTGCGGCGCGTGCCACGACGCCGAGACCGACGAAGCCCGCCCGTTGCTCTGCACCGCATGTCACGAGGGCATCGGCGCGGACCGCACCGGGGGTACCGGGTTTCACGGGCGTTTCCCCGCTGCCCGCGAAAGCGATTGCACGGCGTGCCATACGGAACACGAAGGCCGCGACGCCGACATCGTCGGGCTCGACGGCGGCCTGTTCGATCACGCATTCACCGATTTCCCGCTGGTTGGTGCCCACGAGGCGCTCACCTGTTCGGGCTGTCATGCCGCCGATGCCTCGCCGCGCGAAGCGCCCGCGGAATGCGGCGTCTGCCACCGCGCCGACGATCCGCACGAGGGCCAGCTCGGCGGCGCCTGCGCGGACTGCCACAACCAGGCTGACTGGCTGGTGGCGGTCTTCGACCATGCCGGCACCGGCTATGCGCTCACCGGCGGGCATCGCGACGTCGCGTGCGGCGACTGCCACCAGCGCAACCGTTTCGACGCCGCATCGCGAAGGTGCGTAACCTGCCACGCCGTCGACGACGTCCACGACGGCAGCCGCGGCGACGAGTGCAGCAGCTGCCACACTACGGACGGGTGGAACGCCACGGGATTCGATCATGCAACGATGACCGGCTTCGCCCTGGCGGACGGGCACGCCGGTCTCGAATGCGCCGACTGTCACCGGCAGCCGGATCACAAGGACACCTTCGCCGGGGGTTGCGTCGCCTGCCACGCCGGTGACGACGTGCACCAGGGGCGCCTCGGCACGGACTGCGCCGGCTGTCACGCACCCGATAGCTGGCCGGCGGCGCGCTTCGACCACGACACTACGGGGTTCGCGCTCGAGGGGGCGCACGCAGCGCAGAACTGCACGGCCTGCCACAAGACCGGCGTGTCGCAGGCGCCGGACGCCGAATGCAGCTCGTGCCATGTGCCGGACGACGTTCACGACGGGCAGCTCGCAGGCGACTGCTCGGCCTGCCACGGGCAGGCCGACTGGGCGGACCCGATTCGCTTCGATCACGATCTCGCCGATTTCCCGCTCCTCGGCATGCACGCGGCGGTGGCCTGTGCCGGCTGTCACACCGACAGCACGTTTCGCGGCGCGCCGACCGATTGCGCCGACTGCCACCGCGACGACGATCCGCACGCGGGCCAGCTCGGCGAGGCGTGCGGTGCCTGCCACTCGAGCAACTCCTGGGCGGCCACGGCATTCGACCACGACGCGGTCACGCGCTTCGTGCTCGACGGCGCCCATGAACCCTTGCCCTGCACTGCCTGCCATGCGGACCCGGCTGCCGACGCGGCGGCGGTCTCGCCGGACTGCGGCAGCTGTCACCGGCCCGACGACGTGCACGACGGACAGTTCGGCACGAACTGCGGCGGCTGCCATTCGACGCGTTCGTTCGGCGACATCACGGGCCTCAACGCACCGTGACGGCGCATTCGACCATGACGGCGGCAATCAAGGCGAGGCTCGGCCGCGGCGCATGCCTGCTCCTGCTCGCGCTCGCCACGCTGGCGTCGGCCCAGACCCCGATCAGTTCCGACTTCGACCACGAATCGACCGGTTTTTCCCTGGATGGCGCGCATGCGATCGCCGGCTGCGGCGCCTGCCACCGCCAGGGCCTGTTCGTCGGGACGCCGTCGCGCTGCGCGGCCTGCCATGCACAGGGCGGCTTCGCGCCCGCGACCGCCAAACCCGCGCTGCACATCCAGGCTTCGGAGAACTGCGACGCCTGCCACGCGGTGCGCAGTTTCGTGCCGGTCGCGCGAATGGACCATCGCGAGGTCGTCGGCGAATGCGGCGACTGCCACGACAACCGCGTGGCGACGGGCAAGCCGCCGGATCACCCCGCGACCGGCGACGACTGCGGCGCCTGTCACCTGACCGTCGCGTTCTCGCCGGTCATGCGCTTCGATCACAGCGGGATCGACTCGGGCTGTGTCGCCTGCCACAACGGCACGGACGCGACCGGCAAGCCGCCCACCCACCTGCCGACGACGGACGTGTGCGAGGACTGCCATCGCGTCGACACGTTCTCCCTCGTGACCGCTTTCGATCACCTGCAGGCACTCGGTACCTGTTCCGGCTGTCACGACGGTGTTGCCGTCGAGGGCAAACCCGTCGACCACGTGCCGACGACGTCCGAATGCGATTCCTGCCACACGACGGTGAGCTGGTGAGCGCGCGGCCCCACGATCCGGCGCGCCGACCGGATGGGCAGCGATCGTGCCGCGCGCCGGGCATCCTCGCCCTCGTGCTGGCCGCGGGCTGGCCTTCGGCCTCCCCGGCCGCACCGCTCGACCCGCTCGACAATGTGGTCGTGACGCGGCACCAGGACAGCGCGACGATCCGGATCGTCGCCGCGTGCCGCACGAGTTATGAAACGCACGTGCCCGCGAGCGCCGGGATCGAATTGCGCGTCACGCTCAGGCCTGGCGCCGACTGCCGCGAGTTCGCTCCGAGCGCGGCGGGTCGCGTCTACCAGCCGGTCGGCCGCGAGCTCGGCGGCATCGACGAGATCGCGGTCGACTTCGCGGCGGCGGAT
>DASUOE010000305.1:0-4386 GCA_036276805.1 Woeseiaceae bacterium | reverse complement strand
GCTCGGGATCGATTGCCGTGACTGTGCGGCCAGCCACTCCATCACGGTCACCACGTCGCGCCCGCCGACATTGTCGACGGTCTTCGCGATCGGCCCGTAGAGCTGCCCGGCGCCGCCCTCGACGCCGTCTGCGTCTTCGATGAGCGCCAGGTGGTCGTTGTAGAACGGGATCCAGGACCAGTGGCCGTCGTACTCGTGCGGCGTACCGTCCGCGGCAACGTACTCGCCGCTCATGTCCTCGACGCGCGGCAGGAGCGTCAGGTGCACGTCCTTCGCCCCGAGGGTGCGTAGCGTCGTGTAGAGCGGCACGGGGAACTCTTCCGGCTTGACCAGCCTGTCGGTCGCCGCCGTGACGAGCCACAGCGGCACGTCGACGATCCCCCGGAGCTCCTCCTCGCTGACGTAGTCGAGGTTCAGGGGTTCGCACACGGCGACGGCCGCCGCATAGTAGTGGGGATAGTCGAGCAGAAGTCGCACGGTGAGCCAGCCGCCGTTGGACGCCCCGGCGACGTAGACCCGGTCGGCGTCGACGTCCTTGCGGTCGGCGACGAAATCTTCCACGAGATTTTGCACCGCGCGCGTGTAGATCGACAGGGCGTCCTGCTTTTCGTTGCTGCCCCGTGTCCCCGCCGGCCCGTGCATCCACCACGTCGGCGACTGGGGGACGAGTACGTAGGCGCCGCCGAAGACCGCCTGCAGGTCGTCGGCGACGAACGCCGGCGCGCGGTTCGCGGCGAGCGGGATGGTGGGGTCGGTGCCGCCTTCGCCGCCGCCGTGGAGCCAGACGATCAGCGGGTTCCGCCCGTCGTCCGCTGGCGGCGACCAGTGCGCGTAGCGGATCTCCGTCGGGCCATACTCCGGGTCGCGGTACGACGCGGTGTCGAATACGAAGTCGTCGATCCCGAGGCGGGTGTACTCGCCCATCTCGGTCGCTACCAGGTCCTCGATGCCATCGATCGGCTCCTGCTGCGTAATGGTGTAGGCGTTCTCCGTCCACGCATTGAAGTGGCTGCCCGTGGCCGGGTCCTGCGCGAAGTTGAGGGCATTGCCGAGCGAGAGCGTCGGGCCGACGGCCATGACGAGCGTTGCGTAACGGCCCGACGGCACCGGCGTGCCTCCCTCGTCCGAGACGTACGCCTCGACGACCTCGCGCGCGCCTTCCTCGAGTAGCGGTTCGGCAAGCCGGGGATCCCGGCGGCGGACGTGCACGTCGAAGGTGTCCGCGCCGACCGCGCCTCTCGACGCGTCGGCGCCGAGCTCGACGATGAGGCGCGTCGTAGCGGCGCCCCAGTCCATCACCTCGTCGACGCGGTGGTAACGGGTGAGTTCGCCGGCGAGGACGGCCGGACCGCCGAGCGCGGCCAGGAGCGCGCACAGCGTCTGCAATGCACCGGTTTTCATCGGGTCTCCTATGTCTCTTCGACAGACTACGGTGCTTGGCACCGGCCGGGCAACAGGGTATCGTCGTGTCGGGGAGGCAAGTATGACCGCCAAGCGCATGAATTTCCTGACGATTTCACCACGCCGGCCGAGCTGCGCGCGGGTGGCGGCAACGCCCGGCCGGGCCGTGGCGTCGAGGTGTCTCGGCCGTGGCTGAGCCGCTCGTCATCGTCATCGTCGGCGGCGGCACCGCCGGCTGGATGACCGCGGCAGCGCTCGCGAGCGCGACGGACCGGCGGCACTGTCACGTGACATTGATCGAGTCCGAAGCCATCGGCAGCGTCGGCGTAGGCGAGGCTACGCTGCCGCAGATGAAGGACTACAACGACTTCGTCGGCATCCTCGAGGCCGACATGATGGCGCAGACGAATGCGAGCTTTAAGCTCGGCATCGAGTTCCGGGACTGGGGTTACACGGGTTCGTCCTACATACACCCGTTCGGCGCGTTCGGCCGGCGCATGGGCGGCGCCGACTTCCTGCAGCACTGGGTCCGGGCGCGGCAGAAGGCCGAGGCCGGCAACATAGAGACCTGGTCCTACGCGATCCAGGCATGCCGCAAGGCGCGGTTCGACTTCCCGGTCGAGGACGCGAACGAGATCAACTCGACCTATGCGTACGCGTACCACTTCGACGCAAGCCTGTACGCACGCTTCCTGCGGCGTTTCGCGGAGCCGCAGGGAGTCGAACGCATCGAGGGCCGCATCGTCGACGTCGAACGTGACGCCGTCTCGGGGCACGTTCTGTCCGTGCGGCTGGCGTCGGGCCAGACGATCCGCGGCGACTATTTCATCGACTGCTCGGGCTTTCACGCGCTGCTCTTCGAAAAGATCCTGAACGTGCCGTTCGAAGACTGGTCGCAGTGGCTCGTCTGCGACCGTGCCGCGGCCGTGCAGTGCGAGCGCACCGAGCCGCTCCTGCCGTACACGCGCTCGACGGCGAAGTCCGCCGGCTGGCAGTGGCGCATACCACTGCAGCACCGCACCGGCAACGGCTACGTGTACTCGAGCGAGTACCTGAGCGACGACGAGGCTGCCGCGGCGCTGCTTGCGGACCTGGACGGCAAGGCGATCGGCGAGCCGCGCACGCTGCGCTTCAAAGCCGGCCGCCGCCGCCGTTCGTGGGAAGGCAACTGCATCGCGGTCGGTCTCTCGAGCGGCTTCCTCGAGCCGCTCGAGTCGACCAGCATCTACCTCATCCAGATCGCCATCATGGCGCTGATGAAGCTGTTTCCCGCTCGCGAACCGGACCCGGCGCTCGCCGAGGAGTTCAACCGGCTCGTCGATTACGAGTACGACCGCGTGCGCGATTTCCTGATCCTGCACTACCACCTGAATACGCGCGACGACGCGGAGCTGTGGCGCTATTGCCGCCAGATGCCGGTGCCCGCGAGTCTCGAGGAGAAGATCGCGCTGTTCCGGCACCGCGGCTATATCGACGTCTACCGCTACGGGCTGTTCGCGCCGCCGAGCTGGATCTCCGTCTTCGTGGGACAGGGGCTCGAGCCCGAGGGCTACGACCCCTTCACGGCGAACCTGCCGCTCGATGCGGCGCTCGAGCGCATGCGCGAGCTCGCGGCATCGATCGACGAGCGGACGGCGCGCATGCCGGACCACGGCGCGTTCCTCGCGGACTATTGCCCCGCGGCGGGGGCGCCATGAACGAGCCCGTCGCCAGGGTCGCGATCGTCGGGCGCGACGCCGCCGCCTGGCTCTCCGCGCTCGCCCTGCAGCGGAGTTTCGGCAAGGCAGGCGTGCAGGTGGAACTCATCGAGTTGCCGTCCGCGTTGCGCCCGCAGGACGCGTACATCACACTGCCGACACAGCAGGCGTTTCACCGCCTGCTCGGTCTCGACGAGACCCGGCTGCTGCGCGCGGCGAGCGGGTTGTATTCGCTGGGGCACCGGTTCTCGAACTGGTCCGGCGCCGATGCGCCTTTCCTGCACGCCTACGATACCCACGGCATTTCGCTGAATTACGTCGACTTCCTGCAGTACTGGCTGAAGGCCCGGGCGAACGGCCTCAAGGTCCCGCTCGAGGACTTCTCGCTTGGCGCGGCCGCCGCCAAGCAGGGACGCTTCGTCATCTTCAACGATTCGACGCAGGCATTTTCCAAGGCGACGTACGGGTACAACCTGGCGGCGATACCGTACCTCCGCACGCTCGGCCAGGCCGCGCTCGGCGGCGGGATCCGTCACACGGTCGCCGACCTGCGGTCGGTCGAGCATCAGGACGGCCGCATCCGTTCCGTTACGCTAGCGGACGGCCGCGAAGTCGTTGCCGACCTTTACCTCGACGCGAGCGGCGCCGAGGCGGCGCTGATCCGTCACCTGGAGCCTGCCGGCAACTTCGAGAGCTGGCGACGCTGGCTGCCCTGCGACAGGCTCGCCGTTGCCTCGGCGCCGCCGCTCGACCCCGTGCCGGCCTTCAACCAGGTCTCGGCGTTCAGGGCGGGCTGGCTCGGGATATATCCGCTGCTCGGGCGGACGGTGCTGATGGCCGCATACGCCAATACCGAAATCAGCCCGCAAAATATTGCGCCGACAATCATGGCGCTTTCCGGTCTTCGTATCCAAGGCGACACTATATTGAGCCCGATCGAACCGGGCAGCCGACGCCAACACTGGATTGGCAATTGTGTCGCAATCGGAGACACTGCCGCTTCGCTTGATCCTCTGGACGCGGTACAACTGCATCTGCTGCACACGGGTCTGTCTTACTTGGTCTCAATGTTTCCAGTCGATCGGCACCACATGCCGGAAGCCTCGGTCTTCAACAGAAAAATGGAAAGCCACTGCATCGGCGTGCGCGACTACCAGGCTGCGCACTTCAAACTCAATCGCCGATTTGGCGAGCCTCTATGGGACGAGAGCCGAGTCCAGGAAGCCCCGCCGACCCTGGCGCGCAAGCTAAGGCTGTTTTCCGCGCGCGGTATAGTTGCCCTCGAAGA
>DASUOE010000304.1:0-3945 GCA_036276805.1 Woeseiaceae bacterium | reverse complement strand
AACTTCTCCCTGCCGGCGGATGGAGATCCCTGTCTCGTGCTGCGCGAGGCGCCGGCCGGCGCCGCGCTGCATATCGGCGCTTCCCGCGTCCTGCCTGCCGCAGCGGTGAACCTGCGGACGCTCGCGCCCTGCGCTTCCCCGGCGGGCAGCGGCAGCATCGGCGACATCGCCTGGTCCGATGCCGACCGGGACGGCATCCAGGACGCCGGCGAGGCAGGCCTTGCCGGGGCGGCCGTAAGTCTCGTCGACTGCACGGACGGCCGGCAGCTCGCGTCGGCGGCCACCGGCGCCGACGGGCGATACGTGTTCGCCGGCTTGCCGCCGGGACGATACCGCCTCCGGTTCACGGCACCCGACGGGTTCGCCTTCAGCCCACGGCGCGCGGCGGACGGCGGACGGGACAGCGATCCCGCGCCGTCGACCGGCCTCACACCCTGCTTCGACCAGGCCGCGGGCCAGCATCGCGGCGGTGTCGACGCCGGTCTGCATGCCAGTGCGGGCAACGAGGCCGTCGCCGTTACCGCCTGGAACAGGCCAAACGGCGGCGTGTCGGTGACCGGCAACGTGCTGCGCTACTCGGGCAGCCCGACGGGCTGGCTGCGGAATACGATTTCCTCCGCGCGATTGTCCGAGGTCGCTTCGGGCGACGCCTTCGAAGTGCGGTGGCTGGTCCGCGACGATCCCGCCAGCGCCACCTGGACGACCGGGCTCGGCAACCAGGCGGCGTTCACCGACTGGCGGGACATCGAGCACGGCCTCAGGAATTCCGGCGGCTTCCTGAAGGTGTACGAAAACGGTACGTGGCAGACGAGCGGCCCGGCACTCGCCGTCGGCGACGTCATCGCCGTCCGCGTGCTGCCGGGCGCCATCGAGTATCGTCACGACGGTCAGGTCGTGCACACGTCCGTGTACCCGGAGCGGCGCGAGTTCTACGTCAATGCGTCGTTCCTGAGCGGGCCGAATGCGCTCGAAGTGAGCGTGCAGCCCCTCCCCTGATCCGGCACGCAGGCGCGGACGTCGCGCCGCAACGTTTGGCGAATCACGGCGAAGCGGCATACTGTAATCGCCCGCCCGGATCCATTCGACCGCAACACGCTGACCGCAACACACCTGACCGCAACTCACCATGAGCACGGACGCCGATTTCGACCAGACGCACTGGGTCCCGGTACAGCGACGGGACCCGCTGCCGACGCATTATTACGAGGCCCACTTCGAGGAGCTGCTCGCGTTCGTCGAGGCGCATTACGGTCATGTGCTGGACGAGGCCGGGCGGCGGCTGATCCGCGATTTCCGCGGGCTGCCGGTCGACGCACGGCGCCTGTACGTGAGGCTCGTCAATCGCAAGGGCCGCGTGTTCGCGGCCGAGCGGCTCTGCTACGCGGAACTCGGCAATATCGCGCCGCTGCTCGCCGCGCTCCGCGACACCGGCTGGATCCGTCCGCCCTGCGAGGACGACGTCCCTGAGCTGCTCGCGTTCCTCACGCGTCGGGAACTCACCGGGCTGCTCGCACCCCTCGTCACCGGTATGAGCAAGTCGATGAAGAAGGCCGAGCTCGTGGCGCTCGCGACAGCAGAGTGCCCGCCTGACTGGCTCGTGGCGACGCTCGCGGCGCGCGGCGTGTTCGTGCAACGGCATGCCGACGCGATCCGTTTCCTGCTGTTCCTCTATTTCGGCCGCGTGCAGGACAGCCTCGGCCGCTTCACGATGCGGGACCTGGGGCTCGTCCGCACGCATGACTACAAGGAGAGTTACGAGCCGCGCTTCGCCGATCGCGGCGAAGCGCTCGAGAACTGGTACTTCGCGCTCCGGCTCGACCGACTGAAGCGGCCCGGCGCGCGGACGGTCCGCGCCCTCGCTGACGAGGCCGCCGCCTGGCCGGAACCGGTGCATGCCGCGGCGGCGGCCGCCCGCGACACGCTCGCCTGGGAACTCGGCCGTGCGCTGGAGAAAATCCCGGACGCCGAAGCCGCCCTCGCCATGTACCGTCGCGGCGAATCCGCGCGCTGCAGCGAGCGCGTCGCGCGCGTGCTGCTTGCCGCCGCACGCCGTGAGGAGGCCCGTGCGTTTCTCGAGCGGCTCATCGACGAGCCGCGCAGCGACGCGGAGGCGCTCATGGCCGAAGACCTGTACGCACTGAAGTTCGGCCGCAAGCGGACGTCGAAGCTCACGGACGAGCTGCGGGCGGCGCAGACGATCGAACTCGACGAATCCCTGTCCGGCGCGCCCGAGAGCGCCGCCGCGGCCTGGTTCGCGAATGCGGGGACGCAGGCCTTTCGCACCGAGAACGGACTGTGGCGCACGCTGTTTGGCCTCTTGTTCTGGGAGGAGCTCTTCGAGGGTGCGGATGCAGCGCTGCACTCGCCCTTCGAGTTCCTGCCGGTGTCGCTCATGGACGGCTCGTTCGCCATCGTCCAGCGCGAGGCCATCGAGCAAAAGCTCGCGCTCACCGGCCGGCCGGGGGACCTCAGGCGGCGCCTGCTCAAGGCCAGCACGCAGCACTACGGCAAGCCGAACGGCGTCTTCCGCTGGCGCCGCTCGCTGCTCGAGGCGGTCTTCGTGCTCGTCCTGCATGCCCCGCCCGCCGCGTTGCAACGCCTGCTCCGGCGGTTGTGCCGGGACTACCGCAACGCGCGCCACGGTTACCCGGACCTCATGCTCGCCGACGAGGCCGGGATCCGGTTCGTCGAGATCAAGACGGACGGCGACCAGCTCCGCCAGAACCAGTTCCTGTGCCTCCAACTGCTTCGCGAGACGGGCCTGCGCGCCGACGTTGTGCGGGTGCGCTGGACGCTCGATCCGATGCAGGCGTACGCGGTGGTCGACGTGGAGACGACAGGCGGTCCCGGCGAGCGGCACCGCGTCACGGAAATCGGTGCCGTGAAAGTGCAAGGCGGCGAGATCGTCGATCGCTTCCACACGCTCGTAAACCCGGAGCGCAGCATCCCGGCCGGTATCACGCGCCTCACCGGCATAACGCCGGCGATGGTGGCCGGCGCACCGGTGTTCGCGGACGTCGCCGACGCGCTGGAATCGTTCCTCGCCGACTGCATATTCGTCGCGCACAACGTGGACTTCGACTACGGTTTCATCGGCCGCGAGTTCCGCCGGCTCGGACGGCCGTTTCGCCACGCCCGGCTCTGCACCTGTGCCGGCATGCGCAAGTTCTACCCCGGCCGGTCCTCGTACAGCCTCGCGGCGCTCTGCCAGGCGTTCGACATCGAGCTCCGGCAGCACCACCGGGCCATGGCCGACGCGGAGGCGGCCGCCGGTTTGCTCCTGCTCGTCAACGAACGCCGGCTGGAGGCCGCCGGCGCAGTGTAGGAGCGGCGGTCACGCCGCGAATTGAAGGCGGCCGGATGCCACGGCGCTGTCGTCACGGCCGGACAGCGCGAACCATTCGCGGCCTGACGGCGCTCCTACTGGCGTAGCCTGAACCATTCGCGGCCTTACGGCCGCTCCTACAGCCGAAACGCCACCGTAACGATGAGACGGAGTCGATTGCGGCTGCCTCCGGCGGGACGTATGGTTGGGGGTCCCGAAAGACCCTCACAGGCACCTCGATGTCCAGCGTTACGCCGCTCGGCGGCACCCCGGAACCCCAGCCCTCGTGGGACCTGGACGCGCCGGCCCTGTACCTGAACCGCGAGCTCACCTGGCTTGCGTTCAACCGCCGCGTGCTGGCCGAAGCCGAGAACCCGGACAACCCGCTGCTCGAGCGCGTGAAGTTCCTGGCGATATTCGACTCGAACCTCGACGAGTTTTTCATGAAGCGCATCGGCGGGCTGAAGCAGCAGCTCGGCGCCGGCATGACGACGCCGACGGTGGACGGCCGCACGCCGCACCAGCAGATCATGGAGTGCCGCGAAGCGATCATAGGCGCGCTTGCCGAACGTACTGCGATCTACGGCGCCATCCTGGCGGCGCTCGGCGAGGCCGGCATC
>DASUOE010000303.1:0-4072 GCA_036276805.1 Woeseiaceae bacterium | reverse complement strand
GCCCGGAGGAAGGCGTCGTCGTTGCGGAGGTCGACCGCACGCTCGCGAAACACGACGTCGCCGCCTGCGTCTTCTCGACGACGCTCGGCAACCCGCTCGGCGTGACCATGCCGGATCGGGACCGCCTGCGCCTGCTCGAGGTGCTCCGCCGCCACGACGTCGTGCTGATCGAAGACGACGTGTACGGCGACCTCCGTTTCGACGGGACGCGCCCCACCCCGGCGCAGGTTCTCGACCCGAACCTGAAAATCCTGACCTGCGGATCCTTCTCCAAGACCGCGGCGCCGGGCTATCGCATCGGCTGGGTGCTGGCAGGCGCCTTCATCCGGCGCATCGAGCGGCTGAAGCGGGCCTACTCCTGTTCGTCCGGGTTGCTGCAGCAGCTCACCCTCGCGGACTTCATTGCGAGCGGCGATTATGCGCGGCACCTGAAGGCACTGCGCCCGGTGCTGAAGCGGAACGCGGAGCGCATGAGCGCGCTCGTCGCCGAACATTTTCCCGCCGAGACCCGCACGTCGAAGCCGGTCGGGGGATCGGTCCTGTGGCTCGAGCTGCCGTCCGCGGTGGACGCCGTCGAACTTTTCGACGATGCGATCGCCGCGGGCATCAGCATCGCACCGGGCCGGATATTTTCCCCCTGCGGTCGCTACGGGCATTGCCTGCGACTGAGCCACGGGCACCCCTGGGACGAGCGCATCGAGTCGGCCCTCCGGTGGCTTGGCGCCGCCGCGACGGCGCGCGCGGCGCCATAGCAGCGCCCGGTCTCTCTCCGTCCGGTTTCCTTCAGGCCCCTCGCGCCTTCCCTAAGGGCATCTCGCGCAGCCGTTCGCCCGTCGCGGCGAACCACGCGTTCGCAATGGCCGGCGCGACCGGCGGCACGCCCGGTTCGCCGACGCCGCCCGGCGGCGCGTCGACCTCCATGATGTGCACGTGGATCGCGGACGGCGCTTCGCTCATGCGCACAACCGGGTAGGTATCGAAGTTACCCTGCACGATCCCGCCGTCACGTGCCGTCAGCTCGCCGTGCAGTGCGAGGCTCATGCCGAAGATACCGGCGCCTTCCATCTGCGCCACAACGCGATCGGGGTTGATGACCTGGCCCGCGTCGATCGCCGTCCACAATTCGTGCACCTTGAGCCCGCCATCCTTGTCGCGGCCGACCTCCGCCACCGTGGCGACGGTCGCGAGAAAGGAACGGTGCACGGCGATGCCGAGGCCGCGGCCTTCCGGCAGCACCCGCCCCCATCCCGCCATGTCGGCGACGCGGTCGAGCACGGCCGTGATTCGTGCGGTGTCGATCGGGTGCGTGGCGAGCGGTTGCCCGTAATTGTCGTACGTCGCGGCGTCTTCGGCGGGATCGATGCGCCGCGCCGGTCCCATCAGCTCGCGCAGGAATGTGTGCGGGTCCTTGCCTGCCAGGTGGGCGAGTTCGTCGGCGAAACTGCCGATCGCAAACGCGTGATACACATTGCAGACGGAGCGCAGCCAGCCGATGCGCACGTGTGCGGCGGCGTCGCAGGCTTCGAGCCGCAGGTTCGGGATCGCGAACGGGATGTCCGTGAGCCCGAGGCCCAGCTCGTCGTTCGACGGGCCGCCGACGGTCGTGTCGAACGTCGAGCCGATGGACGGGAACGCGCTCCGGTGCAGCCAGCTCGTCACCCGGCCGTCCGCATCGAGCGTCGCCTCGAGATGCTGCGCGCTGACCGAGTGGAAATAGCCGTGGCGCAGGTCATCCTCGCGCGTCCAGGTCACCTTGACGGGTTTGCCGGTCTCGCGCGCGAGCCACGCGGCCTCGGCGCCGAAATCCGGCTTGGACTTGCGCCCGAATCCGCCGCCGAGGAGCGTCACGTGCGCGCGAACGCGCGACTTGTCGATGCCGAGCACGCCCGCCACGGTATCCTGCGTCGCCTGCGGGTTCTGGGTGCACGACCAGACGTCGCAGCCGTCCTCGCCGAACCGGGCCAGTGCCGCCGGCGGCTCCATCGGCGCCTGCGCGAGGTGCGGGGCGTAGTAATCGGCGACATGCGTTCGCGCCGCGGCGTCGCGGGCCACCGCGACGTTACCGCGTTGGCGTACCAATCTCCCTTCTTTACGGGCACTTGCAAGTAACTCCTCACGATACTTCTCGGAATCGTAAGCGGCGTTCGCGCCAGGCTCCCACTCGATGTCGAGCGCCGCCCGGCCCCGCTGTGCGCTCCAGGTGTTCGTGGCCAGCACCGCGATCCCGCCTAAGGGGTTGAACAGCGGCGGCGACGTGGGCGCCGGCATTTCGATGACGTCGACGACGCCGGCAACCTTGCGTGCGGCCGCCGCGTCGAAGCGCCGCACGCGGCCGCCGTGCACCGGGCAGCGCTCGATCGAGGCATGCAGCATGCCGGGCAACGCCGCATCGATGCCGTAAGCGGCCCTGCCGGTCGACATGTCGAAACCGTCGATCGTGTCGAGGGAGCGGCCGATGTAGCGGTAGTCCGCCTTCGACTTGAACGCCGGCTTGTCCGGTACCGGTATGCCCTCCGTGAGCGCGACGAGTTCGCCGTAGCCCAGCTTGCGGCCGCTGTCCTCGTGATGCACGGAGTGGTTGCGGGTCACGCACTCTGCGGCCGGCACGCCCCAGGACGCGGCCGCGGCCGTCACGAGCATCTCGCGCGCCGCGGCGCCGGCGCCGCGCAGCAGGTCGAAGTGCCGCCGGATGCTCGTCGAGCCGTCCGTGTTCTGGTCGCCGTACTTCTCGTCACCGAGTGCCTGCAGAAGCTCGATACGATCCCAGTCGGCGTCAAGCTCGTCCGCGATGATCTGCGGCAGGCAGGTGCGGATGCCCTGCCCCATTTCCGAGCGGTGACACACGATTTCCACGACGCCGTCGGTGCGGATGTTGACGTAGACGTTCGGCGCGAAGCCTGCGGTCCCCCCCGGGGCTTCCCGGCTAACCGCGATCGCAAGGGCAGGCGCCGGGCGCAGCGCCGACGCAGCGACGAGCGCGAAGGCGAGACCGCCGCCGGCGCGGCCCGTTTGCCTCAGGAATTCGCGGCGGCTGAGCCGGACGAGGCCGTTCATGACGCGTCTCCGGCGGACTTTTGCACCGCGGCTTCGTGGATGGCGGCGCGGATGCGCGTGTAAGTGCCGCAGCGGCAGATGTTGCCGCTCATCGCCGTGTCAATGTCCGCATCCGT
Source organism: Woeseiaceae bacterium (assembly GCA_036276805.1). Classification (GTDB taxonomy): domain Bacteria; phylum Pseudomonadota; class Gammaproteobacteria; order Steroidobacterales; family Woeseiaceae; genus UBA1847. The sequence goes on along the minus strand of DASUOE010000303.1, from coordinate 902 downwards.
CGGTTTCGGGTTGCGGGCGAGGAGCGCGACGGCGCTCATGATCTGCCCTGACTGGCAGTAGCCGCATTGCGGCACGTTCAGCGCCCGCCAGGCCTTCTGGACCGGGTGGCTGCCGTCCGCCGAGAGGCCCTCGATCGTCGTCACGTCCCGGCCGGCCGCCGCGGACACGGGGAACGCACAGGCGCGAACCGGCTCGCCGTCGACGTGCACGACGCAGGCGCCGCACAGAGCCTTGCCGCAGCCGTACTTGGTGCCGGTCAGCCCGGCAACGTCCCGCAGCGCCCAGAGGAGCGGCATTTGCGGGTCGACATCGAGCGACCGCCCCTCCCCGTTGATGGTGAGTTCGACTGCCATGATGGTCTCCCGCCGGTTCCGGACGGCACGGGTGTGCGTCCGCCGCAGGCTACCATAATCCGGCCGCCGTCAGCGCAAGGCAGGCGTCCGGGACGGTGGCGGTCAGCCGAGGTCGTAGGGGTTCGTGCCGTCCGCTTCCTCGGCCGGCTCCTCCAGGCTGAGCTCCAGCGTGTCGGGCTCCGAGGCGAACTGAGAGCAACGTCGGCGGATTTCAGCGAGCCGCAGGGACACGCTCGATTCGGCAAGGGTGATGTCGTTTCGGTCGTTGGTCATGGTTCGCCCGTTGTCTGTGTTTAGCGACAGCGTGTAGCGCAGTATAGGAAAGCGGGCGGCGGCAAAAATGTGAATCGGGTCACACGAATAACGCCGGAAATCGGCTTTTTGCGGACCTTATGTCCGGTCGGCTTGCTTTTCCGGATCAGTAGCGGATGAGGGCCGATCCCCATGTCAGTCCGGCCCCGAACGCCTCGAGGAGCAGGAGCTCGCCGCGCCGGATGCGGCCGTCACGCACGGCAATGTCGAGGGCGAGCGGGATCGAGGCGGCGGAC
>DASUOE010000302.1:0-10739 GCA_036276805.1 Woeseiaceae bacterium | reverse complement strand
CGGTAGCCGAAGTCGATGTCGCGCCAGCCAGCCTCCGTCTCTTCCAACCCGACGCCGATGACGAAGCGGGCCGCGGAAACGTCTTCGAGCACGGTGAAGCGGACGATGAAGTCGTCGTCGTAGCCCAGCGAGGCGAACGCAGCGGACGTGGCCGAGCTGTTCCAGCCGGTCGGCGGCGACGTGTAGGTCACCACGTTGCCGGAGACGCTCGCGCCGCCCGTCGAGGGCAGCCAGGCGGTCAGCGGCACCTCCAGTTCCTGCACGTTGATCACCACCAGCGCCGGGCTGCTCGGGGCCTGGCCGTCGTGCGCGACGTAGGTGAACGTGTCCTGCCCCACGTAACCGCCGGCCGGCTCGTAGACGAGCTCCGGTGCGACGCCGCTCAACGTGCCGTGCAGCGGCGGTTGGACAATGGCGAAGCTGAGCGCGTCGAGGTCGGGGTCGCTGCCCGCGAGCGTGACCGCGAGCGGCGTGTTGATCGTCGTCACGAGCGACTGCGAAAGCGCCGTCGGGGCGCGGTTGTCGCTCGGCGGCGCGGAGCCGGGCTTCGACGGGTCTGCGTCCACCAGGTCGTCGATGCCGTCGGCGTCGGCGTCGATGCCGCCGCCGGCGTCGGCCGATCCGATCATGCCGTCGTCGTTGGTGTCGAACGCAGCCGAGGCGCTGCCGGCAATATCCCAGGCCGTGCCGTCGTTCAGCGGGTTGTTGCTTTCGCGGTCGAGGAAGTCCGGGATGCCGTCGCCGTCGGTGTCCGGCGCCGTGGTCACCGTGCCCTGGTCGGCAAGCAGGTTGTCGACGATATAGTCGCCATTGGCGTCCGCAAGGCCCGCTTCGACGACGTCCGGGAGCGTGTCGTTGTCGCTGTCGAGGTCGAAGACGTTGAATACCCAGTCGCCGTCCTCGTCCATGCCGAAGGCAGGAATGCCGGAGACGACGAGGCGGTACACGAGGCCGATGCCGTTGCACTCGGCGAGGTCGCCGACGTCGCGGCTTGAGATGCCCTCGATCCTGATGCCGGGAACGCCGCCGCCGATGTCGATCACCGAAACCTCGGTGTTCAGGACCTTGAGTGTCGGGAAGAGCGTGCCGATGCACTGTTGCCCGGTCTGCAATCCGGAGAGCTGGTATTCGCCGCTGTTGAAGTTCAGCGTGAAGGTCTCCGAGCTGCCGTCGAGGTCGCCGTCCGCGAGCAGGCCGGAGACGAACACGGAATCGCCCACCTGCACCGGGTACGCACCGAGGCCGAGCGAGAGCGTGCCGCGCCCGCCGTTCGCCGGGATGCGGGTCACCGGGGTTGCGAGCGAGAACCCCGTGTCGAGGAACTCCGTCGAGTCGGCGAGGCCGTCGTTGTCCGCGTCGATGTCGGCGTTGTCGCCGACGCCGTCGCCGTCGGCGTCGTACTGTTCCGCGGCGTCGGCGGGGAACGCATCGCTGTTGTTGCCCACACCGTCGTTGTCCGTGTCCACCCACTCGGTCGGGTCGAGCGGAAAGCGATCGGTTGCATCCAGCACGCCGTCGTTGTCGTCGTCCGTATCGACGCCGTTGTTGAGCCCGTCGCCATCGGAGTCGCAGGGCCCGAGGCCGTTTGACAGGTCGAACGGCGGGTCGAGGCGCTTGCCGCCGGCGCCCACGAGCAGCGGCCCGATGCCCTGCGTCGAGAACTCGAGGCAGGTCGACTGCTGCGATGCCACGTTGATGTTCAGCGTCTTGGTGTTGAAGAGTCCCTCGTCGCGCACGGTGACGTTGAAATCCACGCGCGTCGGGTTGGTCAGCGTGACCGAGTCACCCGCCTGGAGGTTGCCGCCGTTCGCATACTGGAACGGGGAATCCGCGGTAATGCGGCCGACGGAGACCTGCGGCTCGTGGTCGGTCATGCGGCCGAGCCCGCTCCGGAAACGCAAATGCCAGATCGAGGTGCCGCAGTCGCGCCACAGCGCCATCGCCGGCCCGTACAGCGGGTCGTGCGGCGGTTCGCCGCAGGCTTCGTCGCCCTCGACACGCGTGCGCACCACCGGCCCGAGGATCACCTGGCTCAGCGTGCCGCCCTCGATCGCGTTGTACAGCTTGTTGGCCGGCACGTTCGTGAACACGTCGACGATGCCGGACGGCCACTCGATCCGCAGTTCGTCGACCACATTGTGTCCGGCGAGGCCGACGTGTATGCGCTGGTCGTTCTGCGACCAGCGGTGATAGCCGCCATTCTGTTCGCGGAGCTGCGTCCTGCCGCCGGCGGTCACGTAGACCTTCGCACCCAGGCCGTTGCGGTTCGTGACCGTGCCCTGCAGGTCGAGCTCGAGCCAGTGGTTCGAGTTGCCGAGGTTGCGGATGAGCGTGTCCGGGCCGCCGTGGCCGAACGGGTAGAACAAGAGGCCGTTGACGACCGCGACGTCGACGAACCCGTCGACGTCGTAGTCGGCCGTCGCCGCGCCTTCTGCGACACCGAACTCGGTGCCTGCGCCTACCGGGCCCTCGCCGCCGTGCACGGGCACCAGGGTGAACGTGCCGTCGCCCTTGTTGTCGTAGTAGCGGTTCGGCGTGTTCTCGACGCCCGCGCCGCAGGCGAGGTACAGGTCGAGGTCCATGTCGTTGTCGAAGTCCGCCGTGACGATGCTGGTGCAGTTGATCGGCTCCTCGGTGCCTTTGGCCGTCTTCCACACGATGCCGTTCCCGGTGTTCTGCCCGTAGCGCATGCGGTACGGTTCGTCGCGTCCCGCGAGCCCGCCCACGGCGAGTCCGCTGACCGGGTCTTCCGCGCGCACGCGGATGTAATGCTGGCTGCCGCTGTCGTCGTACACGCGCCACGCGCCCGTGCCCGCGTCGAAGGCGAAGTCGATGCGGCGCACGCGCGTTGTAAAGTTGCTGTCCGAGTCGTGCGTGAAGCTGTCGGGTTCCTCGTAGGCACCGCCGCCGTCGCCGTCGACCAGGATGGTCACGTTGCCGGTCGTGACGAAGGTCACTTCCGTGCCGCGGCCGTCGCGGAACCAGATGTCGAGGTCGGTGTCGTTCAGCATCGCCGCGCCGTTCGGGCGGATGGCGCCGCGCAGGCTGATGATGTCGGCGATGAGGTCGCCGTCGAAATCGCCGACGGCGGTGTCGATGTTGGCGCCCCGCAAGGGTATGAGCGCCGCCTCCGGGTCGCTGCCGTTCTCCGGGAAGTTGTCGGCATCGGCACAGATCCGGTCGAGGAAACCGTCTGCATCGAGGTCGATGAACTGCACGTAGTTACCGGAGCAGTTCGACTCGGCGACCAGCGTAGACCACGACGCCGTCGGCACCCAGGCGGTGAAGGCCTGCGGCTGGGTCATGAAGAGCTGTTCGAAATAGCCGTTCGTCTCGGCGTGGTTGACGAAGAACTCGTCCTCGTCGCCGACCAGCACGTCGTCGTCGCCGTCGTTGTCGAAATCGCCGAGCGCCGCCGCATGCACGTCACGCGTCGGCAGGGCGAGCCACCAGCCCCCCATCTGCATGTCGTATTCGAAGGCGACGTCCTCGAAGTCCCCGTCGCCGGTGTTGCGGTAGAGGCGGGTGTAGTCCCGGTGGCCGTGGTTGTAGAGATCCGGCCAGCCGTCTCGGTTGATATTGCCCCAGGAAACGCCCCAGCTCTCCGTGCCGCGCTCGAAGCCGAGCTTGTCGGACGTGTCCTCGAACTGGATCGGTTCCGCGCGGGCGGTACCGAGGAGTGACAGGAAGAGAACGGTGGTGACCGGGAACCTGCTGGCCATGGAAGGCGCCTCTCGAGCTTCGTTGGTGGCATCCGTGCCGCCGAGCCCCTCGCGGGTGCGGGCGTCTCCGCCGCCGGTCTGCCGGCCGCGGATGTCGCACAGTAGAGACAGCGCAGCCGCGGTTTCCGGCGTCTTCACATAAGCGGCAGGAGAACTTCTAAGTTGTGATGCGCGCGCGCCAAAAAAGCGTGACGCAGTCGACAGTCCCGGCAGCGACCCGGTCGGCAGACAGGATTAAGGGCGCGGGATGCGACCCCGTCGCTTGACAACGGGCCCTGGTCTTCGGCCGATTCGGACCCTGCTCGCGTGACCGCCGGTTGCGGCAAACCCGTATTCGGCCGGGCGCCGGCACGTGCTCCAATAAGGCCATTGCCAGCCGAGGGGAGCACCCATGAACAGCGTCCTGCGATTACTTGCGGTCCTCGCGGCCCTCGCGGCCTTCGCAGCCCTCGCGACGGTCGCCGGCTGCTACAGCGACCCGATGTCCCAGCGCGGTTTCAGCCTGCCGGAAGGGGACCCCCGGGCAGGGCGCGACGCCTTCACCTACATGCAGTGTCACCAGTGCCACACCGTGAAGAACGAGACGTTCCCGCCGCTGCCGGGCGCCGAGCCCTGGGTGCTGCTCGGCGGCGACGTAACGGAGGTGAAAACCTACGGCGACCTCCTGACGTCGATCATCAACCCGTCGCACAAGCTGGCCGAGGGCTACGCCGAGGAGACGGTCGCCGAGGACGGCGAGTCGAAAATGTACAACTACAACCAGTACATGACCGTGCAGGAGCTGATCGACATCGTCGCGTTCCTGCAGCCGCACTACCAGGTGATCGTGCCGAATACGGCGTACCGGCCTTACCTGTACCGCTAGCCGGGAACTCCGCCGGTCGCGCCGGGCGCCGGCCGGCACATCGCCCGCGGCGACCGCGCGCGTCCACAAAGCCGGATGCTACGATGCCGCGGTCGCGTCGGTCGCGGGGTTATTCATGCAGCGGATATTGAGGCTTGCCGTGCAGGCGGCGCTCCTCGCCCTCGCGGCCGGCTTTGCCGGGCAGGCCGGCGCCGCGCCGGCGATCCGCGTGCTCGACACGTTCCCGGCCGGCGATGCCGTCACCCTCGCCCCGAACCAGACGTTCTACGTCCGCCTGGCCTACGAGACGGACGAGCCGGTGCAAATCTGGGTCCGGCCCTGGTTCGAGGGCCGGGAAGTGCGTGCCGGCAGCAATCCGTCTCCCGTCTACACGGGCAACGGCGAGGCGCTCGGCTGGTTCTTTCTCATGGATGGCGCGGACGCGGTCGACGAACTGCGGGTCACGGCGGGCGATGGCACCGAGGCGGGCACGGCGCTCGTCCTGCGCCACCCGGTCCGCATCCGCGCGGGTCGCGCCGCCGCCGCGGGCGCCGAGCCGGGCTGGGTGGGACAGTTGCGCGGCGAGCACGAACGCCTGCAGCGGGAGGCCTACGAGCAGCGCATGAATACGCCGGTGAGCGCCGGCGACACGGCATTTGCTGCCGCGTTCATGCTGGCGGTACTCGCGCTCGGCGTAGGCGGGATTGCTGCGCCTCTCTGGGCGATCCGGCGCTGGCACGGGCGCTGGCGCCTGGCGGCGGCCGCGCCGCTCGCCGTTATGGCACTCGTGGTCTTGAGGATCCTCGTCGATACGGCCCGCGACCCGACCTCGCACAACCTGTGGCCGTTCGAGATCCTGCAGGCAAGCGTACTGAGCCTCCTCGTCGTCGGCGTCCTCCTGGCCGCGCGCAAGCTCACCGCCACTGCCGGCTGAACCGGCCACGCCGCGGGGCACTGGCCCATGCACGGTAGGGCGCGCGGCGGGATGCGCAAAGCGCGGGGCCCGCGCACAATAGGCTGCATGCGCCTTCGCTTTGAGAACTGCGACATCGACGGCGACACGCGTGAGCTCAAGGTCGCCGGCCGTCCCGTCGACGTCGAGCCGCGCGCGTTCGACCTCCTGATGTACCTGCTCGAACACCGGGACCGCGTCGTTGGGAAGGACGAGCTCCTCGACGCCATCTGGCCGCGCCAGATCGTGACGGAGACCGCCCTTGCGCGCTGCGTCATGAAAGCGCGCAAGGCCATCGGCGACAGCTCCGGCAGGCACGGGGGCAAGCACGGGGCAATCCGCACCGTGCACGGACACGGCTACCGTTTCGTCGGCGCGGTCACCGCAGCAGGGGATGGCGCGCACAGCGACGCGCCTCCCGTCCCGGCGCCGCAAGATCGCCCTCTGCCGCCCGTCACGCGTTACGCGCGGAGCGGCGACCTGTCGATCGCCTACCAGGTCATCGGTACGGGACCGGTCGACATCGTACTCGTGAACGGCTGGATCTCGAACGTCGAACTTGCCTGGGAGCATCCGCGGCCCCGGCGCTTTCTCGAACGCCTGGCTTCGTTCGCCCGGCTCATCAATTTCGACAAGCGCGGCACCGGCCTGTCGGACCGCAGTGCGGGGCTGCCGACCTTCGAGCAACGCATGGACGACGTGCGCGCGGTGATGGATGCGGCCGGCTCCGAGCGCGCGGTGCTGATGGGCTACTCCGAGGGCGGGCCGATGTGCGTGCTGTTCGCCGCGACCTACCCCGAGCGCACCGCGGGCCTCGTGCTGTACGGCACCTACATGAAACGGGTGCGGTCCATGGACTATCCCTGGGCGCCGACGCGGGACGAGCGGCTGGCCGCCATCGAGGCCGTGGACAAGAACTGGGACCAGGGGCTCGACGTTGAACATTACGCGCCGAGCATGGCGGGCGACGCCGCCTTTGCGAACTGGCTGATGGCCTACTGGCGACGCAGCGCGAGCCCGAAGACGGCGGGCGAAATCCTGCGCATGAACACCGACATCGACATGTGCCACGTGCTGCCGTCGGTACGCGTGCCGACGCTGGTGATGCACCGTGTGCACGATCGCGACTCCAAAGCCGCGGAGGGCCGTTACATCGCCTCGCGCATCCCGGGCGCCGAGTTCCTCGAACTGCCAGGCGCGGATCACCTCGTCTGGGCAGGCGACATGGAGGATATCCTCGTGCCGGTCGAGGCTTTCGTGGCGAGAGTCGGCACCGCGGCGCCCGCCGAAAGCGTGTTGATGACCCTGCTCGCGGTGACGCCGGCAGACCCCGGCGCACCGGATGCCGGCCTCGACAGGGAGTTCGGCGCCTGTCTCGATGCCTGCCAGGGCCGCCCGGTCCTCGCCGAGCAGGGCTTGCTCGGCGCGTTCGATGGGACGGGACGTGCGCTGCGTGCAGCGTTCGCGATGCGCGACTGGGCAGTCCGCAGCGGTCGGGGCCTGCACATCGCGCTGCACGTCGGCGAATGCGTGCACACCGGGACAGGCGTGAGCGGCGCGCCCGTCGCCGCCGTCCAGGCCATCGCAGGCGCCGCACCCGACAACGCCGTCCTCGTCTCGCGGATCGTGCGCGACCTGGTGACGGGCTATAGCTTCGACGACGCCGGCAGCGTGCAGGTCACGCGCCGGCCGTTGCAGGTGTATCGGGCGGAGCGCCTGTAGGAGCGGCCGTAAGGCCGCGAATGGTTCGCGGCATCCGGCCCTTCAAGTCGCGGCGTAACGACCGGCGGCGAGGGTGGATCGCGCGACTGTAGGAGCGGCCGTAAGGCCGCGAATGGTTCGCGGCATCCGGCCGTGACACGAACACCGTGACATCCGGCCACCTTCAAGTCGCGGCGTTACCGCCGCTTCCAGCTCAGGAATTCGGGCCACCTTCAAGTCGCGGCGTTACCGCCGCTCCTACATGATCGCCCAGGTTACCTGCAGCTGTACGTTGACGCTGAGTTCGCCTGCCGACACGCTCGGCGCCGCACTCGCATCCATCGCCTCCATGCGCACGGACTTGTACATCGGCACCGGGTAGCCGCCGCCGGTGCCGAGGGAGATCTGCAGCACTTCGCCCAGCGTGACGCCCGCGAGGCCGGCCAGGTCCTCGGCGCGTTGGCGGGCGTCCGCCATGGCCGCCTTGCGGGCCTCGGCTTCGAGCGCCGCACTGTCGTCGATACCGAAACTGACGCCGTGGATGGAGTTCGCGCCGGCGTCGGTCGCCGCCGCGAGCACCGCGCCGACGGCGTCGATGTCCCGCACGGTTACGCGCACGGAGTTGTTGACGCGGTAACCGATGATGGTCGTCTCGTTCGCTTCCTGCGGATCGTGGCGCTGCTCCGGCCAGATCGAATAGTCGGCCGTCTGCAGGTCCTTCTCCGCGATCCCCTCGTCCTCAAGCGCCGCCATGATGCGAGCCACGATCGCCTGGTTCTGCTCGGCCGCCTCGGCCGCCGTCTTCGCCTGGGTCTGCACGCCGACGTGCACCGTGGCCATGTCCGGCGCACCGAACGCTTCGCCCTGGCCGGTGACGACGATATTGCGCTGGCCCTCGAAGCCATCCTGGGCCGCGGCAGGCAGTGCGCAAAAAAGCGCCGCGGCAGCGAACGCCGGTGCGATGCGGGCAAATCGAGGCCGGGTGAGCGATGGCGTCATGGGCAGTCTCCTGTCGGGTTGCCGCGCGGGGCAGGGTGCGCGGTATTCACGTGCTGCGATTCTAGTGCTGCAATTCTGGTGCAGCAATTCTGGTGCAACAATTCAAGCGCGGCGCGGGGGAGCAATCATGCGTAGTGCGCGCCCCGCGCATTAACGTACAGGGCATACACGGACTGGCTCGCGGTCATGAACAGGCGGTCGCGGTTGACGCCGCCGAAGCAGAGGTTGGAGCAGATCTCCGGCAACAGGATCTGGCCGATGCGCGCGCCGTCGGACGCGAAGACGTGCACGCCGTCGTAACCCTCGCCGACCCAGCCGGCGCCGGCCCAGATGTTCCCGGCCGTGTCGGCGCGCAGCCCATCGGCCACGCCTGCACCGACGCCGTCGATGACCATCGAGGCGAAGCTCCGCCCGTTCCGCAAGCGCCGGCCGTCGACGTCCCAGACCCGGATCTCGCGCGGCGCGTCCGGGTAGTGGGACGAACCCGTTTCCGCCACGTAGAGCAGGGAGTAATCCGGTGAGAAGCAGAGGCCGTTCGGCTTGTAGATCTCGTCGGTGACGCGGTCGATGCGGCCGTCGGTATCGATGCGATAGATGGCTTCCTTGAGTTCCGCTTCGCCGGGTTGGCCCTCGTACCACCCGAGACCGTAGCCCGGATCGGTGAACCAGACGCTGCCGTCCGGGTGCGCGACGACATCGTTCGGGCTGTTGAGCGGCTTGCCGTCGTAGCCGTCGGCCAGCACGGTTTCGGTCCCGTCGTATTCATGGCGCACGACGCGGCGGTTGAGGTGCTGGCAGCTCAATTGCCGGCCTTCCCGGTCGAACGTGTTGCCGTTGCTCTTCCCGGACGGCCGCCGGAACTCGCTCACGTGATCGTCCTCGGCGAGCCAGCGCCGCTGTGTATCGGCCGGGATGTCGCTCCACACGAGATAACGGCCGACGCCGTTCCACGCCGGCCCCTCGGCCCAGAGATTGCCGCCGGCGATGCGCACGAGCGGCGTGTTGCCGATGACGAGCGCACCGAAGCGCGGATCGAGCGACTGCAAGCGCGGGTCGGGATAGCGTGCCGTAAGCGACTCCGCGCCCCCCGCCGGCACCGCAAGCGTCGTGCCCGCGGCGAGCGACGCCGCCATGAATCCGCGCCGCGACAGCAGCCCCGAATCGCTCATCGTGAATCCCCCTGTTTGCCATCGGTCCCAGCGCAGCAAGCCTACCACGTGCCCTGCAGGAGCGGCCGAAAGGCCGCGAATCGGACTTCGTCTTCGACTTCGAGATCAGCGACGAGGGCATGCACGAGCTCGACGAGAGTAACGAGCGCCGGTCGTCGCCGGGGACGCTGCCTTACAACCGAACACGACTGAAGGCGCGTCCGGGTATCGGCCGGCCTGACGGTTATTCGCCGAGCCAGTCCTCGCGCCGGATCCGGTACGCGATGAGGTCTTCGTATTCGCCGGCTGTCCGCGTGCTTCGGCGCACGGTGCCTTCGCGACGCATGCCCGCCTTCTGCATGACCCGTCCCGAAGCGGGGTTCCTCGCCAGGTGCGCGGCGGTGATTGCCGTCAGCGCGAGTTCGCGGAAGCCGAAGCCGAGCAGCGCCTTGGCTGCCTCCGTCGCATAGCCGCGGTTCCAGAACGGCGCTCCCGTCCAGTAGCCGAGTTCGGCTTCCCTCGACGACCTGTCGATGCGCAGCCCGACGGCCCCGACCAGCATATCGTCGTCGCGCCGCGTGATCGCGAACGTCGCCTGCGCTCCTTCTGCGTAGCCGGCGCCAAGCGTCGCGATCCAGTGCTCCGCCATGCCGTCCTCGTAGGGATGCGGGACATTGCTGGTCATTTCGGCGACGCGGCGATCGCCCGCGAGCTCCTGTACCATCGCGGCGTCGCCCGCACGGAACGGCCGCAGGACAAGACGGCCCGTTTCGAGGATGGGTTGCGACACGGCGACGACTTCTGATGCTGGCTGCAGGTCGTCGGTTGCCTTGCTCATGCCTGCCCGATCCTTTGTTTCGCAGGCGGTTCCGGTAGAGAACCCCTCCGCGAGGGCGCTCGGGCGTTCTGCAGCTGCCATGTGCAATCGACGTCGGCGGTCACAATGCACTGTCCGGCCACAGCGCATGCGGATTCGGCAACACGGGCCGCTCGGCCAACGGTTGCCGCTGCAATGTGACCCTCGATCGCTCCCACACCTCGAACCACTCGGGCGGCGTTGTCAGCGTCAGGATATCGCCCTGCAAATCGAAGTCCCAGGGAGCGTCGAACACGGTGCCGTCACGCCAGCGCCCGTCTTCCGCGTTGCTCAGTCGGTACGGTGGCCTCCACCGATCCGTATATGGCGGCGACCAGCTGGCCTCTTGTGCGTAAAGCTCGCCCCAGGAATGGAGTTCGATCCACTCGGCTGGAATATCGAAGCCGCGGTACCCGACTTGCCGATCGATGACTCGCCAGCGACCCGCGAAGCGGCGCGCGGTAACGCACTCTCTCTCATCCCGCTGTCGCGCAAATTGCAGCCGGTTGGACGCAAT
>DASUOE010000301.1:0-3095 GCA_036276805.1 Woeseiaceae bacterium | reverse complement strand
CAGGCTCGGCGACGACGAACTGGTGACCGAGGTGCGCATTCCGCTGCCCCGGACCGCGATCCGCAGCACGTACCGCAAGGCCATGAGCCGTGCCGCCTGGTCGTTTGCGCTCGTCGGGGTGGCGGCCGTGCTCGCGGTCGAGGGTGAGGGGATCACGAGCGCGCGCGTGGTACTGAACGGCGTCGCGCCGAAGCCGTGGCGCCTCGCCGACCCCGCGACGCGAGCCACGCCGCTGTCGGCCGCGGCCTTGCTCGAGTCGCTCGGGGAGCAGTTCGAGCGGGACGCCAGGCCGCTCGAGCACAACGCCTACAAGATCCCGCTCGCCCGCGCGCTGATGGCGGACGCCATCGAGTCGCTGACCCGGCAGCCATGACCGCCCTGCCCGCGGCGGCCCTGGCCCGGGTGCACGAGGCGTTTCGCGAGAACTATGCCCTCGTCCGGGCGGCGACGATCGAGCGCCTGAAGAACGGCCGGCCGCCGGTCGTGATCCGCATCGAGGAGGAGCTGATCCTGCCGGAGCCCGGCGGGATGCGGCGTTTCTCGTTCGACACCCGCACGTACGAAGACCTGAAGCAGCTCTCGCACCTCGCGCCGCTCCTCGCCCTCGTCGATGACGCAGCCTGCGACCGCCGGGCGATCGCGGAGGTGCTCGAGGTCGCGGCCGCACTGCCGGTCGGCGACGATGCGGATGCACGTACGATCGTCGACGCGGCCCGCGCGCTCGCGGACGAGAGTAGTCGCGGCGGCGCCGTCGATTCCGGCCGGCTCGAGGCTTTCGGCCGGCAAGTGCGTCCCGCGCTCGAACGCGCGGCGCGCCGGGCTGCCGAGGCGGACATCACGGCACTCGCCGGCGCGATGCGCCAGGTGGAAGACCGGCTCGGGCTCGATGCGCTGCGCGAGGCCTTTTTCGTGATCTGCGGCGCACATCAGGCCCGGCGCCGCGAACTCACGCGGCAGTTCTTCGAACGCTGGCTGAAGGAAGCCCTTGGCGACAGCGACTACGTATGCCACCAGCTCCTGTACGCCGAGGACCGGGACTCCGTCGACGACGCACTCGAACTCGTGGCGACGCGGCTCGTCGATGCCCGCATCGCCGAGCGCATTTTCGGGGACCCGACGCGGCTCGACGAAGACGTGCTGGGCCAAGCGGGGACGGAAGTACTGGCGGCAATGCGCTCGCTGCGCTGACGCCGTCGTGGCATGCACGCCGCGGTCGTCCACGAGAAAGCGGGCATTGAACTGTAGGAGCGGCGCGAGCACCGCTCCTACGACGGCACATCCGGCGACACGTGCACATTCGCCTTGTTCGCGGCGCTAGCGCCGCTCCTACGAGGCCTCGCCGGCCCACCGCGCGTGCAGATTTGCCAGAGCCCGTTCCGGGGACTACAGTGCCGCAACAAAACGATAAGAATGTCTGGGGAGATTGCCATGGACCGTCGCCGTTTTCTGCGCTCGTCGCTCTCCGCTGCCGTCCTCGCGGCCCTGCCGAATCTCGACGCGCTCGCGGTCTCGCTGGTCCACAAGCCCACCCAGGTACCGGGCGATATCGACGCGGTCACCGGCGACGGGCGCGAGGTCACGCTGGCGCGGGCGGCGGTGCAGGAGCTGAGTGATGCGCTCAGGGGCAAACTGCTGCTGCGGGGCAGCGAGGGCTATGACGACGCGCGCTTCCTGTTGATGCCGGCCTATGACAGGTACCCGGCGCTGGTGGTGCAGCCGACGAGTGCCGCCGACGTACAGCACGCGGTGGATTTCGCGCGCGACAACTCGCTGCTGCTGGCAGTCAAGTGCGGCGGGCACGCCGCCGCCGGCACGTCGAGCTGCGACAAGGGGCTGCAGATCGACCTCTCCCGCCTGCGCAACGTGCGTGTCGATGTCGCAAATAGAACGGCACGCGTGGCCGGTGGCTGCCTCCTGGGCGACCTCGACTACGAGGCCATGGCCCACGGACTGGTGACGACCGCCGGCACTGTGTCGCACACGGGCGTCGGCGGCCTGACGCTGGGCGGCGGGTTCGGCCGGCTCGGCAGGCGCTTCGGCATGTCGATCGACAACGTCCTCGAAATGGATGTCGTGACGCCGGACGGCAGGCTGCGGCGTGTCGGCCCGCAGGACGATGCGGACCTGTACTGGGCGCTGCGCGGCGGCGGCGGCAACTTCGGCGTGGTGACCTCGTTCCTGTTCCAGCTGCACCCGATGCAACGGGACGTCGTCACGGGCTACTTCGCGTACCCGTTGTCCGAGGCAAAGCAGGTCCTCCGTTTCTACGGCGAGCATTGCACGCGCATGCCCGACGAGATGAGCCTGGGCGCCGGTATGGGCAATCGTCCCGGGCAGGACCCGTCCCTCGGCATCTCTTTCGTCTGGAGCGGCGATGGCGGCGAGGTGGAAAAGTACATCGCACCGCTGCGCAAGGCGGGCAAGGTCCTGTCCGAGAACGTGCAGACAATGGACTACGTCGCGGCCCAGCGCTCGGGCGACGTGGACGACACGCGCGTCTTTACCGGCCAGATGAGGTCCGGGTTCGTCGACGAGGTCAGCGACGACTTGATCGATGCGCTGGTCGACAATTACGAAGCGCATCCGGAGCGCGGCGCACGCATCGTGTTCTCGCAAGAGGGCGGCGCCATCTCACGGGTCGACCGGACGGCCACGGCGTTCTCGCAACGCGAGGCGCAACAGATAGTGATGTCGTTCGTCGGCTGGGCCCCGGGCGCCGACGGCACGAAACATGTCGACTACATCAATGCGCACTGGGACAAGGCGGAGCCCTTCACGACCGGCTTCTACGTCAATGACTATTTCGACGAGACGCAGGAACAGGTGAACATGACCTACCGCGAGAATTTTCCGCGATTGCTGCGCGTCAAGCAGCAATACGACCCGACGAACCTTTTCCGGCTGAACGCGAACATCAGGAAGGCCTGAGGGATGGGGTCAGGGTAAATCCTTCCTGGCCCGTTGCCCCTCATGCTCAAGCTACTTCTGGTTGTCGCAGCCGGCTACGGTTTCCTCGTCGCCATCGCCTTCTTCGCACAGAAGAGCCTGTTGTACCTGCCGAACTCGCCGGGCCGGGAACTGACGGCGAGCCCCGC
>DASUOE010000300.1:0-5109 GCA_036276805.1 Woeseiaceae bacterium | reverse complement strand
GGAGCCGCTCAGCCGGCCTGCAGCACGAAGCCGTGACCGCGGCGCGTGTGCAGCAGGCGATGCGGTGCAAGTTTGCGGCGAATGCGGCCGATCATTACGTCGAGGACGTTCGAATCGGGGTCGTAGCCGACGTCATACACGTGCTCCCCGAGCTCGCCGCGCGCGACGACCTTGCCCTGGTGATGCATGAGGTAGGCGAGGATGCGGAACTCCTGCGGCGTCAGCGACAGCGGCTGGCCGTCCACGCTGAAGCGGGCGCCATTGACGTCGAGCGCGAGCGCGCCGCAATTGAGGACCGCTGCCGCGTGCCCGGCGCTGCGGCGGATGAGCGCACGCAGCCGGAGGATGAGTTCCTCGGTGCGGAACGGCTTCGTCAGGAAGTCGTCCGCGCCGGCGTTGAAGCCCGAGAGCTTGTCGAACCAGCGGTCGCGGGCGGTCAGGATGAGCACCGGGACGTCGCGATTCGCCTCGCGCCAGCGGTAGAGCACCGAGAGGCCGTCCATGCCGGGCAGGCCGAGGTCTAAGACGACCGCGTCGTAGTCCTCGGTCTGGCCGCGGAACTCCGCGTCGTTCCCGTCCGCGACGGCATCGACGGCGAAACCCGCTTCGCCGAGCGCCGCTGTGAGCTGGCGCGCGAGCGGAAGGTCGTCCTCGACCAGCAGGACCCGCATCGGTCAGCAGCCCGGGCGGGCGCAAAGCCGGGGGTGCAGTGCCGTCCCGGCAGGCGAGCTAGTCATCGTCGACGTCGACCTCGAGCAGTTTGCCGCTCAACGCATCGTACTCGAGTTCGACCTTGGTGCCGTCGTCCTGGAGGATCTCGATCTCGTACTCGTCGTCGTCGAGCTCCACCTCGACAACACGGCCCGGGTAACGGTCGCGCGCCTTGCGGATGATGTCCTCGAGCGGCACGTAGCGCCCGGCCTCGACGTGTTCGCGCGCGCGTTCCGCGTCATCGTCGGCCAGCACCGCCGCGGTGAAGCCGGTGCAAAGCACCGCGAGGGCAGCGGTCAGGACCCTGATTCTGGTGGCGCATGTTTGCATGGCGCAATTGTCTGCCCCGTGTCCTAAACGATTCGTGAACGCGTGCCTCACTGCCGGGTTAGACGGATTATGGATAGTACGGACGCAGGGGCATGTGCCCCCTCATCAAGCGACAGACAATCCAGGAGACATGACATGGAACACCCGATCCGACTGAAACACGCTTTCATACTGCCACTGCTCGCGGCGGCGCCGGCCGCGATGGCCGACCCGATGGACTCCGCCGACGCGGTCATCGATGCGCTGAACCAGGCCGGTTACGCGGACGTCCGCGACGTCGAGCGCGACGACGGCCTGTGGGAAGCCGAGGTCCGCGGCACCGACGGCCGCTATCGCGACCTGCACATCGTACCGGCCACGGGCGAGATCCTCGACCCCGAGGGCGACACGGCCGTGCTCACCGCGGATGAAATCCGTGCCCGGCTCGAGGCCGAGGGCTACACGAACGTAAAGGACCTCGATCTCGACGAGGCGGTCTGGGAGGCCGAAGCCGACGCGGCCGACGGGACGCGTGTCGATCTCGTGATCAACGGGTTCGACGGCAGCGTGCTCGATTCGGAGGTCGATGACTGAGCGCGCGGGTTCGGCTTTGGCCAAATTCGCGGCCCTACGGCCGCTCCTACAGCCGCGGGACCCGGCCCTGTAGGAGCGGCGGTAACGCCGCGAATTGGAGGCGGCCGGAATTCCTGAGATTAAGAGCGGCGGTAACGCCGCGACGCTCCTGCTGTTATAGTTTCCCGGCCGGTATAACCAAAAAAAGGACACGGCCATGAAATTCTTCGACAGTCTCGCACCGTATGTTCATTGGGGCCTCAGGCTCTCGATCGCCGCGACGTTTCTCTACCACGCCTGGGGCAAGCTTCCGCCGACCGGCTTCTCCGAGTCCATGGGCTTGCCGCTGGTCGTCGGCTGGGCGGTCGCACTCACGGAAGTTGCCGCGGGCGTGCTCCTGATCGTCGGGGCATTCGGCAAGGACGTGCTGACGCGGCTCGGCGGCCTGTGCGTCATCGTCATCATGTTAGGGGCCATCTTCATGGTGCACCTCCCGAAGGGCTGGGACGTCATGGCCGGCGGCTCCGAGTTCCAGGTGCTGCTGCTCGCCTGCGGCCTTTACTTCCTGGCGCGCGGCAACAAGGTCTGACGACAGGCGGACGCGCTCACTGCGGCGCGGCGTACACCTGCACCCAGTAAATGACGCGGTCGTCGTCCTCGTTTACGGCGACCGCCACCCCGGTGTCGCGAAAGCGCGGGTCCATGAGGTTCTTGCAGTGGCCGGGGCTCGCGAGCCACGTATCGACCGTTTCCTCCGGCTGGCGCTGCCCGGCCGCAACGTTTTCGCCCACCGTTGACCAGCGGTAGCCGGCACGCGCAACGCGTTCGGCCGCGGTACTGCCGTCCGCGCCGTCGTGCCCGAGCGCCCCGCGCAGAGCGATGTCGCGGGCATGCAGAAGGGCAGCGGCGTCGAGAGCTGCCGAACGCTCGAGCGGGGGCGCCGCCGCGTATTCCGGCGCGCCGCCGCAGCGCCGGGTGACGGAGCGCGCCGCGTTGATGGCTGCGAACAGCGCCTCGGCGGCGCCGGATGCGCCGACCCCACCGGCCAGCGACAGCGGTGCCGCGAGGACGAGCCAGGTCTCGTCGCCGGCGCGATACAGGCCAACGTCCGTGAACTCGGGGTCGCCGAGCAGTGCGCAGAATTCTGATTCGAGTATCGAGGTGTACGCCGCCCCGCTCGCATTCACGACGCGGATGCGGGCGACCCGCGCCGCGCGGTAGCCCGCCGCGGACGCCGCCTCCTGCAGGCCTTCGCCCGCTGCTACCCGGGCCGCCGCCGCGTCGAGCCGCCGGTCCGGCACTAGCGGCGCGGCGACCGCAGGACGGTCCCCGCAGCCGGAAATGCGCAGGGCGTTGGCGAGAACGACCGCATCGTCGCCGTGGTAGTCGAGGGGACCTTCGCCGTGCCCGGCCGGGTCCGCGGCGGACCCGTCGGCCAGGAGGAGCGGGGCCGGGAGCAGGGCCAGGAGGAGGGCGGCGGCATGGCGGGCTGACAGGGACAACGGCGGCTCCGGTGCGGCGGGCGATGCCGGAGAGCGTAGCGCAAGCGCCCGCGCAGCACCCGCCGCAATGGCGCGAGCGGCGTATAATCGGCACGACAAGGAGCTCTACCCATGAACGGATTTGCATCGAACCTGTTGCGGGCGCTCGATTTCGCGGCGCACATGCACAGGGACCAGCGCCGCAAGGGCGCGGACGCTTCCCCCTACATCAACCATCCCATCCAGGTCGCGGAACTGCTCGCGACCGTCGGCCGCATCGACGACGAGCAAACGCTGATGGCCGCGATCCTGCACGACACGATCGAGGACACGATCGCGACACCCGGCGAGCTCGCGGAGCTGTTCGGGGATGCCGTGCGGGACCTGGTGCTCGAGGTGACGGACGACAGGACGCTCGACAAGGCGGAACGCAAACGCCGCCAGGTCCAGCATGCCCCGCACCTGTCCGCGAGGGCGAAGGCCATCAAGATCGCCGACAAGATCTGCAACGTGCGCGACATCGGCTCGAAGCCGCCCGTCGACTGGGACCGGCAACGGCGCCTCGAATACTACGAGTGGGCCGAGCGGGTGGTCGCGGGCTGCCGCGGGACGAACGCGCCGCTCGAAGCGCATTTCGACCGCTGCCTCGCCGAGAGCCGCAATCGCACGGCGGGGCCACAGGAGTCCGCAGACATCGCTGTTGGAGCGGCGGTTACGCCGCGACTTGAGGGTGGCCGGAATTCCTGAACTTAAGAGCGACGGTTACGCCGCGACTTGAAGGCGGTCGGATGCTCCGGCGTTTTCGTCACGGCCGGACAGCGCGACCGGTTCGCGGCCTTACGGCCGCTCCTACAGGCGCCGTGTTCCGGTGGGTAAGCGCTCCTACCCGATCGCGTGCCCGACGTAACCGAGCGCCCAGGCGATGATCGCGAGCGCGCCGAACACGATGCCCGCGTGGACCGCGGGCCGATGACTGGCGATGCCGGCGAGCAGCAGGCCGAGGCCGCCGAGACGTACTCCGGTCGCGGTCGTCAGCATGTCGCGCCCGGCGAGGTGGTACTCGTTCGCCAGCGTGAAAACCACCGAGATCGCGAGCAGGCCGAGGATCAGCCGGTGGCGCTCGTAGTAGTACCGGCGCATGTCGTGGCGGTCCGCACCTTCGCCGATCTCCGGCACCGCCACGTGGCTCACGAGATACAGCAGGGTGGGCACCGACAGGAGCAGCAGGAACTGGCCGACGGTCCAGCTCGTGAGGTCGCGGTAGTCCCAGAGCGTGAACCAGCTGTTGACGTGCAGCAGGAAGATGAACGCGAGCCAGCTCGTGTGCACCCAGTAGAACGCGATGCGCCGGCGGGCTTCCAGCATCTGCCCGATGCTGCGCACCAGCAGCGTGACGCCTAAGCCCGCGATGACGACGTAGAGGCTGACGACGAATTCGAACACGGTCATTGAGCGTCTCCCCCCTTCCCGTTACAGTCCCGCGCGCACGCGGCTCCCGGTGATACCACGCAGCCGGCTTTCGCGCCAGATGATGAGCACGTTCGAGGCGATGACGACGGCCGCGCCGGCGAAGACCGCGGGCAGCGGCCACTCGTTCCAGATGAGCCATCCGAACAGGGTCGCCCATACGATACCGCTGTAGTTGAACACCGTGACGATGGCGGCGCGGGCATTGCGGAACGCCGTCGACAGCAGGAACTGCGCCGCGGCGCCCGACAGCCCGACGCCGAGCAACAGCGGGATCTCCCGCGGCGTCGGCGTGACCGCGATGAAGGGCAGTGGCAGGGCCGTGACGACGAGGCCTATGAGAAAAAACCAGAACGTGATGGTTTCCGGGCTCTCCCACCCGCCGAGATAGCGCAGTATCACCTGCAGCACGGCCTGCAGCAGCGCTGCGCCGATCGCGACGGCGACGCCGAGCGGGGCGAGGTGCCCCGACGGCCCGACCATGATCACGACTCCGAGGAAGCCGATGACCACGGCGGACCAGCGCCAGGCGCCGACGTGCTCATTCAGGAACAGCGTGCCGAGCACG
>DASUOE010000299.1:0-13072 GCA_036276805.1 Woeseiaceae bacterium | reverse complement strand
CCGAACGGACGAACGTCGAAGCCTACCGTTCCGGAGAACCGCCCGACGTCCACGGTGACACCGCCACTCCGGTAGCGAAAGCCCGTTATCTCGAGATCCGAACCGATGGTGCCCGCGATCGACTCGACCGAAAGCCGGTCGCCGAGCGCACCCGCAACGCGATCCCACACGAAATGCGCTCCCGCGGTCGTGTGCATCGTCCACCACCAAACCGCCGCGAGCAGCAGCGGTATCGCCACGAGGACGAGCAGCAGGGCGCGGCGCAGCGTCACAGCAGCGGCGTTCCGATCGTCAGGTGCACCCGCCACGGCTGCCCGGTGAAGTCGCGTGCCTGGGCCACGTCGAGCCGGATCGGGCCGGCGATTGAATACCAGCGGACGCCGACGCCGACGCCGAGTTTCAGGTCGGTGTCCGACCAGTCGTTGAACGCGTTCCCGATGTCGGCAAACGCCGCCGCTGACCACTTGTTCGTGATGCGGTACTCGATTTCCGCGCTCGCCGTGATGACGTTGTTGGAACCGATGTTGTTGTTGCTGAGCTGCTCGAAGTCGTAACCCCGCACGCTCGCCGAACCGCCGGCCTTGAAACGATAGAAGTTGGGCAGCTGAGTGACGCTGAGCTCGAGCGGTACGCCGTCGATGGCGACGTCGACCGTGTCGACCGCGGCGTCGGTGTAACCGAGCTCCGCGCGCAGGAGGTATTTCCAGCGCTGGCCGCGCAGCCAGCTTCGCCGGGTCGAGACATAGGCCTGGGTGAACTCGGTGTCGGAGCCGAGCGCCTTGCTCGACGCGAACACCCAGGCCTGGTCGTGATAGCCCCGCGTCTCGAAGCTCTGTCCGACTATCGCGATCACATCGTAGTTAAGTCCGACCGACAACGCGTTGTCGGTGCCGCGCAGCAGTTGTTCGAATTCCCGATCGCCTGCGAGTACCACGTCCACCGGCTCGACCGGGTCGTAGCTCCGCTCACTGCTCAGGTACTGGACGAACGGCTGCAGCGACGTCTGTTTCTCGCCGGCCTCGGCGTTCAAGAGCTTGAGCCAGCCGGCCTTGACGTGCCGCTCGTCGACGTTGCCGTTGGCGATCGTCAGGAAGTTCTCGTCTTCGTCGGTCCGCTTGACCTCGAGGTCCTGGTTCTCGAAGGAGATCTTGGCGTCCACGACCCAGAACTCGCGCACCCGGCGAACCAGCGGGCGCCGGTAGGTGCCGCGGATCGCGAACTCGTTGTTAACGTCCTGCCAGCCGGCCGCGACGTCGACCCGGTCGCCCCGGCTCGACATCGGGTGCCGGCTCCAGTTCGCCTGCAGGCGGATCCCGGTGTCCGTGCCGTACCCGAGCGCCCCCTGGTAACGGTTGCGGGTCTCCGTGGCGAGCTCCACGCGCAGGTCGACAGCCGGCGGTTCGGCGTCGGGCCGCGTGTTCGCCACGACGTCCACTTCGGTGAAGTACCCGGTGCGCCAAAGATCGAGGCGGAAGTCGTCGAGCAGCTGCGACGAGTAGGGATCGCCCGCTTCGAACCGCGGAATCTCCTCGACGATCTCGGGCCGGAGCACGTGGTCGCTGTAGGTCACGTCGCCGACGACGTAGCGCGGACCGGTTTCCATGTGCAGGGTCAGGTCGGCCGTGTTGCGCTCGAGGTCCAGCGCCAGGCGGTGGGCGGTGTAACTCGCGCCGAGGTAACCGCCCTCCCGCGCGATGTCGAGTCCCGCCTGCTTCTGCTCCTCCCAGGTCACCTGGTCCAGCCGCCCGCCCGGGCCGAGCGGCCAGTCCCTCCGCCATCGGCTGAGTTCTCGCTGGCTGGCGCCGGGACCTGCGACTTCGAAATCCACGGTCCGGATGACGACTGGCGGGCCCGGGTCGACCGTGAGCTGCACGACGGGTTCGCCCGCGTCGTTGCGCGAGTGGCGGCTCCGCACGACCGGATGATAATAGCCGTACGGCTGCAGGGCCTCCCGCGTACGCGTACGCGCCTCCTCTGCTATCTCGTCGAGTTCCTCGTCGCTGATGTCGGCCGGACGGCCCATGCGCAGCACATTGTTGTGATTCACGATGTTCTGAAGCAGCGGGTCTTCGACGCCCTGCACTTCGAACGTCACGTCGGCCGCGGCCGGCGCAGTCAGGACGAGCAGGTACGCGCACAGCCGGCGCCTGCGGCGGGGCGCTTTCACGTTGCGCCGGCAGTGCATGGTGATCGGCGGCAGGCGCCGGGATTGGTGGCCCGCGTCATGGATGGCTGGCATGCAATTGTCGTACCGTGTTTGACAATATGTGCGGGCAGGCTCGTCTGCGCGGGACCTGTTTCATTGACTCTTTTTGCCGTCCCGTGCAAGGATGCCACTTCGTTCGAAAAAGGCACACCTGTCCGAAAGGCAGGGCCGCAAAACCACCGGTCTAAGGGCGTCACCGGCGCCTACGGCAGCGGGGTTGCCGGAGACGTAAATGACTGCAGCTCGCCTGAAGAGGACCGGCCGCTTCGCCGCACCCCTCCCCGCCGAAATACCCGTCAACGCACTCAAGACGCTCGCGCACGTGATGGATCGCGAGGGCGGTGCCGCGCTGCCGATCCGGCCGCAGGGCGCCGCGACGTCGGCAACGGACTGCAACCGCAGTCCCTCGGGCACCGTACTGCAGATGTCCGGCCTCGACCGGATAATCAACATCGACACCTATAACCACACGGTCACCGCGCAGGCGGGCGTGCGCCTGTACGCGCTGACGGAGGCGCTGGCCGAACAGGGTCTCGAGCTCGTCGGCAACCACGAGATGACCGGGCGTACGCTCGGCGGCGCCATCGCCGCCCCCTGCCTGGGGCCGTCGATCGGGGCGGACGGCGGTTCGCTCTCGAGCAGCGTGACGCGCCTCAAGATGATAACGGGATCCGGCAAGGCGCTCACGGTGGATTCCGGCAAGCAGAATTTGCTCGGCGCCGTTCGTTCGAGTTACGGCACCCTTGGGATCATCGTCGAGGCGACGCTGAACGTTCAGCCGCAGACCAACTTCAGCGCAAGCCACCGCAAAATGACGATCGACGACTTCTGCAAGGTCGCGGATCGTATCGCGACGGCGCCCGTCGGCTTCCGCTTTGCGCTGATGCCGCACCGCGACCGCATCTACCTCGACCTGCGCCGCTACGCCGCGGACGCCGGGCCCGCGCGGAACACGCCGTGGAAGATCAAGGATTACGGCGAAAGCACGATACTGCCGCAGGTCTGCAAGTCCCTGAACAGGCTGCTGCCGATCCAGTCGGTACGATACCGGGTCATCGATAGCGTCACCCAGGCGACGCAGGGCATCGTCAACAGCCGCTTCGTCAGGAGCGGCAACAACGGGACCGGGCACGGGCGCACCGCGAGCAGCATAAAGAAGTTGCTCTATTCGACGTGGTGTTTCCCGGCCGCGGAGTTCTCCTTCGTCCTCAGGGCCTATCGCGATTTCTGCCGGCAGAATTACGAGCGCACGGGCTATCGCTGCGACGTCCCGGCCATCGGCTACCGCATCGCGCGCGACCGGACGAGCCTCCTGTCCCCGTCCTACGACGAGCCGATGATCGCCCTGCAAACCACGTCCACCCAGCTCGCCGGTTGGGAGGACTTCGTGATCGACCTCGCCGATTTTGCAGAGCACTGGGCAGGGTTGCCGATCTTCAGCCAGACGCGCGCCCTCCGGGCGGATTACGCTCACCAGGTCTACGCCAACCGCCTCGCGTTTTTCCGCCGGCTCCGGCGGCAGCTCGACCCGGAGAACCGGCTGCTCACGCCCTTCCTCGCCCAGTACTTCCAGTAGCACGCGGCCGCCGGCGGCGGCCGCGGCCGGCCCGGCCGGCATCCCCTGGCTGGCATCACCGGGCCGGGCTCGCTGATTTCATTGCCCGGAAACGTCCGGTTACCAAAACGTCCTTGCGCATATATATCGATTTGATAGTATGCATCGCCCCGATATATGCGGCCTGGCCGCGGGTGTGACGCGCAATGGATGTGAAGACCGTGTGCCTCGGCATGCTCACCGACGGCGAAGCGTCCGGGTATGACCTGAAGAAGCAGTTCGAGTCGACGTTCAGCCATTTCTTCGCGGCCGGCTACGGCTCCATCTACCCGGCGCTCTCCTCGCTGCTCGCCGATGGCCTCGTCGACTGCCGCGAAATCCCGCAGGACGGCCGCCCGGCCCGCAAGGTCTACCGCATAACGGAAGCCGGCCGCGACCGCCTGCGCCTGGCGCTGGACGAGCCGAACCCCGGCCACAAGGTCCGGTCGGAATTCCTTGCGACGATGTATTTCGCGCACCTCATGTCGCCGGAGCAGGTGGCGGCCGTGCTCGACAACCGCCTTCAGGATCTCGACCGCTACCTCCGCATGTTCGACGAGTTCGAGCGCTGCAGCGGCGACTGGACGGACGGGATGCGTTTCGTGTGCGGGTTCGGGCGCGCCATGACCGAGGCGACCATCGCCTACGTCGAAAAGCATCGCGACTCGCTGGTGGCGCGGCGCACCGAAAGCACACCCGAACAGCACGTCCGTGAACCGGCAACGACGATGACAGGACACTCGACGCAATGAATACCGGCAACCTTCGACAGTTCCGTTCCTGGTTTATTTCCGCGGGCCTCGCGATCGCCATTCTCGCGTGGCTCGCGAGTGGCGCCCTCGGACCCGACGGCGACGAACCCGCGCAGCAGGATCGCCGCGCCGACGGCACGGCCGGAGACCGCGGCAGCGTGCGGGTGCGAACGCAGACGGCGGAGCTGGTACAGCGCACCATTCGGGTCAACGGGCAGACGGCGCCGGCGCGTGTCGTCGAGCTGGCGGCGGAGACGGACGGCCGCGTGATTGCGATCGGCGCGGAGCGCGGCAGCAACGTCGCCGCAGGTGAGCTCCTAGTGCGGCTCGACGAGCGGGACCGCCGCGCCCGCCTCGACCAGGCGCGCGCGATGGTTACGCAGCGCGAGGTCGAGTACGAAGCGCGCGCGAAACTGGAGTCGTCGAGCTATGTATCCGAGGCACAACTCAAGGAAGGTATCGCGGCGCTCGAAGCCGCGCGGGCGGAACTGCGCCGGGCGGAGCTCGATCTCGAGTATCGCGACATCCGTGCGCCGTTCGACGGTGCATTGCAGGCGCGCGCGGTGGAAATCGGCGACTTCGTGAAGTCTGGCGATCCCGTCGCCACCTTCGTCGACAACCGCACGATCGTCGTGTCCGGCGACCTGTCCGAATTCGACGCCGGCCACGTTCATGTCGGCGACCCCGGTGAGGCGACGCTGGCGACGGGCGAGGAAGTCCACGGCCGCATCCGGTACGTCGCCCCGGTCGCCGACCCCGCCACGCGTACGTTCGCCGTCGAGCTGGAGGTCGATAACGGCTCCGGGCAGTTGCGCGCCGGCGGCACCGCGGAACTGCGGATACCGGCGGAGACGGTGCTCGCGCACCGCATTTCGCCGTCGCTTCTGACTCTCGACGACGCCGGCAACGTGGGCGTGAAGATCGTCAATGACTCCGGCAAGGTGGACTTCGTCGAGGCGGACATAGCGATCGCCGAAACGGACGGCGTCTGGGTCGCGGGACTGCCGGCGACCGCGACCATCATCACCGTGGGCCAGGGATTCGTCGCCGACGGTGCGACGGTCGATGCCGTGCCGGAGAAAGACGTCGATACGGCGGTAGCCATACAAGCCGAAGACGACTGACGTCATGCAGATCATCGATACCGCCATCGGCCGGTCCCGGACCGTCCTGCTGACGCTGGTCGCGCTGCTCGTCGCCGGGCTGTACGCGTACGCGACGATACCCAAGGAGGCGGAACCGGACATCGAGATCCCGAACATCTACGTCAGCGTTCATTACGAGGGAATCTCGCCGGAGGATTCGGAACGTCTGCTCGTCAGGCCCATCGAGCAGGAGCTGCGTTCGATCGAAGGCATCAAGGAAATGTCGTCGACCGCCTACGAAGGCGGCGCCAACGTGCTCATCGAGTTCGACGCCGGCGTCGATACGGACCGGGCGCTGCAGGACGTCCGCGAAAAAGTAGACATCGCGAAGGCCGAGATTCCGGTGGAAGCCGACGAGCCGACGGTAACCGAGGTCAAGATGTCGCGCTTCGACCCGATGCTGGTGCTGAACCTTGCGGGCGACGTACCTGAGCGCACGCTGACCACGCTCGCTAAGAACCTGAAAGAGGACATCGAGGGGCTGACCGGCGTACTCGAAGTCAATCTCGTCGGCGTGCGCGAGGAGTTGATGGAGGTCATCGTCGACCCGCTGGCGATGGAGAGCTACGGACTGGACCAGGCCCAGATCGTGCAGTTCCTGAGCGCGAACAACCGTCTCGTCGCGGCCGGGTCACTGGAGAGCGGACACGGGCAGTTCCCGGTGAAAGTGCCGGGCGTCGTCGAGAATCCGGCCGACGTGCTCGACCTGCCGATCAAGGCCGTCGGCGACCGCATCGTGCATTTCCGGGACATTGCTGAAGTGCGCCGCACCTACAAGGATGCCGACAGTTATGCGCGCTTGAATGGCAAGCCGGCCCTGGCCATCGAAGTGGTGCAGCGCTCCGGGGCCAACGTCATCGACACGATCGCCGAAGTCCGCAAAGTCATTGCCGATGCGCAGGAGTACTGGCCGGGAAATGTCGAAGTCGTGGCGTCGCGCGACAAGTCGGAAGACGTCAACGACATGCTGACGGAACTGCAGAACAGCGTGCTCATCGCCGTGCTGCTCGTATTCGTCGTGATCGTCGGGATACTCGGACTCCGGTCCGCGCTCCTGGTCGGCGTCGCCATCCCCGGCAGCTTTCTCGTCGGCATCCTGCTGATCGGGGCCTTCGGCGTCACCATCAATATGATGGTGTTGTTCGCCCTGATCATGGCGGTCGGAATGCTGGTGGACGGCGCGATCGTGGTCACGGAACTCGCCGACCGGCGCATGGCCGAAGGCGAATCCGCGCGCCATGCCTATGGCCGCGCGGCAATCCGGATGGCGTGGCCCATCATCGCCTCGACCGGCACGACGCTGGCCGCGTTCCTGCCGCTCGCGCTGTGGCCCGGCATTTCCGGTGAGTTCATGAAGTACCTGCCGATAACCCTGATTGCGGTACTCTCGGCATCGCTCGTCATGGCCCTCGTGTTCGTTCCGACGCTCGGCTCGATCTTCGGCCGGACGGGCGCGACGAGCGAGCAAGCACGCCGCAACCTGTCCGCCGCGGAGATCGGCGATCTCGACACGGTAACCGGCTTCACCGGCAGCTATATCCGGTTCCTCAAGAAATCGCTTCTGACGCCGTGGCGCAACGTGGCCGGCGTCACGCTCCTCCTGGTCGGCGTCTACCTGTTGTTCGGTTACTTCGGACGCGGCGTCGAGTACTTTCCGACGGTGGAGCCCAACTTCGCGACCGTGGATATCCGGGCGCGCGGCGACCTGTCGATCGACGAGAAGGACCGCCTGGTCCGCGAGGTCGAGGAGCGCGTACTCGGCATGGCGGGCATCGAATATGTCTACGCCAAGACGGGCAGCGGCAGCGGCCAGGGTGCAGAGGACCGCATCGGCACGCTGACGCTGAACTACGCCGACTGGGAAGAACGCCGCCCGTCCGACGAGATCCTCGCCGACATACGCGCCGGCACCCGCGACCTCGTCGGCGTCATCGTCGAAACGCGCAACCCCGACGCGGGCCCGCCGCAGGGCAAACCCGTCAATATCGAGTTCAGCTCGCGCAATTACGCGCTGCTCGCGCCGACCGTCGCGAAGGTCGCCGAGGCGATCTCGCGCCATCCCGCGGTCTTCAACGTCGAAGACGACCTGCCGCTGCCGGGAATCGAATGGCAACTGCACGTCGACCGCGCCGAGGCTGCGCGCTTCGGCGCCGACGTCTCCCTGGTCGGCGCGATGGTGCAGTTCGTCACGAACGGGCTGAAGCTCGGCGAATACCGCCCGGACGACAGCGACGAAGAAATCGACATCCGCGTGCGTTACCCGGACCGGGATCGATCGCTCGCCCAGATCGACGAGCTGCGCATACCGACCACGGAGGGGCCTGTCCCGCTCAGCACGTTCGTCACCCGCGAGCCGGCACAGAAGGTGAGCACGATCCACCGCACGGACCGGCGCCGCACGGCCGTTCTGCAGGCCGACGTACTGCCGGGCCACCTGCCGACGCAGGTGGTCGCCGAGCTCGCCCAAATGCTGCCGACGCTCGGCATCGACCCGAGCGTCCACTATGCGTTCCGCGGCTCCACGGAAGACCAGCAGGAGGACACGGCGTTCCTCGAGCGTGCCATGCTGATCGCGCTGGCCCTGATGGCGATCATCCTGGTGACGCAATTCAACAGCATCTACCAGGCATTCCTCATATTGACGGCGGTACTGTTCTCGACCGGCGGCGTCCTGCTGGGTCACCTGCTGCTCGGCAAACCCTTCGGCATCATCATGTCCAGCGTCGGTGTGATCACGCTGGCCGGCATCGTCGTCAACAACAACATCGTATTCATCGATTCCTACAACGTGTTGCGCTCCCGCGGGTCGGAGCCCTACGAGGCGGTGATCCGCACCTGCGCCATTCGCCTGCGTCCGGTGCTGCTGACGACCGTGACGACGATCATCGGCCTGATGCCGATGGTGCTCGGCGTGAACATCGACCTCATCAATCGCGACGTGACCTTCGGCGCCCCGAGCTCACAATGGTGGGTACAGCTTGCCTCGTCCGTCGCCGGCGGACTCGCGTTTGCAACGATCCTGACGCTGTACCTGACGCCGACCCTGCTCCTCATCCAGGCCAACCTCGCGGCGCGGCTCGCTGCCCGCCGCGAACGAGGCCGGAGCGCCCCGGCGGCGGGCTGACGCGCCCGTCGCGGCCGGCCTGAATCCAATTCGTCCGCAGCGGCATCTAAAGCACAGGAACGGACGGCTCGCGGCGTCCCGCCGCCCTGGGGCTCACGACGCTTCCCCCGGGTGCGGTCCGGGCGACAGGTCCGTTGCGTTATACCGATCTAGTGTTATACTTCACTACAACACTAGAAAGCATACACCGACGGTACCGCCATGAATGTCTCCAGACCAGCCAGCCTTCTCCTCGCCTGTTTCGTTCTGCCTGCGGTCCTCGGCGGCTGTAACCGCGGGGACGCGAGCCCAGCCCCGGCGGAGGACGCTGCGACACCGGTGCCGGTGACGGTCCGGATGCCGCTGCGTACCGATCTCTACGCCAACTACGATGCGACGGCCAATATCGAAACGGAGGCGGACGCGCCTGTCGTCGCCCGCGTTCCCGGCGACGTCGTGGAGTTGCTCGTCGAGGAAGGCGAGCGGGTCCGCGCCGGCCAGCCGCTCGCGCGCCTCGACGGTGAGCGCCTGCGTCTCGAAATGCTGGCCGCGAAGGCCAACCTCGACCTGGCGCAGGGCGAGTACGATCGCCATAGCGACCTGCACGAGCGCGGGCTCGTCAGCAGGGCGATGTACGACAACCTTGCCTTCGAACTCGAGGCCCTGAAAGCGACCTGGGAGCTGAAGCAGCTCGAGTACGCGTACACCACGCTGCGAGCCCCCATCGACGGCGTGGTCGCTGCTCGGGAGATACGTCCCGGCCAGAACGTGCAGGCCAGCCAGGTGACGTTCCGGATCACGGCCACCGAGGAACTGGTCGCCGACCTGCAGATACCGCAGACCGAGCTCGCGCGGATCGGCGCCGGGCAACCGGTGACCGTCACCGTCGATTCGCTGCCGGAGCGCGTCTTTGCGGCCGAGATCGTGCGCGTGAGTCCCACGATCGATACGCGCAACGGTACGTTCCGGGCGCGCGCCCGTATCCCGAATCCCGATGCCGCCCTCGCGCCCGGCATGTTCGCGCGCTTCAGCGTCGCCTACGAGCGGCACGCAAACGCGCTGGTCATTCCGCGCGCTGCGCTGATCCAGGAAGACGAGGAAACCGCGGTGTACGTCGTCAACGGCGCCGTCGTCGAGCGCCGCGTGATCGCGACGGGCATCGAATCGGGCGAGAGTGTCCAGGTCCTCGACGGACTCTCGGAAGGCGACCAGGTCGTGATCACAGGGCAGTCCGCACTGCGCGAAGGCAGCAAGGTGCTGGCCCGCCTCGGCAATCCCGAGCGCTACAGCGGCTGAGAAACAACACGTCGCACGGCCGGGGATGATTGCCGTGCCGACGCAAGGGAGAAATCGATGACGCGCGAACTGGGCTGGCTCGCTTCCGCCGCCGTGCTCGTACTGCTCGCCGCCTGCGGCAGGCAGGACGGCGCCGCTCTGGAGGGCGACGGCGAACAAGGCGGGCAGGACGCGCCGCCGATTCCGGTCGAAGTTGCCGTGCCGACGCGCGGCGACGTGTACGCAGTATACAAGGGCACGGCCCCGATCGAGGCCTTCGCGGACGCCGACGTCATCGCGAAAGTCGCCGGGGAGGTCAAGGAACTGCTGGTCGAGGAAGGCGCGATCGTCACGCAGGGGCAGGTCCTCGCACGCCTCGACGGCGACCGGCTGCGGCTGACGCTCAACGAGTCCGCGGCTCGCCTGCGCAAACTGCAGCGCGACTACGAGAGAAACGTCGAGTTGCAGCAGAAAGGGCTGATCAGCGCCGGCGATTTCGAGAAGATCAAGTACGAAATGGAAGCCCTGGAGGCGTCGCACAACCTGGCGAGCCTCGAACTCGACTACACGCAGATTCGCGCGCCCATAGACGGAGTGGTTTCCGCGCGCTACATCAAGCTCGGCAGCACGCTGGCGGTGAATGCGCCGGTGTTCCGGGTAACCAGCCTCGAACCCCTCATTGCCTACGTGCATGTACCCGAGCGCGAGTTCACGAGCATTGCTGCCGGACAGACGGCCCAGCTGTACATCGATGCGCTACAGAAGGATCCCATAGCCGCCGACGTCACGCGCGTGAGCCCGGTAGTCGACCCGGCGACCGGCACGTTCAAAGTCACGATCGAGATCTATGACGAGGCACGGCGGATCAAGCCGGGCATGTTCGCCCGCATCGGTATCGTGCATGACCGTCACGAAGATGCACTGCTCGTTCCCCGCAGTGCCCTGGTCGAAGACGCCGCGGCAACCAGCGTGTTCGTCGTGGCGGACGGTCTCGCACGCCGGAAGCCGGTTACCACGGGTTACACGAGCGATGGCATGGTGGAAATCCTCACCGGCCTCGACGGCGACGAGGCGGTGGTGACCGTCGGCCAGGCCGGCCTGCGGCCCGACGCGCGCGTCGAGATCATCAACGGACCGGACGTCGGCGTGCAGCTCGCCGGCGAACCCGGCGACACGACCGGCGGGGTGCACGATGCGCCGACTGATTGAAATCGCCACGACCCGCCGGGTCACGATCCTCATGTTCACGGTCGCGATCGGCCTGTTCGGCATGGTGTCGCTTTCGCGTCTCAACCTGAACCTGCTGCCCGATCTGTCGTACCCGACGCTGACGATTCGCACCGAGCTGACCGGTGCCGCGCCAGTCGAGGTCGAGAACCTCATCACGAAGCCGATCGAGGAAGCGGTCGGCGTCATTCGGAACGTGCGCCTCGTACGCTCGGTTTCCCGTTCCGGCCAGTCCGACGTGACGCTCGAATTCCTGTGGGGCACGGACATGGACGTCGCCGGCGTGGAAGTTCGTGAGAAGCTGGACATCCTGTTCCTGCCGCTGGAAGCAGAGCGGCCGCTGTTGCTGCGTTTCGACCCGTCGTCGGAGCCCATCATGCGCCTCGGGCTCCGCTACGCCGGGGGGCTGGAAACTGGCGCGCGCGGCGAAGCGCGGCTCAAGTCACTGCGGCGACTCGCCGAAGACCGCATCAAGACGGACCTCGAGGCCGAGGAGGGAACTGCCGCGGTAAAGGTCAGCGGCGGCCTCGAGGACGAGATCCAGATCCAGGTCGACCAGCAAAAGCTGTCGCAGCTCGGCATCAGCATCCAGGACGTCGCGAGCCGAATCCGTGCGGAGAACGTCAACCTGTCCGGCGGCAGGCTCGAGGAAGGCGACCAGCGCTTCCTCGTACGTACCCTGAACGAATTCCAGTCCGTCGACGAGTTCCGCAACGCCATTGTCGCCCGGGTGGCCGACCAGCCCGTGTACCTGCGTGACGTGGCGACCGTCGTGCGCGGCTACAAGGAACGCGAGGCCATCACGCGTGTACAGGGACTCGAGTCCGTCGAGCTCGCGGTCTACAAGGAAGGAGACGCCAACACGGTCCAGGTCGCGAACCGCCTCAATGCACGCCTCGAGCGAGTCAGCGACTCGCTGCCGGACGAGCTGGAGCTCATGACGGTCTACGACCAGTCGCGCTTCATAGCGGCGGCCGTGGCGGACGTTCGCGATGCCGCCGTCCTCGGCGGCATCATCGCCATCATCGTGCTGTTCGGCTTCCTGCGCGATGCGCGCGCCACGACGATCATCGGCATCGCGATACCCGTCTCGGTCATCGGCACGTTCCTGCTCATGTACCTGAACGGCGTGTCGCTGAACATCATGTCGCTCGGCGGCATCGCGCTGGCCGTCGGAATGCTCGTCGACAATTCGATCGTGGTCCTGGAAAACATCGTGCGCAAGCGCGAGCAGGGCGAGGACGTGCTCGGAGCCGCGCGCACCGGGACGTCCGAAGTCGCCGGTGCGGTGTTCGCATCCACCCTGACCACGGTGGCGGTGTTCTTCCCGATGGTCTTCATCTCGGGAATCGCGGGGCAGCTGTTCCGGGACCAGGCGCTGACCGTCACGTTCGCGCTCGTTTTTTCCCTGCTCGTGGCGCTGACCCTGATCCCGATGCTCGCGGCGCTCGGCGGCGACAGCCGATACAGGACCGATCTCGAGAGCACCCCGCCCGGCCGGTTCACCCGCGGTGTCGCGCTCGTAATGCGGGCACTCGGCTTCGTGTTCGCCGCGCTCTGCCGGCTTATCGGCTGGCTCCTCTGGCCCTCCACGTGGCTGTTCCAACGGCTGAACCACGCCGCTGCCGCGGCCTACCCGCGCGTCCTTGCCTGGGCGATCGCCAACCCGACGACCGTCCTGGCGTCGGCGCTCGTCATCTTCCTCGGCAGCCTGGCTCTCGTACCGCGGCTCGGTACGGAGCTGATCCCGCAGCTCTCCCAGGGAGAATT
>DASUOE010000298.1:0-22605 GCA_036276805.1 Woeseiaceae bacterium | reverse complement strand
GTACGCGACTCCGGCAACGCTCCCTTGCGGGCAGGTCGCCGCCGCCAAATCTGGCCAGTGCCGGAAAAACACCGTAAAGTCGCGACTCATGCAGAGCGACACCCCCGGTAAGGACGAGAAGCGCCGTCGCAGGCGCCGTCGGCGCCTCCAGATCATCCTCATCTACACGGCGATCGCCATCGGGCTCGCATGGTTCTTCGAATCCCAGGCGACGACGACGATCATCTTCGTCCGGCACGCGGAGAAGGCCGTGGACGGCGACGACCCGTCACTGAGCGACGCCGGCCGCGAGCGCGCCGCGGAACTGACCCGGCAGATGGTCGATGCGGACGTCATCCAGGGCATCGATGCCATCTATGCCACGCAGTACAAGCGTACCCAGGAAACGGCGGCGCCACTCGCCGACGCGCTGGATATCCCGATCCACACCTATGACGCGAATGACACGGAGTCGGTGCTGGACGAAATCCTGGCCGAGCACAAGGGCCGGATCATCCTGGTCGTCGGCCACAGCGATACGTTGCCGGAGCTCATCGCGAACGTCGGTGCGAGCAAACGCGTACCGCCGATCGACGAGGCCGAGTACGACAACGTCTACATCGTGACAATTCCCTGGTTCGGCAAGACCAAGACCATCCGGATGCGGTTCGGGCGGCCGTACGAACCCGCCGCCTGACCGGCCCCCGGTCGAACGCGGTCAGCTACCCC
This sequence comes from Woeseiaceae bacterium, assembly GCA_036276805.1. Lineage (GTDB taxonomy): Bacteria > Pseudomonadota > Gammaproteobacteria > Steroidobacterales > Woeseiaceae > UBA1847. Next base: position 21,897 of record DASUOE010000298.1, on the reverse strand, counting down.
GCATGCCGGCTTCCTCCTGCCGGCGCAGGGCACGCTCGACGAACTCCGCGTGACGGCCGATGCGAAAGTCGGCGAGCACAACATCGAGAATCCGGCGATCCTGGCCGACCAGGTAGGTGCCGCGGCGCACGCCGATGCCGAACGGGCCGTCGAGGTCGTACATGCGGATTACGACCTTGTCCGGGTCGCAGAGGAGCGTGAAGGGCAGGTCGAATGCGTTACGAAAGCGGGCGTGCGTCGCTGCGTCCTGCGGACTGATGCCGGCGACGTTCAGAGCCGCGCTTCGCATGTCCGCGTGGCGGTCGCGAAGGATGCAGGCCTCTTTCGTGCAGCCGGGCGTGAAATCGGCCGGGTAGAAGTACAGCAACAGCGGCCCGTCGCGCAGAAGCCCGGACAGCGAGCGGTCGCGGCCCGAGTGGTCGGCCAGTACGAACTCGGGCGCGAAGCCGCCGATATCGAGCATCAGTCAGCACTCCCGCAGCTCATGCGTTGTTCCATTGGCGTCGCTCATGCAGGGGCGCGTGTCGTGCACCGGCGAACCGCATGCGATCGCGCGTCGGCTCCGGAGAGATGGTGCCCCGACCATGATTCGAACATGGGACCCCCAGATTAGGAATCTGGTGCTCTATCCTGCTGAGCTACCGGGGCTGACCGCCGGCGATTGTACCAGACTGCGTAATTCCCGATACGCATCGAGGGCGCGCTCGCGAGACTGCGCGAACTCGACGAGCGGCTCCGGATAATCGTCGCCAATGGATACGCCGGCCGTGCGTTGCGTCATGCGATCGGCGAGCCACGGTTCGTGCAGGTCCGTATCCGGCAGCCTGGCGAGTTCGGGTACCCAGCGGCGGACGTAACGCCCGTCCGGGTCGAACTTCCGGCTCTGCAGAACGGGATTGTAGATTCGAAAGTAGGGCGCCGCGTCCGTGCCGCAGCCGGCCACCCATTGCCAGTTTGCCGAGTTATTGGCCAGGTCCGCGTCGACCAGTGTATCGAGGAACCATTCCGCGCCCTGTTGCCAGGGAATCAGAAGGTTCTTGACGAGAAAGGAGGCCACGATCATTCGCACGCGGTTGTGCATCCAGCCGGTCGCCCACAACTCGCGCATTCCGGCGTCGACGATCGGGTAGCCGGTGCGGCCCGCTTGCCACGCGGCGAGCAGCTCCGGGTCGGGAGCCCAGGGAAAGCGGCCGTACTCTTCGCGCAGCGGAACGACCGGCATCTCCGGGAAGTGGTAGAGCAGCTGCCCGTTGAAGTCCCGCCAGTGCAACTGGCGCAGGTACGCTTCGGCGCCCGCGGCCGCGCGGCTGCTCTCTGCCGCGTCATGGATTGCATGCCACACCTGGCGCGGGCTGACCTCGCCGAAGTGCAGGTGCGGCGACAGGCGTGAGGTCATGTCTACGTCGGGACGGTCGCGGCAATCGGCGTAGTGGGCGACGAGGTCCGCGAACAACTCGAGCCGCGCGTGCGCGCCGTCCTCACCCGGCGTCCAGGCGCTGCGCAGGCCGCCGGACCAGTCCGGCCGCGTAGGCAGCAGCCGGAAATCGTCCAGCCGGCAGTATCCCGGCAGCGAGCGCAGGACGTCGTCGAACGACGGGTCGACGACGATGCGGTCGGGTTCCGGCAACGGGCGGCCGGGCTCGCCGAGTTCGCGACTGGCCTTCCAGAACGGCGTGTACACGCGGTACGGCCTGTCCTCCTGCGTGAGGACCGTGCCCGGCGCACGGAGGTAGGTGTCGTCGAAGGCGTGCACCTCCGTTTTCAGGCCGCACTCGACGGAGTCCTGCTCCGCGATCGCCAGTGCCGAATAGCCCCTGGAGAAGCAGAGCGCACCGGCGCCGGTCGCCGCGGCGAGTCGAGGCAGTACTTCGGCTGCGCGCCCGGCGAAAAACTGCAGCCTTAAGCCGCGTTCCGCCAGTGACCGGGTCAGTGCGGCGAGGCTTTCGTGCAACCACCAGTCGCTGGCGGCGCCGGTGGTGTTCTCGTCGCGAATGTAGACCGGGATGAGGGGTTGCCCGGAGGCCGCCGCATCGGCGAGCGCCGGATTGTCGGCGAGGCGCAGGTTACGCCGGAACCACACGATGACGGGTGCGTTCATGCGCGCAAGGCCTGCCAGCCGCGCGAGGTGCAAGGTTGCGGCCTTGAGTCGCGTAAGTCCATGCCGGCAGTCTACCGGCTGCGTATCTGTCCGGTTGTATTGGAATGTAACAAAGCATTTCCCGCGGTAGGCGCCTGCACCGCGACTTTGTAACCTGCTTCACCGAAAAACGCGGCGAGAGCCGGGGACGGAGTGGGACGATGAACGGGATGACGGCTCGCGCCCTGAGCTGGACCGAGTCCGGCATGGTGCCGGATCGTATCGTGCGCCAGGGCATACGTAGGCTGCTCGAGCGCAAGCGCCGCGAAATCGGCGCCGGTGATCCGGAGCTGGCCGCGCAGATGCTACGCGACTTCGTCGGGATGATGGACACCGCGCCGGTTGCACCGGTGCCCGGTGTTCCCAACGAGCAGCACTACGAGGTGCCGGCGGAGTTTTTCGCGGGTGTCCTGGGGCCGCAACGCAAGTACAGCTGCTGCTACTGGGGTCCCGACGTCGGGACCCTCGAGGAGGCCGAAGCCGCGGGGCTCGAGATCACCGCGCGTCGGGCGGACGTGCGCGACGGCATGCGGATTCTGGACCTCGGCTGTGGCTGGGGATCGCTCAGTCTGTGGCTGGCCGAGCACTTTCCCAACGCCCGCATCACCGCCGTCAGCAACTCCCGCACACAACGCGACACGATACTCGCCCGCGTGGCTGAGCGTAGCCTGCGCAACGTCGAGGTCAGGGTCTGCGACATGAACGATTTCGACGCCGGTGGGCGCTATGACCGCATCGTGTCCGTCGAAATGTTCGAGCACATGCGTAACTACCGGGAGCTTTTCCGCCGCATCTCGGACTGGCTCGAACCCGACGGGCGCTTTTTCCTGCACATCTTCACCCACGTCAGCACACCGTACGAGTATGTCGACAAAGGTCCGGGCGACTGGATGAGCCGGCATTTTTTCTCCGGCGGGATCATGCCTGCTGCCGAGCTGCCACTCTGGTTCCAGGATCACCTGGCCATCGAACGCACCTGGCGCTGGAACGGGGGGAACTACGCACAGACCTGTAACGCCTGGCTCGAACGCATGGACTTGAACCGGCAGGACCTGCTGCCCGTGCTGGCGGCAGCCTACGGTGACGAGGCCGAGCGCTGGTGGATGCGCTGGCGGATGTTCTTCATGGCCTGTGCCGAGCTGTTTGCCTACGCAAACGGCCGCGAGTGGTTCGTCAGCCATTACCGATTCCGGAAGGCCGGGCGGTAGTGATCCTCGCCCTGAACATCGTGTTGTCGCAGTTCGGCTGGTTCGCTTCGGTCGTCGGCGCCGCCAACAACCTGCCCTGGGCGGGCCCCGCCATCGTCGCACTGGTGGTCGCATGGCACCTGCACGTGGCTCACCGGCCGGCGACCGAGTTGCAACTGATCATCGTGTGCAGCGCGCTCGGCGCGATTTTCGACAGTCTGCTGGTGACGCTCGGCTGGTTGCGATACCCGTCCGGAATGCTCGTACCCTGGCTCGCGCCGTACTGGATTGTCGCCATGTGGGCCCTGTTTGCGACGACTCTCAACATCTCCTTTCGCTGGCTGCGTGGCCGCCCGCTGCTTGCGGCAATCATCGGCGCTGTCGCCGGGCCGCTCAGCTACCTGGCCGGCGCAAAGCTCGGCGGCGTGCGGTTCGTGGACCCGGCCGCGGCGCAGGGCGCACTTGCCGTCGGCTGGGCGCTGATGCTGCCGGTGCTCGTGGCGCTCGCATGCCGGCTGGACGGCATGGCGCGGCGCCCGCGCAGGCTCGCGGAGGCGGTGTGAATCCCGGGATGATCTTCGCCACACTCGAGACCGCCGTCGTGGCGCTCCCGCTGCTGCTTGCGTCGGCGGTGCTCGCCTGGTGCGCAAGCCTCGTCGTCGGGAAAGTCAGTTTCGTCGACTGGCTCTGGCCCCTCTTCATGGTGGCGGCGGCCGGCAGCTGGTTCGCCGCGGCCGGCCTGACCGGGCCGCGTGCCATCGTCGTTGCCGTGCTCCTCGTCGCGTGGGCATTGCGCCTGTCCGTGCATATCGCTGTGCGCAATCACGGTGAGCCCGAGGATGAGCGCTATCGCGCCATGCGGGAACGGCGGCCCTACTTCGCAATCCGGAGTCTCTATGTCGTCTTCGTGCTGCAGGCATTGCTCGCCTGGTTCGTCGCGCTGCCGCTCGCTGCCGTAATTGCCGGCGCAAGCCCGGCGGCACGGTCCGCCCTCACGCCACTCGATGCGCTCGGAGTGCTGCTGTGGGTCGCCGGCATGCTCTTCGAGGTCGGCGGCGACCGGCAACTCGCGCGATTCAGGAAGGATCCCGCGAATGCGGGGCGGGTGCTGGACACCGGACTGTGGCGATACACCCGCCACCCGAATTACTTCGGTGAGTTCTGCATCTGGTGGGCGTTCTACCTGTTCGCCTTGGCCGCAGGTGGCTGGTGGACCGTGGCGTCGCCGGTGCTCATGACGATCCTCCTCCTGAGAGTTTCGGGAGTTGCCCTGCTCGAGCGCACGATCACCGACCGGCGGCCCGGCTACGCCGATTACCAGCAGCGCACGAACGCTTTCTTTCCAGGTCCGCCGCGCCACGGTGCCGGCGAGGCAGCGTCATGAACCGGTCCGCAGGCGTCGCCGCTTTCGCGCTGCTGGTGGCGGGTAACGTGCACGCTGACTGGCGTCCGGATTCGCAGGATGCCGGCGCAGCCGCGGTTGCCGAGGTCGACATGTACGAATTCGACGTGTACCTCGACGACAAACGCATCGGGTCGCACACGTGGCACGTCCGCGAACGGGCATCCGGTGAACGCGAGGTGTACAGCGAGGCCGATTTCGAGGTGCGGCTCATGTTCCTGACCGTTTTCGACTATGTGCACCGGAGCACGGAACAATGGCGGGACGGTTGCCTGGCCCGCATCACGGCCGAGACGATCCGCAATGGTGACCGTCTGGGCGTAAGCGGTCGGCAATCACGTGAGGGGTTCGTCGTCGCGGCCGGCACCGAAGAACGCAGTTTGCCCGGTTGCGTCATGACGTTCGCTTACTGGAACCCGCAGTTTCTCGCGCAGGAGCGGTTGCTGAACCCGCAGACCGGGCAATTCGAGCCCGTGGACGTAGAGCGTGCCGCTGCGGACGGCGGCAACAGGCGCACGGGCTGGGTGGTGCGTGCCGAGGGCCTCGAGGTCACCGTCTGGTATGACGCCGGGAGCAGGTGGGTCGGCCTGGAGGCGCCGACCCGCGGGGGGCGGACTCTCAGGTACGTGCAGTCATGAGGATGAGACGAAATGTCGCGGCCCTGCTGGCGATCGCCTGCCTCGGGGCGTGCGCAGGAGGGCCTGAAATGCGAACCGTCGACTACGTCGATCTGGACCGGTTCAGCGGTGACTGGTACGTCCTCGCGAGCATCCCCACGTTCCTCGAAGACAAGGCGTTCAACGCTATCGAGCGCTATGAACTGAAAGCCGACGGGACGATTGCCACGACGTTCACGTTCCGTGACGGCGGGTTCGACGGGCCGCTCAAGACCTATGCGCCGACGGGCTTCGTCGCAGACGAGGAGACGAACGCGACGTGGGGCATGCAGTTCATCTGGCCGGTCAAGGCCGACTACCGGATTGTGTACCTCAACCGAGATTACACGCAGACGATCATCGGGCGCCGCAAGCGCGACCACGTCTGGATCATGGCGCGCAGCCCCGAAATTCCCGAGGCCGACTACCGCGAACTCGTGGAACGCGTCTCGAGCCTCGGCTACGACGCCGGCAAGCTGCGCCGGGTGCCGCAACAGTGGTGAGGAGCCGGACGTGCGGATAGCGGTGATCGGCACCGGCATCGCAGGGAACACCGTCGCCTACCGGTTGCGCGGTCAGCACGACCTGACCGTTTACGAGGCGGCCGGACACATCGGTGGGCACACGAATACGGTGGACGTCGAGGAAGACGGCCGCTCGATTCCCATCGATACCGGATTCATCGTCTTCAACGACCGCACGTACCCGAATTTCCTCGCGCTGCTCGCCGAACTGGGCCAGCCGACCCGCAGGAGCGTGATGAGCTTCAGCGTCCAGACCGAAGACGGCCGCCTCGAGTACAACGGCGCCTCCCTGAACGCCTTGTTCTCGCAGCGCCGCAACATCCTGCGGCCGCCGTTCTATCGCATGGTCCGGGACATCCTTCGCTTCAACCGCGAAGCGGTGACGTCGCTTTCCGCCGAGAGCCAAGCGCAGACTGTCGGCGGATACCTGCTGAAGCACGGATACGGGCGCGAGTTCATCGACTGCTACCTCGTGCCCATGGCGGCGGCGATCTGGTCGGCCGAGCCGGTTGCGATCGAGCGGATGCCTCTGCGCTTCCTGGTCACCTTCTTCGAGAATCACGGCCTCCTGCAATTGCGGGATCGCCCGGCCTGGCACGTGATCGAAGGGGGGTCACGGGAGTACGTCGGGCGCATGGTTGCCGGGCACCGCCACAGGATCCGCTTGCATTCCCCCGTACTGGCAGTCCACCGGCATCCGCAACACGTCGAAGTATTCACCGCCGCTGGCGGCAGGGAGAGTTTCGACGCCGTGTTCATCGCCTGTCACAGCGACCAGGCACGCGCGCTCCTGGCGGATCCCTCGCTTGCCGAGGCGGAGATACTGGGCGCAATCCGCTACCAGCACAACGAGGCAGTGCTGCACACCGACGCGTCGATCATGCCGCGGCGGCGGCGAGCCTGGGCGGCCTGGAATTATCACCTGCCGCGCGATCCCGCCAGGCACGTCTCCGTCACGTACAACATGAACGTGCTGCAGGGGCTCGATACGCGACTGCAGTACTTCGTCACACTCAACAACGACGGTTACATTGATCCGGCGAAAGTCATTCGGCGCATCGCATACGAACACCCGGTGTACTCGCGCGGGGCACTTGCCGCGCAAGCTCGCCAGGCCGAGTTGAATGACGACCGTACGTTTTATTGCGGCGCTTACTGGCGCAACGGCTTTCACGAGGACGGCGTCGTCAGTGCGCTGAACGCTCTCGGACATTTTGCACAACGGTTCCGGCATGCAGAGTTGCATCTACGCAGGGCAGGTTAGGCATACACGGCACGAGCCGGTGCGGCACCGGTTCCGGTACAGAGTGTTCCTCATGTACCTGGACCTTGACGAGCTGCCCGTCGTGTTCCGCAAGCGCTGGTTCTGGTCGATCCGTCGGCCGGCGCCGGCGCGTTTTCGCCGCGAGGACTATCTCGGCCCCGTCGACAGGCCGCTCGACGAGTGTGTTCGCGACCGCGTGCTCGCCACGACGGGCCGCCGTCCCGACGGGCCGATCCGCGTGCTGACCAATCTCGCGTACTTCGGATATTGCTTCAACCCGGTCAGCTGGTACTACTGTTTCGACCCGGCCGGGACGCACGTCGAAGCCATCGTCGCCGATGTCACGAATACCCCCTGGGGCGAACGCCGGAGCTACGTGCTGTCGACGCAGAACGCAGTCGCTCACGGCACCAGGCTGCGTTTTCGAGACCGCAAGGCGATGCATGTGTCGCCTTTCATGCCGATGGACATGCAATATGATTGGTGTTTTACTAATCCGGGGCAGCGGTTGGCCATACACATGACCAACACGCGTAAGGGTAAGCGTGTCTTCGACGCTTCCGTCGTACTCGAACGGAAGGAGATCAGCGCTACGTCGCTGGCACGCACGCTGCTACGGTTTCCAGCCATGACCGCCAGTGTCGTCGTCGCTATCTACTGGCAGGCCTTGCGGTTGTGGCTGAAAGGGTGTCCGGTATACCGGCATCCCGACAAGCGACAGAAGATCGCGACACCGTCAGGCTGAGACGAAGGCAATGAAAACGCTGTCAGCAGGCTACGGCGAGCTTCCTGAGAATGCCCGCAGTCCGGCAGGACTGCGTTCCCTGGCGCGCCGCGCGGTTCGGGCCCGGCTGGAGCAGGTGCGAAACGGCCAGGTCGTGGTGTGCGAGAACGGGCGGCACGAGACATTCGGTTCGCTGACCGACGAGATGCCGCTCACGACGGTGCTGACGATTCACGACGCACGCTTCTATTCGGACGTGGCGCGGGGCGGCGTGCTTGGCGCGGCCGAGGCCTTCATGCGCGGCTACTGGTCCAGCAACGAACTGACGAACCTCGTCCGCATCCTGCTCTGCAACCGCCAAGTGCTGACGGCGATGAACTCGGGCGCCGCGGCCCTCGTCCAGCCGGCCCGGATGCTCCTGCACCGGCTAAATCGCAATACGCGGGCCGGCAGCCGGCGGAACATCGCCGCGCACTATGACCTCGGTAATGCGTTCTATGCCCTGTGGCTGGATCGGACGATGATGTACTCGAGCGCAGTCTTCGAGCGTCCGGACATGTCGCTCGAAGAAGCGTCGGTCGCGAAGCTCGATCGCATCTGCCGAAAGCTTAAGCTCGCGGAGAGCGACCACGTACTGGAGATCGGCACCGGCTGGGGTGGCTTCGCCGTGCACGCGGCAAGGCACTACGGCTGCCGCGTAACGACGACGACGATTTCGCGCGCGCAGTACGAGTACGCGCGCCAACGCGTGCGCAGCGAAGGGCTGGAAGGCCGTGTCGAGGTCCTGGAGCGCGACTATCGCGATCTCGACGGCCGGTACGACAAGCTCGTCTCGATCGAGATGATCGAAGCCGTGGGCCACGACTACCAGCGCCGCTTCTTCGAGAAGTGCAGTTCGCTCCTGCAGCCGCACGGGGAAATGCTGCTCCAGGCGATAACGATTGCCGACCAGCACTACGAGGCATACGTCCGCAGCGTCGACTTCATCCGCCGCTACGTGTTTCCCGGCGGTTGCCTTACGTCCGTTACCGCCATGCTGGCGCTGCTCACGGGGGCGACCGACATGCGTCTCGTGCACATGGAGGACATCGGCCCGCACTATGCGCGGACGATCGCCCTCTGGCGGGAGCGTTTCGAGGCCCGTATCGACGCCGTCCGGGCGCTCGGTTACCCGGACGAGTTCGTGCGCATGTGGCAGTACTACCTCTGCTACTGCGAAGGCGCTTTCCTCGAGCGCGCCATCGGCAACGTCCAGATGCACGTCGTGAAGCCGCAGGCCCGGCCGGACGTCGTCGCTTTCTAGCGCCGCCGGCTCCGTTGGCACGGCATGTGCATTACTTTCGCTAGTCCCAAGCGAAAGGAGCCGGGCGATGACCATCAGGATTACACCTTCTATTGTGGTGCTTGCGGCTGTGGCCACCGTAGCCTTTAGTGACGGTGCGGCCCAGGACGACTCGCCCCAGACACCGCCTGCCGGCCAGGAAACGTGGACGCCGGACGCGGAGCGGGTGCTGCCGGACGCGGAGCGCGAACCTGCGCGGCCGGAGCAGGTCGAAGAAACGATCGAGGAAGTACTGGATCCCGAATTCGATCCCACGACGACGCCGGATGACGATGCGGATTCCGTCGACACCGACAGCGCCGCAAGCGGCCCGCCTACGGATGACCGGCTGGCCGAGAAGCGCATCGAGCGTACGCTCGGGGACGGGCCAAACCCGGGTATCGACGAGGTACCGGAAGACGAGGAGGGTTTGGCCGACCCGGAATAGGCTGGCGCCGGCGGCTGCTAGTATTGGCCTCATGAATGCGCCCCCCAGTACGCCAATCAGTACGCCAGTCAATGCGCCAGTCCGCTCGGAGCCGGTGAAGGTCCGCGCCGACGGCGCAACCTGCGAGGGATTATTGGTTCACCCGCCTGCACCGGCCACGCCGTTGCCGTGTGTCCTCATAGCGCCGACGATCCGCGGCCGCAGCGCGTTCGAAGAGGAACGTGCGCGGGAGCTGGCGTCACTCGGCTACGCCGCGCTCGTCATGGACGTCTACGGGACAGGCCTTTCCGACGAGCCGCTCGAGCAGAAGCGCGCGCGCATGAACGCGTTGCTTGCCGACCGCGGCGCGCTCGGCCGGCGCCTGTGCGCATGGGTGGAGGCCGCGCGAACACTGCCCGCGGTGGACCCGGCGCGAATTGCAGCCATTGGCTACTGTTTCGGCGGCCTCTGCGTGCTCGACCTCGCACGCCTCGGCACGGACATCGCCGGCGTGGCGAGCTTTCATGCGGTGCTGCGTCCGCCGCCACCCGGTGGCAGCGCGACGATCCGGACGCGGGTCCTCGTCCTGCACGGCTGGGACGACCCGCTCGCCACCCCTGACGCGCTTGTCGCCCTCGCCGGAGAACTCACGGCGCGGGGCGCTGACTGGCAAATTCATGCCTACGGTAATACGCTGCATGCTTTTACCAATCCGGCCGCCAGCAACAGGGCGGCTGGAACGGTATACGACGCGGGCGCAAACCGCCGGTCCTGGGCCGCCCTCCGCTATTTCCTGGCTGAACTGTTCGGCTGATGGCGGCCGGCCGCCGGCGGCTCGCCGGTGCCGGACTGAAACTGACACTTCGAGGAGATCGACACGTGGATTCACGTCACGCCGTACTGCAATTGTCCGTGCTGTTCCTGCTCGCCGCCTGCGGCGGCGAAGACGCCGCACCGCCCGCCGAAGATGCGGCGGCGCCGGCCGCTGCCGACAGGAACGGGAACGATGCCTCCGCGGCCGAGGAGGCCGTCAGCGCCATTACGGCTGATTACATGCGTGACATCATCGTCGAGATATCGAGCGATGCATACGAAGGGCGGGAGCCGGGCAGCGCCGGCGACGTGAAGGCGCGCAATTACCTGGTCGAGGAAATGGCTGCGCTCGGGCTCGAGCCGGCCGCCGCCGACGGCAGCTGGGAGCAGACGTTCGAGCTCGTCGGCGTCGAGGCCACGCAGCCCGAAACCTGGACGTTCACCAAAGACGGACAGACACTCGCGCTCGACCAGTGGGAGGAGTTCATCGTGTCGAGCGGCGTGCAGACGGAGCGCGCCGCCGTCGAGGATGCGGAGCTCGTGTTCGTCGGCTACGGAATCCAGGCGCCGGAGTACGACTGGGACGATTTCAAGGGCGCGGACCTGGACGGCAAGGTCCTGGTCATCATGAACAACGATCCCGACTGGGACGAGAACCTGTTCGCGGGTGAAACGCGGCTCTGGTACGGCCGTTGGGACTACAAATACATCAGTGCGGCCGCGCAGGGCGCTGCCGGCGCCATCATCATCCACACGCAGCCATCGTCAGGGTACCCGTTCCAGGTCGTGCAGACGTCGTGGACCGGCGAGCAATTCGAACTCCCGGCGGGCGACGAGCCGCGGATGCCGGTCAAAGCCTGGGTCACAGAGGACGCCGCCCGGGAACTCATCACGATCGCGGGCTTCGACCTCGACGAGTTGCGTGAGCGCGCCTACAACCGGGATTTCGAACCGGTACCGCTCGGGATCACGACGTCCATCGCCATGGACGTCGCGATCGAACGCGTCGAGACGGCGAATGTGCTCGGCGTCATTCCAGGCAGCGATCCGCAACTGGCGGACGAGGCGGTGATCTACACGGCGCATCACGACCATCTCGGTATCGGCACCCCGAATGACGAGGGTGACACCATCTACAACGGCGCCATGGATAATGCGTCCGGTGTTGCCCAGGTGCTCGCGATCGCGAAGGCGATCCAGGCGCTGCCCGAAGCGCCGCGGCGTTCCATTCTCGTAGCCCTGGTCGGCGCCGAGGAGCAGGGCCTGCTCGGCTCGAAGTACTACGCCGCGAACCCGACGTTCCCGCCGGGCAAGATCGCGGCGAACCTGAACTATGACGGCGGCAACATCTGGGGGCATACCCACGACGTCACCTTCATCGGCCTCGGCAAGTCCTCGATCGACCAGATCGTCGAAATGGTCGCGCGGGAGCAGGGTCGTGTCGTGAAGCCGGACCAGTTCGCCGACCGCGGCTATTTCTACCGTTCCGACCAGTTCAGCTTTGCGAAGATCGGCGTGCCGGCCATGTACCTCGACACCGGCACCGATTTCGTCGACCGGCCGGCGGACTGGGGCCGGCAGCAGGTCGACCGTTACACGGACGTGCACTACCACCAGCCGAGTGACGAGTTCGACGACTCGTGGAACTTCGACGGCATGCTCGAAGACGCGCGGCTCGGCTACTGGACGGGACTCGCCATCGCGAATGCCGACGAACTCCCGACCTGGACGCCCGGCGACGAATTCGAGGCGGCGCGCAAGCGCGCCCTGGAGGTGGTCGAAGAGTGAGAATGAGGGCGGGGGAAATCACGGCGGCGTTGCTCCTCTGCGCCGCCGTCATTGCGGGCAGTGCAGCGACTGCGGAGGAAGACGGTGTCGAGGCACAACTCGACGCGCTGATGGCGGAATACTGGCGTTACGTCCTCGACGAAGACCCGGTCGCGGCGACGAGGGCCGGCATCGACCGCGGCAACGACCGCCTGCCGGCGGTGACGCAGGCCGACCTGGGGAGGCGCCTGGCCGAGGAGCGGCGGTTCCGCGCCCGGGTCCGCGATCTCGACCGGCAGGCGCTCGGCGAGAGCGACAGGCTCAACGCCGAGCTCTTCGACTGGGTCCTGACGGACTCCATCGACGCTGCAGAACTCGATCTCGCGCGGATCCCGTTCAACACGTTCTCCGGTTTCTTCATGACCGCGCTGACCGCGAGCAGCGGCGTGCGCATGGACACGGTCGCCGATTACGAAGCATACCTGGCACGACTTCGCGACATTCCCCGTTACTTCGATGAGAACGTGGCGAACATGGAGCGCGGCGCGCGCGACGGCTTCGTGTTGCCGCAAGTGGTGATCGACGGCGTGTTGCCGACGCTTGCGGCACAGGTCAAGGACGACCCGGAGGCAAGCAGCTTCTATGAACCGTTCCGCGAAATGCACGCCCGCATCCCGGCGGCCGCGCAGGCGCGCCTCCGGGCGAAAGCGCGCGACGCGATCGCCGGCGACGTAATGCCGGCGTTTGCACGCCTGGCCCGATACCTCGAAACGGAGTACGCGGCGGCTTCAGCCATCGGCGCCGGGGAACTCCCGCGCGGCGAGGACTACTACGCGTTCCAGATCCGGCGCTACACGACGCTGCCCGATGTCACGGCGGACGAAATCCACCGGACAGGCCTCGAGGAAGTTCGGCGGATCCGGGCCGAGATGGACGCGATCATCGCCGACCTCGGCTTCGAAGGCGACTTCGCGGCATTTGCGGAATTCCTGCGCACCGATCCGCAGTTCTACGCGCAAACGGCGGAGGAGCTGCTGCAACAGGCAGCCTGGATCGCGAAACGCATCGACTTTGTCATGCCGGGCTACTTCGGTCATCTCCCGCGTCAGCCCTACGGTGTCGTGCCGGTGCCCGACGAGATCGCGCCGAATTACACCACCGGCGCCTATTTCGCTGGGCCCCGGGGCGGAAATCACGGCGGGGCTTTCTGGGTCAACACGCACGACCTCGACCAGCGGCCGCTCTACGAGCTGCCGGCGCTGACTCTGCACGAAGCCGTCCCCGGGCATCACCACCAGAACGCGATCGCGCTCGAGATGCAGTCCGCCCCGGAATTCCGCAAGGACCTGTATTTCAGTGCTTTCGGCGAGGGCTGGGCGCTGTATGCCGAAAAACTCGGCGTCGAGATGGGCATTTATCGCACCCCGTATGAGCATTTCGGCAGGCTGAGCTACGAAATGTGGCGTGCCTGCCGCCTGGTGATCGATACCGGCATCCACAGCCAGGGCTGGACGCGCCGGCAGGCGCTCGATTTCATGGCGGACAACACCTCTCTCTCGCAAGGCAACATCCGCGCGGAGATCGATCGCTACATATCCTGGCCCGGCCAGGCGCTCGCCTACAAACTCGGCGAGCTGCGCATCCACGCGATGCGCCGCGAAGCGGAATCGCTGCTCGCCGCGCGCTTCGACCTGCGCGAGTTCCACGACGTGCTGCTCGAGAACGGCGCCCTGCCGATGGCGATGCTCGAGGCACGCATCGCGCGTTACATAGACGAGCGGCTCGCCGCCGCCAGTCCGGCCGGGCGCTGAACCCGGCGTGCAACGCCTACCGGGCGAGCGCGGTCGCGTTGCGACCGCCGCGCTTGGCGGCGTAAAGGGCCGTGTCCGCGCGCCTTAGCCAAGCGCTGCCATCCTCACCGTCACGCAACTCGGCGACCCCGAGCGAAATCGTGACGGCGTGGTCGTTTGCGAGGTCGTTGGCCTCCACCAGGAGGCGCAGCTGCTCGGCGAGCTGCCCCGCCTTCTCCAGGTTCTGGTGTTCGGCCACGACGACGAATTCCTCGCCCCCGATGCGGTACAGGCTGTCCGTCACCCGGATACGCAGGTTCACGATTTCGCAAATGCTCTTCAGTATCTCGTCGCCGCGGGCATGCCCGTGGAGGTCGTTGACCCCCTTGAAATTGTCGAGGTCGAGGATGATGAGCGAGCAGGGTGACGGCACGCGTGCGTGGCCGGCGACGATCTCGGCGAGCTTTGTTTCCAGGCCGCGGCGGTTGCCGACGCCGGTCAGCGGGTCCTTGGTGGCCAGTTGCAGCAGCATCTCCCGCTGCCGGTTGGAAACCGCGGCGAAGGAATAGGCGAAGGCGGCCATCAGAGCCAGCGTGATCATGATCGATATCGTGCGGAAGCCGCTCGTCTCCACCAGCAGCATCGGCAGGAGCAGTGAGATCATCGCGAGGACGAGCGCAGTCGCTTCCTTCGGCCGCAGCAGGTAGAAGATTGCCATCACGGCGGGGTAGGCCCACAGGACCTGCTGTGCGCCGCTGACGTACACGGACGCCCAGATGCCGGCGACGCACATGATCGACAGCAGGATGCACGCTATGCGGATCTTGCGAGTGCGGTAGACCCACGTCCCGAGCAGCAGCATGCCGAGGATGATCAGCAGGTCGATCGTGGCGATCAGGTACTCGCCGTCCCGGAAGCGCAGTATCGCGAACGGCGCGACGCCGACCGAGCAGATGACGGCGAGGATGAGCGGCAGTGCGCCGTCGGCATCGGTGTGCCGGCGGTCGAGTTCATTGACGAAATTCCAGGACTCGATCCCGGATTGGCGGTCGTTCACGTTTCTTCCCGCGCGGGCGGCTGTAGGCAGGGCCGCAAGTATAGGTCACACCGCACGCACGGGCGCCAGTTTATTCGGGACGCGCTGGCTCGATCAGTGTTTGCGGAACCGGCTGAAGAATCCGCCCTTGCGCTCGCCATCGTCATCGTCGTCGTCATCGTTGGCCGGGCGCACGGACAGCGTCTTCAGCGTCTGCGTCAGCGACGTGCTGATCTGTTCCTCGATCGACTGGGCGGGTACCGTGCGCGGCACGCGGACGCCGCCATTTGCGGCAGGCATGCGCACCCGCGCCGATTCCGAGAGTTTCCGCTCCGCATTCAGGGCCCGTACCGTCGCGAGGCGTTGCGACGCGGACAGGTCGAGCCCGCCGCGCGGCCGGTCGCCCTGCAGGGACACCTCGATCGCTTCGGCGCCATAGACCTCGCGGAATTCGCGTTCCATTGCCGATTCCACCGACTCCGTGTCGCCAGACGTCCCGGATCCTTCGTTGTCGTTGCCGCCGGTGACCGCGTGCACCCGGGCCGGGGCGCCCCCCGACGCCGCGCCGTCCTCCGGCATCGGCGCATTTGCGGCAACGGCGGCCGCGAGCGCACTGAATTCCTCGCCGAACAGCGTTTCCGCCATCCTGTCGTCCACGTCCTCGAGCGAGCGGGCCTTCGCAAGACTCTCTGCGACCATTTTCATGTCGTCGGCGCGGGCGTCTGGCGCCGCGGGCCTGGCCGGCGCAGGCCGCACGGCGGGTGTTGATGCCGCCGGTGCCGGTTTCGGCGGGGCGGGCGCCGTGGCAGCGCCGGGCTTCGGTCTCGCGGCCGGGAGAGCGGCAGTCGGTTTCGGCGCGGCGGCCGGCCCTGCCGGCGTCACCGCTTGCGGAGCGTCGAGTTCCTCCTCGGCGATCGTGGCGTCGTGCTTGCGCAATGCTTCGGTGGCCTCGGCGATCTTCTGCTGGATCGCAACGTCGAGGGTAATTGCGGGCACGCCTCCCAGTGTCGGGTCGCGAAGCTCGACGACCGGCACTTCTGTGTCAGCCGACACGGGACGCTTTGCCGGCGCATCCTCGGCGATCGACGCGATCGCCAGTTCGAGGGCTTCGAGGTCGGGGCGAAGTTCCGCGAGAGTCGGGTCCTTGTCCCATGCGGGTACGTCGTTCGCCGCGGAATCCGACGCAGGCGCCGTCACGACCGGCTCGGCCGACTTCGCCAGCACCGGCGCAGGTTCCTCAGGCGCGGTTGGCGTTACCGGGGTCCCGGCAGTCGCGGCAGGGCGAGCGGCCGGCGCCGCGGGCGTGCGAGCGGCCGGCGTCGCGGGCGTGCGAGCGGCCGGCGTTGCAGGTGGACGAGCGGGCGAAGCCGCAGGTGTGCGAGCCACCGGCGCTGCGGGCGTGTTCTCGCCCTGCGTCGGTCCCGGTTCGGCAACCGCGACTGGCGGATCATCGAGCGCGTCGGCCGGTGTCGGCGCCGCCATGCGGGTCGAGGTGAACAGGGTCGGAATCTCGGCCGATTCGTCACCTGCGGCCACACGGCCGGCGAGATCCGGGGCCAGCACATCGAGATCGGGCAGGGTGTCGCGGCCGCGGTCGCCGGTTTCCGACTTCGCGGAGTGGGGTGCCTTCCCGGATGCGGTAGCGGCCGCGACCCGGCCGTTCGGGGTGGCCGTACGGCCTGCCGGGGCGGCAGGAGCCCTCGGGACCTCCGGCGTGGCGGCGGCCTCTGTTGTTGTTGCCGTTGCTGTGGCTGGCGGCGCGGTGGCCAGCCGGCAGTCGAGACTGAACTGCTCGCGTCCGATGCGCGCGACGAATTCGGCCGTCACGGGCCGGCGCTTCCTGTCGGCTGCGTCGGCGAGCACCGTCTCCACGATGGTATTGGCGAGGCGCGGCACGCCGCCGCAGAGCTGGTGCAGGACGGGCGCGACATCGGCTGCGAAGATCTCGTCGTATTCGCCTCCGGCCAGCCGCAGCGAGTGCTTGAGATAGGCGAGCAGCTCGCCGGGATTGAGCGGCTCCGCGCGGAAGCGCAGCCGTGTGCGCTGTACGAGCCTCGCCAGCGGCGGCGTATCGAGCAGCGCGTGCAGGCGCTCGCCGCCCATGAGCACCATGCGCGCGCCATCGTCGTCAGCACCGTCCGCCGAGGTGAGCGCCTCGAGTTCGACGAGTGCGTCTTCGCCGATGCGTTCGGCGTCTTCCACCACGATGCAGACGGCCCGGCCGGCGCGTGACCGGCGCGTCAGTTCGGCGCGGCAGGCCAGCACGCGCCGCAGCATTCCGACGGGGGCGTTGTTCACGGCAAGCTGATCGAGCAGGAACGAGACGACTTCGTCATGGCCGAGATGGGCACGCGGCAGCCTCAGGACTTCCAGGGATTGCGACCAGGCATCGAGCGCCCGGGCGACCAGGGCCGTCTTGCCGATGCCTGCCGGGCCGGTAACCGTCACGACCGCGTCCCCGCCGACCAGCGCAGCTTTCATGCTCTTGACGATTCGAGCGGTCTGCGGGCCCACGAAGACTTCGGCGCCTTTCGGGTTCGCCCGGAACGGTTTGCGCTGGAGGCGGAAGTACTCTACGTACATGTGGTTCTCGAGCCCCGCGCGGATCGCCGCGGTGCACAATACGGCCATGTTGCAGGCGATTCTGAGGAGATCGTCACAGGTTTTCGTGGAGTTATGTCACAGATTTCTACCGCACGGAGGCCTGGAGCCGTTGAAAAAAGACATCGTCGCCCCTGATGCACGGCGGGGAAAACCGTCAGAATGCGGGGCCAGACCCCGGTTTCGAATCGTTCGCTCCCGTGATCACGCGTACCCGCATGCCGTCACCCGACCCGCTGCAGCCCGATCGGCTGCGCGGTCGGGCGGGCGCGTGCGACCCGCTGGTCGGGCGGCCGGCGTCGCCGGCAACTGATGCCGCGAGTGCCGCCGCGTGACGCCGCCGACGGACGACGGCCCGCCGAACGCCCGCCTGGGCGTGATCGCCGGACTGCTGGCGTACACGTTCTGGGGGATATTCCCGGTGTACTTCAAGCTGGTCGATACGGTCGCGCCGCTCGAAGTCCTGCTGCACCGCGTCGTCTGGGCGGTGCCTTTCGGCGCGCTCATCATCCTGTTCCGGCGGCAGATCGGGCAGGTCGCCCGCGCGTTCCGTTCGCCCGGCACGCTCCTGTGGCTGGCCCTGGCTGCCGTGTGCATAGCCGGCAACTGGTTCGTGTACATCTGGGCCGTCATGCACGAGCGCATATTCGAGACGAGCCTCGGCTACTACATCAATCCCCTGGTCTATGTGCTGGTCGGCGTCGCCTTCTTCGGCGAGCGCCTGCGGCGGCTGCAGCTCGCGGCAGTCGCTCTGGCGACCGTCGGCGTCTCGATACTCACGGTGAGCGGCGGGCAGTTGCCCTGGGTGTCGTTGTCCCTCGCCGCGCTGTTCACCGCGTACGGCGTGATCCGCAAGCAGGTGTGGATCGGCGCAATGCCCGGGCTGTTCGTCGAGACCCTGCTCCTGTTCCCGCTCGCCGCCGGCGGCCTCGGCTGGTTGATGGCGTCCGGCAGCGCCGCCTTCGGCACGAGCGCGGCGCCGCTCACGGCGTTGCTCCTGCTCGCGGGCCCCGTAACCGTCCTGCCGCTGCTGTTCTTCGCCACGGCGGCGCGCAACCTCACGCTGACGACGGTCGGCTTCATGCAGTTCATCGCGCCGACGCTGCAGTTCATGACCGCGGTGTGGTACGGCGAGGCGCTGACCACGGCCCGCCTCGCCTGCTTCGCGTGCATCTGGGTCGCCGTACTGGTGTTTTCCGCGGACGCGATTTCCGCGTCGGCTGGCCGGCGCACGCGATCCGTGCCCGGCGGGGGCGATTCCGACCCGGGGCCGGGATGAGGCGGTACGAAAAATAAAGCCCCCGCCGGCCGTGCCGACGGGGGCTCGGGGTGTCGCAGCGAAGGCTTACTTGCGGGCCCTGCGCTCCTTCGCTTCCTTGATGACTTCTTCCGCGACGTTCGTCGGGCACGGCGCGTAGTGTGAGAACTCCATGGAGAACTGGCCGCGGCCGCTCGTCATCGTGCGCAGAGTGCCGATGTAGCCGAACATGTCGGCCAGCGGCGCATCCGCCTTGACGCGCACACCGGTCGGCCCGGACTCCTGGGCACGGATCATGCCCCGGCGCCGGTTGAGGTCGCCGATGACGTCGCCGACATGGTCTTCCGGCGTGTACACGTCGACCTTCATGATCGGCTCGAGGAGCTGGGGTCCCGCCTTCGGCACCGACTGCCGATACGCCGCACGCGTCGCGATCTCGAAGGCCAGGGCCGACGAGTCCACGGCGTGGAAGGCGCCGTCGAGCAGCGCGAACCTGACGTCGACGAGCGGGTAACCGGCGAGCGTGCCTTCATCGAGCGAATCGCGGAACGCCTTTTCGATGGCGCCCCAGTATTCGCGCGGCACGTTGCCGCCGGTGACCAGCGACTCGAACTCGTACCCCGTGCCTTTCTCGGCCGGCTCGATGCGGTATTCGATCTTGGCGTACTGGCCGGAACCGCCCGACTGCTTCTTGTGGACGTACGTGTCCTCGATCATCTGCGTGATCGTCTCGCGGTACGCCACCTGCGGCTTGCCCATCTCTACGTCGACCTTGTGCGTGCGACGCAGGATGTCGACCTTGATGTCGAGGTGCAGCTCGCCCATGCCCTTGATCAGCGTTTCGCCGGAGTCCTCGTCGGTCGCCATGTGGAAAGACGGGTCTTCCTGCACCATCTTGTTCAGCGCGATCGCCATCTTTTCCTGTGCTGCCTTGTCTTTCGGACGTATCGCAACCGAAATCACCGGGTCCGGGAACACCATCGGCTCCAGCGTCGCCGGATGATCCGGGTCGGCGAGCGTGTGGCCCGTGCGCGTATTCTTCATGCCGAGCAGGGCGACGATGTCGCCGGCCTGCGCGGAATCGCGTTCCTCGCGGGAGTTCGCATGCATTTCGACGATGCGGCCGATGCGCTCGGTCTTGCCGGTGAACGTGTTCAGCACGCTGTCGCCCTTCTCGATGCGGCCCGAGTAGATGCGCGTGAACGTGAGCGCGCCGTAGCGGTCGTCCATGATCTTGAAGGCGAGCGCCCGCAGCGGCTTGTCGGGATCGACGATCGCGACGCCGCCCGTCGGGTTGCCCTCGAGGTCGATTTCCGGCTGCGGCGGCACTTCGGTCGGGTTCGGCAAATAGTCGACAACGGCATCCAGGACGTTCTGGATACCCTTGTTTTTGAACGCCGAGCCGCAGTAGGTCGGGAAGAACGCGAGATTGATCGTGCCCTTGCGGACGCAGCGCTTCAGGTCTGCGATCGACGGCTCATTGCCTTCGAGATACTGCTCGAGCACCGCATCGTCCTGTTCGACGGCGGTCTCGATCAGCTTCTCGCGCCATTCCTCCACCTGGTCCGCCATGTCGGCCGGCACGTCGGTGACCTCGAAATCCTCGGGTGCACCCGACGGACCCCAGATGTAGGCCTTGCGAGTCAGCAGGTCGACGACGCCCTTGAAGTTTTCCTCGACGCCGATCGGCAGGACCATGACGATCGGTTTTGCCGCCAGCACGTCCTCGATCTGGCGTACGACTCGGAAGAAATCCGCGCCGATGCGGTCGAGCTTGTTCACGAATATGACGCGCGAAACCTTGGAATTGTTTGCATAACGCCAGTTCGTTTCCGACTGCGGTTCCACGCCGCCGGAACCGCAGAACACGCCGATGCCGCCATCGAGCACCTTGAGAGAGCGGTAGACCTCGATCGTGAAGTCGACGTGTCCCGGCGTGTCGATGATGTTCAGCCGGTGGTTGTTCCAGTTGCAGCTCGTCGCCGCCGACTGGATCGTGATACCGCGTTCCTGCTCCTGCTCCATGAAGTCCGTCGTAGCCTGGCCGTCATGCACTTCACCGGTGCGGTGGATGCGCCCGGTCAGCTTCAGGATGCGTTCCGTCGTCGTGGTCTTACCCGCGTCGACGTGGGCGAAGATGCCGATGTTGCGGTACGTGTTCAGATCTTTCATTTGCAGGGTGCTCGTCGTTGAATTCGTCTTCCATCCGCCTGATGCCTGTGCGCCGGCGCGCCTGGTCCTGGCGATTCCAGGGCGGCCGTTTCAGGTGCGTAAGGAGCGGATGCCGTGCGCTGTCCGTGCCGGCGCGCTGAGGCTGCCGGGTCGTGCATGCCGGCCGGCCGCGGGGCTGGGCGGGCAGTTCGGGCGCGGATGATAGCAGCGCGACCGCCCGTAAACCAGTGGTGAAGCCCGCGCTGCCCGGCGATCTGGGTACGCTGCGAACGAATTCAATACCGCTGGTTTTTCGGGTGGTTGCACGCGCGAACCCGGCTCGCACGAACCCGGATCCGGGCCCCGTGGGTTCCCGCCCCGCGGGTCCGCCGACCGGCCCGGTCGGGCGTTCCCGGGGGCAGGCGGCTTATGTAAAACGCCTGTCGCGAAAACCCCTACGGCGGGGTCAGAAACTGACAGCCGACGACCAGGCGGGCGACCGGGCGTGGCAGGCGCCGGAACTCAAGTCATTGACTGTTATAACTTTTTCACAACGAATCCAGGCCCGGCGGGTTGGCATGGGCATTGCAATTCATGATCCGAATGCCAATGAACGCTTGGGAGTGAGCAATGGCACACACGACCCTCCAGGACTGGACGGCAAGCCAGGTACTGCTGACCTTCGGCAAGCACCGCGCGGTGGAGTACCGGGTTTACCGAGACGGCAATCGTTGCTTCCAGGAAATCCGCGAACCGGATGGCACGCCGATCCACACGCTCGAACTGCCGGACGGGATGAAGCTCGATACGACGAGCTACCAGGTCCTGCTGCGCTACGT
>DASUOE010000297.1:0-6209 GCA_036276805.1 Woeseiaceae bacterium | reverse complement strand
CCTTCGAGGGTAGCGGGCAGGTGCAGCGACTTACTGCTTATCCGAAAGGAAGCTTGGCATTTCGGCCGGATCCAGTCTGTACGCTGCCGCACCCACACGGCTGCGTCGCCCCGATTCCGGCTCAGCGTGCCGACGGAAGATGCCCAAGCCGCTGATCCTGTCAGGAGCACGGGGTCACGAACGGAGGTATGTCAACCAGGCTGTGATGGTGATCGAGTTCTTGCCGATATGCCCGCGTCGGGCTTCCGATGCAACACCTGGGCCCGAGATCTCGCGGCCATTTTCAGCTGCACGAGCTGCGTCCTTTCGCCTGGCCTTCTGCCAGGAGCCGGGCTCACGGTACGTTAGGTCGGTAACTTATCGGCGGGAGTATACTGGGACGGCCAGCCGGTGCGCCGGAATACGAACCCGCAGAAGACGAAGAGGTCGCAACCATGAAGCCCTACGCCCTGTTAACGATCGCTATTGCCGCAGTCTCGCTCAGCGCGCACGCGGCGCTCGAGGCCGGCGATGCCGCGCCGCTGTTCGAAGCAAAGGCGTCCCTCGACGGCAAACCGTTCGACTTTTCGCTGGCCGACGCCCTCGGGAAAGGCACGGTCGTCGTCTATTTCTACCCGTCCGCCTACACCTCGGGCTGCAACGTCCAGGCACACGAGTTTTCCGTGAACATGGATGCGTTCGAGGCGGCCGGTGCGAGCGTCATCGGCGTGTCGCTCGACGACATCGACAGGCTGAATGATTTCTCCGCCGACCCCGAGTACTGTGCCGGCAATCTGGCGGTCGCCTCCGACCCGACGGGCGACATCGCGAGGTCCTACAATCTCGACGTGCACGAGGCCGTCGAAGGTGCCGAGGACACGCGCGGGGCAGAGATCAGCCACGGCTTCGCCGAGCGCGTGACGTTCATCGTGACGCCGGACGGCAAAGTCGCGGAGACGATCGGCGGCGTGTCGCCGGTCGAGAACGTCCGGAAGACCCTGGAGGCGGTGCAGCGGCTGCAAATGTAGGAGCAGCGGTCACGCCGCGAATGGAAGGCGGCCGGATGCCACGGCGCTATCGTCACGGCCGGGCAGCACGAACCGTTCGCGGCCTCACGGCCGCTCCTACAGGCCGCCCCGACTCAGCCGGAGCGGGTGGCGATCGCCGGGGACACGCGGCTCGCGCGGCGCGCCGGGCCGATGACCGCCAGCTGGCCGACCGACCACATCACGAGCATCGCGACCGGCACGACGTACCAGGCAAGCGGCCGCAGGGAAAAGCTGTTCACCAGGACGAGGTTCAACGCCACGGCCAGGACGGCGCCCGCTGCGATGCCGAGGCCGCTCACCAGGAAGTTCTCCACCTGGAAATAGCGCACGACCTGCGTCTTCGTTGCGCCGAGCGCGCGGCGTATGCCGATCTGGCGCGTGCGCCGGCTCACGTTGAAACTCGCGAGTCCCACGATGCCGAGCCCGGTGATGACGAGGAGCAGGGTCACGATGAAGGTCAGCATCTTGATCATCGCCGAATCGCCGAGGTAGGCCAGGGTGCGAACATCCTCCATCGTGCGGACGTCCTCGATGATCCGGTTCTTGTTGCTTTGCGAGAGCATCTCCTCCACCTGCGGCATCAGGGTATCGCGCATCCCTGGCTCGGTGCGCACGACGTAACGCTGGTACTCGGCGTCGCGCTTGAGCGGCACGAACATCGCATTTTCGACGTCTTCCCAGCCTTTCCACGGCGCCTGCAGGCGTTCGACGACGCCGACGATCTGCACCGGCCGCGATTCGTCGAAGAACATCGTCTTGCCCACGTAGGATCCCGTTTCCTCGGGGAACAGCGCTTTTGCAAAAGCCTGCGACACGATCGCGGTGCCCGGCCACTCGTCGCTGTCCTCCGCCGCCCAGATCACTTCGTTCGGCGCAAAGTTGGCGCCGTCGACGAGATTCGCGCCGAATGCCGCGAGGCCGTGCTCGTCGACGAAATAATAGGCGGCCGAGATCGAGTCCTTGCCGGCGCCCGGTTCCAGTGCGAAACCGCTCGCCGACCCGCCCTGGCGCAGCGGGAAGGAGTTCGTCGCGTTCACGTCGACGACGCCGGGCAGCCGGCGGACCGCGTCGAGATCCTCCTCGATGAGGCTCTGCATGTCCGTCTCCGGCACGAACGCGGTGCTCGAGAAGGTAAAGATGTTCGCCTCGTCCATGCCGCTCGGCCGCCCCATGTCCTGCGCGCGCTGCTGCATGATCGCGACGGAGTTGATCATGATCGCCATGGTCACCGCGATCTGGGTCGCGATGAGGATGTAGCCCGCCTTGTTGCGTTTCAGCGAACGCCAGATAGGTCCGAACTCCATGAGTGTTCCCCTTTATTGGATACGCAGCTGGCTCGCGGGCGTGACATTCGCCGCGCGCCAGGTCGGGTAAAGAGCTGCAGCAAGCGCCGAGGCGACGGCCAGCAGCACGGCCAGGGCAACCATCGACCAGTCCATCACGACCAGTCGCTGGACGAAGTCCATGCCGGTGAAAAGGTTCTCGACGCCGCGCAGCCCTAGCCAGGTGAGCAGGATGCCGAGCAGGCCGCCGGCCATGCCGATGAGCCCCGCCTCGGTGATGTATTGCGCGAACAAGGATTGCTTGCTTGCACCGAGCGCCCTGCGCAGGCTGATGTCCTTGCCGCGGCGCATGACCTTGGCGAGCAGCAGGCCGATCGTGTTGAGCAGGCACACCACGAGGAACAGGACGGCAAGCCCGAGCAACACGCTCACGTCCTCGTCCACGACTTCCTCGATCTGCATCCACTCCTCGACGTCGCTCAGCCGGTTGTTCATCGGGCGCGGGAAGCGGCCCAGCGCCTTCTGTTCCTCGACGTAGGCTTCGAGCATGTCCTCGTAACGGGCCTTGTCGGCCGCCGTCGGCAGCTCGACCCAGGTCTGGATCCAGACACACTCGGAACCGAGGAACGCCTCGTAGCCGCCGTCGAAGGGCTTCCAGCAGTTGGTGTTGCCCCAGCTGCCGTGCTCGCCGGCGATGGCAACCGTGAACGGGAGATAGAGCTGTTCCGGCTCCTCGTAGGGGTTGTTGTTCAGGTCGTAGAACTTGGGCAGCGGATCCCAGTCGGCCAGCACGCCGACGACCCGGTAGGTCTCGCCGTTCAGGACGACCGAGCGCCCGACCGGGTCGTCGCTGCCGAAGACGCGCTCGGCGAGCGGCCGCGACAGCACCGTGACGCGCTCGAGCGCATCGTCGGCGGCCGCGTCCCAGGGGGCGCCGTGCAAAAACGGCACGTCGAACATCCGGAAAAAGGCATGCGTCGTCGCCCGCGAACTGACCTGGAACGGCAACTCTCCTTCCGTTTTCGGCTCGAGCACGCGGCCCGACTTGTACGAGATCACGTGCGGAAATTCGTCCTTGCCGAGCGCGTAGAGGCCGGTCGCGTCGATGTAGGTGGACTGCTCCGGCGGCTCGTTCGGTTCGTCGTACGGCTCGTCCGGGCTCCAACTGTCGATCTGCACGAAGTACAGCTCTTCGGACTTGTGCGGGATCGGGTTGCCGCTCATGACGTGGTGAATCGTCGTGATCGTCATGCAGGCGCCGATGCCGATCCCGATGGCCGCGACCATGAGCGCGCTCAGCGCCGGGTTGGCGCGTATGCTTAAGACCCCGAGCTTCAGGTAGTAGCGGAACATGGCGTCACCTCTGCCCGGCGACGGCCGCGAGGCGGAACTCCGGGGGCCGGTCCGCGAGGTGGCCGTCGCGCACGAAGATGTTGCGCCGGGCACGGTCGGCGAGTGCCAGTTCATGGGTCACCATGATGATCGTCGTGCCTTTCGCGTTGATCTCGGAGAGCAGGTCGAGGACGCTCTTTGCCATCTCCGTGTCGAGGTTGCCCGTCGGCTCGTCCGCAAGCAGGAAGCGCGGCTCGCCGGCGAGCGCCCGGGCGATCGCGACGCGCTGCTGCTGGCCGCCGGAGAGCTGGGCCGGATAATGCTGCATGCGCGACGCGAGACCCACCAGTTCGAGGCTGTGCTGGATGCGCTTTTTCCGTTCGTCCGCCTTGAAGCCGCGGTAGCGCAGCGGTACGTCCACGTTGTCGAAAACATTGAGTTCGGGGATCAGGTTGAAGCTCTGGAAGATGAACCCGATCTTCTCGTTGCGCACGCGCGAGCGTTCGGTATCGGAGAGCGAGGAGATGTCGCGGCCGTCGAGCTCGTAGGTGCCGCTCGTCAGTTCCTCGAGCAGCCCGGCGATGTTGAGGAACGTCGTCTTGCCCGAGCCCGACGGCCCGGTTACGGACACGAACTCGCCTTCCCGGACCTCGAGCGAGAACTCGCGCAGCGCATGCGTCTCGACGGTGTCAGTACGGTAGATCTTGGAGACTTTGGTCATCTTGAGCATGCTCGGGTCCTCTTTGTAGGCCTCACTCAGTCGGTCAGGGTCAGTCGGTCAGGAGCACCGTTTCGGCACTGCGAAACGGATCGAGATTGGAGATGACGATGCGGTCGCCGGGCTCGAGACCGGACACGATCTCGACGGCGGCGAGGCTGCGCGCGCCGGTTTCGATCTCGCGGCGCACGGCCATGCCGTCCGCGCCGACCACGTACGCGATGCGGCCGCCGCCGCTGTCCAGGAATTGCCCGCGCTGGACCATCAGCACGTCCGCGTGTTCGTCGAGCAGGATGCGGGTCGTGAGCCGCTGGTTCTGGCGCAGGTTCGCCGGCGCGTCGGCGACGAAGCGAACGCGGCCGCCGACCAGGTTGGCGACGATCTCGGGCGACACCGAGACCAGCTCGCCGGCATACCGCGTGCCGCCCTGCGAAACCTCCGCCTGCATGCCGACCGCGAGGTCGTCGGCGTAGCTTTCCGGCACCTGCACCTCGACCTCGAACTTCGTCAGGTCGACGACGGCCATGACCGGGGTGTCGCGCACGACCGCGGCCTTCTGTTCAACCAGGAGATCGCCGACGATACCGTTGACCGGCGAGCGGATCGTCAGGAGGTCCACCTGCCGCTCGAGCTCCGCCAGCGCGAGTTCCTGCTGTTGCACGGCGAACGTACTCGCCTTGAGCTCGAATTCCATGCGCTCCTCGAACAGGTCCGCATCCGCGGCGGCATGGCGTTCGGCGAGCTCGGCGTTCTGCAGGTCGTCGATCGCCTTCTCGTGGTCGATTTCCGGAATCACGCCGAGCTCGGCGCCCTGGTCGGCGCGGCGCTTCTCGCGGTTGGCGGCCGTCAGCGCGACGCCGGCGAGGTCCGCGGTCTTGCGCTTCTCGAGCGCCTGCTGGCGGAGGTCGATGCGCTGGCGCTCGAGGTTCATGCGCATCTGCTCGACGGCGGACTCGAGCTGCTCGAGCTGGCTCGTCAGCTCGGGGCTGGTGACGCTCGCGAGCACCTGGCCTTCCTGCACCTGCTCGCCTGCTACGACTTCGAGCGTGATGGTGCCGGCGGCGGTGGCGTACAGCGTCGGGCTTACGGCCGCGACCACGCGGCCCTGCACGGACACGTCGCGGACCAGGTCGCCACGGCTTACCGTCGCGACCCGGACGCGGTCGAGCGGCACGGTCAGGGTCGCGTTCGCCCAGCGGCCCACCGCCGGCGCGGCCAGCCAGCCGGCGACGACGACGCCGGCCGCGACCACGGCGAGGATGAGGTTGCGCCGGCGCCTGCTCGGCGGCGCGAGCCTGACGTCCTGCGAGGAGGTATCGGCAATCCTGTTCGGCACGGGTTCCCACGGCTTTCGGGCCGGAATCAGTGCTTAGATGCCCCTGCGCCGCATTTCGTTTGCCTGGCCCCGGGGGCCCCCGGGGCCTGCCGGGGTCCGGACAGCGCGAACCATTCGCGGCCTTGCGGCCGCTCCTACAGGACGGTGTCGATGCGATCGTAGGAGCGGCGGTCACGCCGCCTGTACCGCACATTGATTCGGGATATTCCTGTGCGGCCTCCGGAATCTTACGGATTTATCCAGAAGCCTCTGCATAGGTACTCTTCCAGACCGTATCTTTGTAACCAAACGCCACAAAGGGAGAATCTGACTATGAAGAAGAAAATGCTCTGGGTACCGCTCCTGCTCGCACTCGGAGGCGCCGCGGGCGCGCAGGAGGCCCTGCTCGATTACGTCGTCGAATCCTGCCAGCCGGATCTCGACAGGTATTGCGCCAACGTCACGCCCGGCGAGGGTCGCCTGCTCTACTGCGTTGCGGCGCACCAGGACAAGATCTCCGACCAGTGCGAAGG
>DASUOE010000296.1:0-2372 GCA_036276805.1 Woeseiaceae bacterium | reverse complement strand
GTCCGCCGCTCGGTACCTCGCGATTCGTCACGAGCTGCACGAGCTGGTCCTCGCCGCCGGAGGGGTAGATCGTCGGTACCTGCTTCGTGACGATGCGCGGGTCGCCCGCCGCCGCCACCGCGGCTTTCAGCGCGCGCAAGGCCTCCGGCTTGTCGCTCTCGACGGCGATGAAGCACACGTCGATCCCGAGCACGTGCAGCAGGACCTGTCCGCCGCTCACGACGGCGTCGGCCCGCTCACGCATCAGCATGTCGTCGCAGCTGATGTAAGGCTCGCACTCGACTCCGTTCAGCAGCAGGTAGTCGAGCCGGCAGGTATTCGCCTGCACCAGTTTCTGCGCGGTCGGAAACGCCGCGCCGCCGAGTCCCACGATGCCGCCCGCGAGAATGCGCGCGGCCAGCTCCTCCGGCGTACTTTCGCGAAACGGTTTCGCCGCCGGGGGTTCCACGGCGCGGTCTTCGCCGTCGGTCTCGATCACTATGCAGGGGGCCCGGTCTCCGTAGCGACGCACGATCGGCCAGGCCTCGATCGCGACGACCGTCCCGGAGGACGACGCGTGCACCGGTGCCCCGAGCGCGCCTTCCTGCTCGGCGACGAGCTGGCCCTTCAATACGTTCTCGCCCACGCTGACGACGGGATGCGCCGGCATGCCGACGTGCTGGGCGAGCGGCAGCACGAGTTGCGGTGGCACCGGCACGTCACGGATCGCCATCGATGTCGAAGCGGCCTTGTTCGAATCGAGCCGCAAGCCGCCGTGCAGCTTGCCGAGTTCGTAAGTCGGCGCGCTCACGCGACCTGGCCCAGGGGAGCGGCCTTCGCCGGTACGAGCGTGATGCAGTCCACCGGGCAAGGCGCAATGCAGAGTTCGCAGCCGGTGCATTCGTCGGTGATGACCGTGTGCATGCGGTGCTGCGCGCCGACGATCGCGTCGACGGGGCACGCGCGGCGGCAATGCATGCAGCCGATGCAGGCGCTTTCGTCGATGACGGCGACGACGCGGCCGGCTGGCGCCGGTATGGGCAGGGGCAGCTTCTCACGCCCGAGCAGTCCGGCGAGACGGGCGACCGTTTCGTCACCGCCCGGCGGACACAGGTTGATCGGCGCACCCTCGGTGGCAATCGCACGCGCATACGGCCGGCACCCGGGATAGCCGCACTGCGCGCATTGCGTCTGCGGCAGCAGCGCGTCGATGCGGTCCTCGAGGTCGCTCGCCGCGGGCGGCAACCGCCGGGATGCGACGGCGAGCAGGAGCCCGGCCGCGGCCGCGAGCGCCGCTATCGTGACGACGGCGGTGAGGATCGTGTCCACGGCCGGGTCAGGGCCTCGCCATGCCGGCGAAGCCCATGAAGGCAAGGGACATGATCCCGGCGGTCATGAGGGCGATGGCCGTGCCGCGAAACGGGGCAGGGATGTCGGCGGCTTCCAGGCGCTCGCGGATCGCGGAGAAGAGCACCAGCACGAGGGCGAAACCTGCCGCCGCGCCGAGCCCGAACAGGACGGACTCGGCGAAATTGCCGGCCTGTTGCACGTTGAGCAATGCGACGCCGAGCACCGCGCAGTTCGTCGCGATCAGCGGAATGAAAATGCCGAGCACCTGGTCGAGCAGGGGACTCAGGCGTCGCACCATTATTTCGGTGAACTGCACGCTGCCCGCGATCACCAGGATGAAGCTGATCGTGCGCAGGTACTCGAGCTCGAGCGGTACCAGCAGGTACTGGTGCAGCAGGTATGCCGTGGCCGACGACAATGTCAGTACGAAGCCGGTCGCAAGCGACATGCCGGCCGCCGCGTCGAGGTTGCGCGACACGCCCATGAAGGGGCACAAGCCGAGGAAGCGGGTCAGAACGAAATTGTTGACCAGTATGGTGCCGACCAGAATGACGACGATCTCGCTCATCGCCGCCCATTCTACTTGACGCGCATCCCCGCTTCAGCGCCTTCGTCCGGCGCCAACAGGAAGATATCCGCACCGCCCGGGCCGGCCGCGAGAACCATGCCTTCGGACGTACCGAAGCGCATCTTGCGCGGGGCGAGGTTCGCCACGACGACCACGTGCCGGCCCACGAGACCCGCCGGGTCGTAGGCGGCCTTGATACCGGCGAACACCTGGCGTTCCGAGTCGCCGAGGCTCAGGCGCAGCCGCAAGAGCTTGTCGGCGCCATCCACCGGCGCGGCCTCGAGAATGCGCGCGACGCGCAGGTCCACTTTCTGGAAGGCCTCGATGTCGATGAGTTCGGCCATGGTCTGCCTCGTGCCTGTCCCGGCACTTGCGCCGGCGCTTGCGGCGCCCGCGGTTGTCGCGCCATTGGGTGTGCCTGTCCCTGCGGCGCCGCCGCCCGGCGGCGGCGTCTCACGGGACTGTTCCTGCATCC
>DASUOE010000295.1:0-11586 GCA_036276805.1 Woeseiaceae bacterium | reverse complement strand
CGCCGCCTGCGGCAGCATTCGGTGCATGCTCAGTCGAGGGCGGCCGCCAAAGCGACGTCGATCATCTCGTCGAAGGTCGTCGCGCGCTCTTCGGCCGTCAATGCCTCGCCGGTCGGGATCACGTCGCTGACCGTGCAGATGGCGAGCGCCTCGGCGCCGTGTTCGGCCGCGATGGCATAAATGCCGGCGGCCTCCATCTCCACGCCGTAGACATTGTAGCGCGCCAGCGTGTCGAACATCGCCGTATCCGGCGTATAGAAAAGGTCCGCGGAAAAGACGTTGCCGACGTGATGGCGGACGCCCAGGCGGCCGGCCGCGTCGACCGCGCGCCGCAGCAGGCCGAAATCCGCGAGCGCCGCGAAATCGTAGCCGCCGAAGCGCACCCGGTTGACCGCTGAGTCCGTGGATGCGCCCTGGGCGATCACGAGGTCGCGAAGCCTGACTGCCGGGTGCGTGGTGCCGCAGCTCCCGACGCGGATCACCCGCTTTACGCCGTAGGCGTCGAGGAGTTCGGTGACATAGATGGACGCCGACGGGATGCCCATGCCGTGGGCCATGACCGAAACGGGGCGCCCGTCCCGGGTGCCGGTGTACCCCCACATGTTGCGGACGTCGGTCACGCGGCGGGCGTCGGTGAGCCATTTCTCCGCGATGTACCGGGCCCGCTGCGGGTCGCCGGGCATCAGGACCGTTTCGGCGAAGTCGCCCGGCGCGGCGTTCATGTGCTTGGTGGCCATCGTCGTCCTTCCCGGGTTGCGGCAGGCTGCCCTCCGCGACCATACCGCGCGACCATGCCGTGCGACCATACCCCGGCCGCGGCCCGCAGGGCGCGTCGGCTCCCTGCCACCGCCCCGGCCCCGCCTTTGGCCCGTTTTTCGCCCGTGCTATGGTCGCGGCGTGAGCGAGGATCCCGCCGCCCCGCGCGAGTACGCCACCGCGGAGCGTTGCTACATCACCGAATACGTGAACCGCCCGTCGTTCCCCGGCGTGTCGGTCGCGCAGGCGCGCGTCCTGCCGGGCGTGACGACCGCGTTGCACACCGTGACGGTGGAGGAGTGGTACGTCATCCGCTCGGGCGGCGGGCTCATGCACCTCGGGGGCCGTGAGCCGTTCCCGGTTGCACCGGGCGACAGCGTCCGAATCCCGCCCGGCTGCGAACAGAAAATCACCAACACCGGCACGACGGACCTGTTGTTTTTGTGCGTCTGCGCGCCGCGATTCACGCCGTCCTGTTACCGGTCGCTCGAGTAGTTCCGCGGGCCGCAGTTCCGCATAGCCCCGCGCAGACCCCGGCGCTATACTCCGCGCCACACCTACCAGCGGACTTCCAGGGGACAATCATCATGTGTGGCCGAAACCCAACGTTCCGTCGCCGACTGCGCCGCGGCAGCACGCTCGCGGCAGCCGTCGCCGCGCTCGTCGCGACCGCGCCTCTGAGCGCGCAGATCGTGCTCGAAGAAATCACCGTCACGGCCCAGAAGCGCGAGGAATCGCTGCGGGACGTACCGATCTCGGTGGCGACGGTCTCGGGCGACCGCTACGAGGTCCTGTTTTCGGGCAGCGAGGACATCCTCGCGCTGTCGGCGCGCGTGCCCGGGCTGTACGCGGAGTCGTCGAACGGGCGTGCGGCGCCGCGCTTCTACCTCCGCGGCCTCGGCAACATCGACTTCGACCTCGCGGCGTCGCAGCCGGTCTCGATCATCATGGACGAAGTGGTGATGGAGAACGTGGTACTGAAGAGCTTCCCGCTTTTCGACATGCGCAACGTCGAGGTGATCCGCGGCCCGCAGGGCACCCTCTTCGGCCGCAACACCACGGCCGGCATCGTGAAGTTCAATACCGTGCGCCCGAGCCACGAAACCTCGGGCTACGTGAAGGCGTCGTGGGCGACCTACGACACCATGAACATCGAGGGCGCCATCGGCGGCAGCCTCATCGATGACACGCTGGCCGTCCGCGTATCCGCGCTGAAGCGCGACCGCGACGACTGGATCACGAACGGCTACACGGGCCAGGAAGACATCGGCGACTATTCCGAATCGGCGGCCCGCGTGCAGCTCCTGTGGACGCCGACGGACCGGTTCAGCGCACTCCTGTCCTACCAGCTCCGCAACCTCGACGGGACGTCCTCGATCTTCCGCGCGAACGTGTTTACCACGGGTTCGAACGACCTCAACCAGAACTACGATCGTGACACCGTCTATTACGACGACGGCCAGGGCAACCCGCAGGAGTACGACAACAACGGCGTGACGCTGAACCTCGCCTGGGAGCTCGACCGTGCAACGGCGACCTCGATCACCTCGTACCAGGAGGCCGATGGCTTCAGCCGCGGCGACATCGACGGCGGCGTCGTCGATTTCTCCGGCACGGCGCAGGTGCCGCCGGGCATCACCTTCGACCCGGCCGCGCCGGTTTTCGGTGTGCCGACGCTGACGTTTCCCGGCACGATCCTGGTGCCGAGCGTCACGCAGGACGGGGCGGATACGGACCAGTTCACCCAGGAATTCCGCCTGGCCAGCCTGCCGGACGGCCGTTTCAACTGGCAGTTCGGCGCCTTCTACTTCGACTCGAACCTCGAAGTCACGACCGATTCGTTCGCGTCCTTCGGCTTCATCACGCCGGGCCAGCAGGACACGATCATCGAGCAGGAGAATACGACCTGGGCAGTGTTCGGCCAGGCCTCCTACGACCTGACCGACGCCCTCACCGTCACCGGCGGCGTGCGCTATACGGAAGACGAGAAAGACTTCCGCGTGCTGCAGTACGGCGCGCTGTGGCAGGACATCGGCATCCCGCCGGTCGACCCGATCAACGTTGACGACGACCAGACGAACTGGGAGCTGTCGCTGAATTACCTCCTCACCGACGACTCGAGCCTGTTCGCCCGCGCCGCCACCGGCTTCCGCGCCCAGACCATCCAGGGCCGCGACGTGGCGTTCCTGGAGTTCCCGACGGTCGCCGAACCGGAGACGATCGAATCGCTCGAAGCCGGCTACAAGGCGGACCTGCTCGGCGGCCGCATGCGCCTGAACGCGGCCGTGTTCTGGTACGAAATCGACGACATGCAGCTGTCGGTCATCGGCGGCGCGACCAACACGAACCAGGTCATCAATGCCGACAAGGGCGAGGCGACCGGCTTCGAAATCGATGCCGAATGGCTGCTCACCGACCAGCTCCTCCTGACGGCGGGCGCAAGCTGGAACGACACGGAAATCAACGACCCGACGCTCTCGACCGTGCCCTGCGGCTCCGGCCAGTGCACGCCGCTCGACCCGGTGGACCCGCTGAACGCAAACCGCGTGCTGCTCGACGGCAACCCGTTCCCGCGCGCGCCGGAGACGACCTACAGCTTCACGCTGCAGTACACGCTGCCGGTCCGGACGGCACACGAGTTTTACGCGCTGACCGACTGGGCGTGGACCGGCGAGATCAACATGCCGCTCTATGAAGCCGTCGAATTCCAGACCGACGGTCAGTTCGAGGGCGGGCTGCGCGTCGGCTACCGCAGCATCGACGCCGGGTGGGACATCGCCGTTTTCGGCCGCAACATCACGGACGAGGAAAACGTCATCGGCTTCGTCGACTTCAGCAACAACACGGGCTTCGTCAACGAACCGCAGGTGTGGGGCGTCGAGTTCGGTTACGAATTCGGCGACTGAGTGCGCCACGATCGCCGACGGCTGTAAGGACGTTCCCGGCCCGGCGGCCGCTGCGACAGCGAAAAGCCGCTGATGAACGCCGGGCACCGCGGCGGTAGGAGCGGCGGTAACGCCGCGAATGGAAGGAGACCCGACACCGAACCCGGTGTCTGTTTACTGGCGTTCGCGTTCGCCGCGATGCTGTGCTCCGGCTGCGATGCGCCGGAAAAGGCCGCGCCGGACAGCCGGGACACCGGCATGCCGGCGGCGGTCGTGATCGCGGGGCGGGTCGCGGACGAGGCGCTCACGGAAATCAGCGGCCTCGCCCGGTCCGGGCATGACCCGCGGCGGCTCTGGGTGCACAACGACTCCGGCGATGGGGCCGTGCTGCACGCGATCGACGTGGAGGGACGTTCCCGGGGGCGGCTCGCGCTCGACGATGCCGACAACGTGGACTGGGAGGACCTGGCGGCCTTCGTCCACGACGGGCGCCCGTACCTCCTCGTCGCCGACACCGGCGACAACGAGGGGCGGCGCGAGATCCTGACCCTGTATGCGGTCGCGGAGCCGGAGCTCCCCGACGGCGCGACGGTCACCGGGACGCCCGCCTGGCGGGTCGACTTTCGCTACCCGGACGGCCCGCACGATGCCGAAGCCGTCGCCGTGGATGCCCCCGCGGGCGCGATATACGTGCTCACCAAGCGCGACGTCCCGCCGGTGCTCTATCGCCTGCCGCTCGTGCCGCCGGGCGCGGAGCCGGTGACGGCGACGCGCGTGCGCACCCTTAACGCCCTGCCGCGCCCTCGCTACACGGACCTCGAGGTGGCGCGCGTGACGAACCACTGGCACTGGCAGCCGACCGCCATGGACCTCGCCCCGGACGGCAGCTTCGCCGTCGTCCTCACTTACGGCAGCGTGTACTATTTCCGCCGGCAGCCGGGACAGGAACTCGGCGAGGCCCTGAGCGGGCGGCCGCTGGGCTTCGGCCTGCGCCGGCTCAGGAACGCGGAGGCGCTCGCAGTCGCGCCGGACGGGCACAGCCTGTACGTCGGCGTCGAGGCCCGCCGGGCGCCGCTCCTGCGTATCGAGTTCTGAGGGTCGGGCGTGCAATCATGAAGCCGCCTTCCGCAACGGCCGGCATGGCGGCCACCGGAACCGCATTGGGAAGAACCGATACCGTGCCTTGCAAACGCGCCTCAATCGCGCTCGCCGCCCTGTTGTTCCTGGCCGCCTGCACGGCATCCGGCACGGGCCCCGCCGATGCGCCAGCCGAGGCTGCATCCCGCGCCGCGGCCAAGGTCACCCTGATGACGTTCAACGTCGAGAACCTGTTCGATACCGTCAACGACCCCGGCAAGGACGACAAGGCCTTCTTGCCGCTCGCCGCCAAGCAGTCGCCGCAGCACCGGGCGGCCTGCGGCGCGATCGAGGTGCCGGCGTGGCGCGCGGAGTGCCTCGACCTCGACTGGAACGAGGCGGTGCTCGAACGCAAGCTCGCCGCCATCGGCGCGGTCATTCGCGCCGCGGGCGCCCCGGACGTCATCGCGTTCCAGGAAGTCGAGCACGCGGCGTTACTCGACCGCCTGCGCGACGACGAACTGGACGGGCTCGGTTACGGGGCAGCGATTCTCATCGAGGGCAGTGACCTCCGCGGCATCGACGTCGCGTTCCTGTCCCGGCTGCCCGTCACCGGCGAACCGCGGCTCCACCCGCTCGCGTTTCCGGGCCACGCCGAGCGGGAGGGAGACACCCGCGGCATCCTCGAGGCGACGTTCCGCCTGCCGGACGGCAGCCTCCTGACCGGCTTCGCCGTGCATTTCCCGGCGCCCTACCACCCGACGGCGATGCGGGAAGAGGCGTATGCGGCGCTTTCCGACCTGCTCGCGGCATTGCCGCCGGAACGCACCGCTTTCGCGGCCGGGGATTTCAACACGACGAGCACGGAAGCGGCGGCGACGGGCATCCTCGAGACCCATGCGAGGCCCGACTGGCACATCGCGCACGAGGAAGCCGGCTGCGAGGAGTGCCGCGGGACGTATTACTACGCGCGCGACGACAACTGGTCGTTTCTCGACATGATCCTCGTCCGTCCGGGGCGTGGCGGGGATGCAACATGGGGCTTGCGCCCGGATTCAGCGCACGTCGCGAACCCGCTCGATGCCCAGCGCACGCGGGCGGGCACGCCTCTCAGTTTCGACCCGGCGACCGGCGCCGGGGTCTCGGACCACTGGCCGCTCGTCGTCACTCTCGAAACTACCCAAAAACAATAGCTTGTAACATTCTCGTAAACAGCATTCTGCAGCCCGCGGCAGCGGCCGCGGCCGTACGGGCGGGAACGCGCCGAACGCCTTATTGCACAGGCAGTTACGCTGAGCTAGATTGCCGCGAGTGTCGCTGTCGGCGACACCGTTCGCAGACATGAAAACCAGAGCGGACGACGTCAGTTTCAACGTACGAAATGAATGTGTCACATTCGTGCCCTATTCTTTCGCCCTCTTCACACCCTGGGGATCACCATGACAGATAAACGTCTCACAGTCGGCGTGCGGCTTCGCGCCCTCGCCGCGCGCAGCCTGGCCACGATCCTGGCCGGTGCGCTGCTCGCCGTGCCTGTTGCGTCAAACGCACAGGAAACGACGTCGTCAATCCGCGGCAAGGTACTCGGCCCGGACGGCAGCCCGGTCGCGAGCGCATCCGTCGTGGTCGAGGACCTGCGCAGCGGCACGACC
Source organism: Woeseiaceae bacterium (assembly GCA_036276805.1). GTDB lineage: Bacteria > Pseudomonadota > Gammaproteobacteria > Steroidobacterales > Woeseiaceae > UBA1847. Next base: position 5,216 of record DASUOE010000295.1, on the reverse strand, counting down.
CGCGAGTACAACACGGGTGAGGACGGCCTGTTTCTCGCCGCCCGGCTCCTGCCCGGCGGCCCCTACCGGGTCACGGTGAACGGCGCGGACACGGTCGACGTGCCGCTGATCAGTGTCGGCGACACGTACAGCCTGATAGTGAACCTGCGGGCCGGTGAGCAGATCGAAGAGATCGTCGCGGTCGGCCAACAGCAACGACTGGTCGAAGTGGCGGCAGGACCGGCGGCGACCTTCTCACTCGAAGACCTCGAGAGCGCCGTAGCTTTCAGCCGCGACATTTCCGACGTCTATGGCATCGACCCGCGCCTCATGATCGACAACGACGAGGACGGATTCGGCGTCAACTGCGTCGGCAAGCATCCGCGCTTCAACAACGTGACGCTCGACGGCGTCAGCCAGACTGATCGGTTCGGCCTGAATGAAAACGGCTACGCGACTGCCGTTGGCCAGCCTTTTCCCTATGACGCGCTCGAACAGGTAGCAGTGGAACTCGCTCCTTTCGACGTCACCTACAGCGGATTCTCGGCGTGCAATATCAATGCCGTGACGAAGTCCGGCACCAACGAGTGGGAAGCAAAAGCATTCTATGAATATTCGAGCGACGACCTTCGCGGCGATACTGTTGCGGACGACGACGGCGACTACGGCAGCCCTGTCTCTTACGACAAAACCTATCGCGGATTCAGCTTCGGGGGCCCGATTCTCGAGGACCGGCTGTTCATCTTCGCCGCGTACGCCGAGTCCGAGACTCCGCGTTTCCTCGCACGCGGCTACAACGGTTCCGGCAATGGCGACGAGCGCGAGTGGCTGAGCCAGGAGGACTACGATCGGATCAACAGCATCGCGCAGAACGTGTACAACTACGATGGCGGCGGCCAGCCGGGAGACGGGCTGCAAGAGGAAGAGAAGTACCTGGTGCGGCTGGACTGGAATATCGCGGACAGTCACACGGCATCGCTCATCTATAACTATTTCGACGGCTACCAGCTGCGCGATTCGGATGGCGGCGACAATGAATTCGAGTTCGCGAACCACTTCTATACGAAAGGCGCAGAGTTCGAAGTATTCACCGGCAAGCTGGTCTCCCAGTGGACCGACGCGTTTTCGACTGAGATCTTCTACAGCCAGAGCGAGATGAACGATTCGCAGGTTACGGTGGGTCCGCGGGATTTCGCCGACATGCAAATCAGCATCGGCCTGAACAACACGGTTTACCTCGGCGCCGACGACTCGCGTCAGGCCAACTCGCTGTCGAACGAATCCGAGTACCTCAAGCTGTCCGGCCAGGTGCTGCTGGGCAATCACGTCATCACGGCAGGCTATGACCGTGAAGAACTCGAGATCTTCAATATCTTCGTCCAGCACTCTCGCGGCGGCGAATACGACTATTTCGACAATTCCGGTGCCAATCCGGAGTTCTGCGCCGCGCTTACCGCTCAGCAGCGCCTGGACGACCCGAGCTGCGAACTGTCGGGTATCGACCGATTCGAACTGGGCCGGCCCAGCCGCGTGTATTACGGCAGTGGCGGTGGAACGAACGACCCGAATGACGCAGCGGCAATCTTCGGCAATACGCTGAACGCCCTGTACATCCAGGATGAGATGTTCTTCGACCAGCTCGACCTGACGGTCGTCGCGGGCCTGCGCTACGAATGGTTCGAGACGGACGACGCGCCGGTATTCAACCAGAACTTCACCGACACCGTCGGCATCCGCAACGATGCGACGCTCGACGGTGTCGACCTGCTGATGCCGCGGTTGGGCTTCACCTGGAACGCTACCGACGACGTCGTGGTACGCGGCGGCATCGGGCTTTATGCCGGCGGTAATCCAAACGTCTGGATTTCGAACTCCTACAGCAACGACGGCGTCACGAACGCCCAGTTCACGTATTCCAACTTCGATGCGGCAGGAACCGTACTCCCGGGCATGCCGGATTCGATTCCGCTGACCGGCGCCGGGCGTCCGGGCTACGACGTGCCGCAGGCACTCGTCGACAACGTTGGGGCAATTACGCCGGCCGATGCGAACGACTCGTTCCTCGCCCTCATCGACCCGAACTATGAACAGCCGCGCGAGTGGAAGTATGCTCTCGGAGCGACCTGGTACACGCCGCTGTGGGACGTCCAGCTCGACGTGGACTGGCTGTACACGCGCGGCGAACGCCCGGTATTTTATGACGACGTGTCGCAGACCGTCGTCGGCCAGACGGCCGCCGGCTCGCCGATCTACGACTACGTCGCCGGCGAAGACAACTTCATGCTGACGAACTCCGACGAAACGCCGCGATCACAGGCGTTCTCCATCGTTGCCAGGAAGTCCTTCGACTGGGGCCTGGACACCCTCGTCGGCTACGCATACACCGAATCGGAAGACGTGAGTCCGATGACCTCTTCCGTGGCGGCGTCGAACTTCTCGAATACGGCGTTGCTCGACATCAACGATCCGGCCGCGGGCACTTCCAACTACCTCGTGCCACACCGTTTCACGCTGCGCCTCGACTATCAGCGCGCGTTCTTCGCCGATGCAATCACGCAGTTCACGTTGTTCGGGTACTGGAACGAAGGCCAGCCGCAGAGCTACGGCATGTCGAGCGCCGATCTCGAAGGCGACGGCTTCTTCGGCCGTCACCTGCTGTACGTCCCGACCGGCGAGAGCGACCCCAATGTCGTATTCGCTCCCGGTTTCGACACCGCCGCGTTCTTCGCCTGGGTCGATGAGGAAGGCCTGAGTCCCGGGTTTACCGAGCGCAACGACCACTTCGCTGACTGGTCGACGCGCTTCGACCTTCGCATTGCCCAGGACATCCCCTTGCCCGCGGGCTTCGTCGGCCGCGTTTACCTCAAGGTGTTCAACGTCGGAAACCTGCTTAACGACGATTGGGGTAAAGTCACGGATGCGGTGTTCTTCACACCGGTATTCGTCGATTCGGATGTCGACCCGGTGACCGGCCAGTTCATCTACAACTCCTTCGAGCCGGCTCCGCTGGACACGACGATCGTGAACAGCAGCTTGTGGGAAGCGCGTCTGGGCATCGACATCCGATTCGGCGGCTTCTGACGCCGCAGAGTCGTAGGAAACGACCCACCAGCACGGCCCGTAAAGGCAATCGAAACGGCGCTCCCCGGAGCGCCGTTTTTCTGTTGGAGCGGCGGTAACGCCGCGACTTGCAGGCGGCCGGATGCCGCGGCGCTTTCGTCACGGCCGGACAACGCGAACCATTCGCGGCCTTACGGCCGCTCCTACAGCACGGCGCCGATGCGTCCGTAGGAGCGGCGGTAACGCCGCGAATTGCAGGCGGCCGGATGCCGCGGCGTTTTTCGTCACGGCCGGATAACACGAACCATTCGCGGCCTTACGGCCGCTCCAACAGGAGCATCACCGTCCAGGCTGCGAACAGCAGCACGGTGGCGCCGAAGAGGAATGCGACGAGCAGCACCAGCCTGCGCTGCCACGCCGGCGTGCCTTTCTTCCTGTAGCGGTTGATCATGGGCATGTGAGATCGGCCTCTCCACCGCAGTGTACCTTCCCGGCGCGCGCGGGCCCGCAGGAAGGCCGCGGGAAGGCCGTGCTACACTGGCCGCTCAATCGCTTCACGCCAATGCAGGAGCGTGAAATGACCCAGTCGGACACCGCCGGACGAGGTCCCTGCTGCCTGAACTGCGGCCACTTTTTCTCGGCCGCCGAACTGGCCGGCATGACCGCGATGGCCCATCACGAGGACCTCTGCATCATCGACTGCGAGGCCTGCGGCGCGCACAACGTCGGCCATATCGAGCTTCAGTCGGGCCTGGACCACCACCCGGTGGTCGTGCTCTTAAGGCTCGCAAAACGCGATCCCGAAACGGGCAAGGTTTTCGACGAGACCGTGGAGCGCGGCATCTACGTCCACCCCGTATCCCGGGGCGAATCGCAATAGGGACGCCGCCTTCGCGCGCCGCGCCCGGGTGCCGTAGAACGTCGCAGCCGTAGGAGCGGCGGTAACGCTGCGACTCGAGTGTGGCCGGACGCCCTGTCGAAGATGTCGTGGCCCGATCGATCCGGGCTTCGACCCAAACGCGTCAACCGCGGCCTCACGGCCGCTCCTGCAGGAGACGGAATCGGGCTGCTCCTGCATGCTGTGCAGGCCGCCGCCCGCTCCACGACTGCAGCCGCGCCGTGCTAACCTGCGCTCGGTACGCAACGGGGAACAGGAACCGGGACGATGCATCGACGAGCGACACCTTCATCTCGGCTCGCAACGACACGCGCAACCCTACTCGCGGCGATACTCTCGGCGATACTCGCGGCGGGCCTCGCCGTGCTCGGAGCCTGCGCGACTGAGGACACGGTCGCTGTCGCCCCGGGCGAGGAAACGGAGGTCGGGCTCGCTGGCGAATCCGAGGCCGAGGTTGCGGCACGCGACCTGAGCCTCTACTGGGTCAAGCACGGCGCCGAATACCGAGCGCTGACGCGGCAGATCTACGGCGACGCGACTCAGGACCTGCCGGCTTTCCTGGCGGACAAAGGTTTCAGCGCCCTCCCGGAGCAGGAGAACGCGGCCGACCTGCCGCCGGCCGTGATCCTCGATGTCGACGAGACGGTAGTCAGTAACGTCGATTTCCAGATCAGCTACGAGCGGCCGTTCGAGAACTGGAAGCTCGACGAGTTTTCGCGCACCACAAAAGCCGTTGCGGTCGAGGGCGTGCAGGGTTTCGTCGACGCCGCGCGCGGGCTCGGCGTCGAGATATTCTTCGTGACCAACCGGCCCTGCGAACCGCGCGATGGCGGCGACGATCCCTGCCCGCAGCGGCGAACCACGATCGAGGACCTCGCCGAGATCGGCATCGAGACCGACGCCGATCACGTGCTGCTGTCCGAGGAGCGCGGCTGGACCCGGGAGAAACTGACGCGCCGGTTGCACGTCGCCGAGTCGCATCGCGTGCTCATGCTGATCGGCGACGATTACGGCGACTTCATCCCCTGCGTGCGCGCCACCGCCGTCGCACCCTGCACCGAGGCGGCAACGGTCGAGAGCCGCGCCGCCGCCCTCGACGAATACGCCGAGTACTGGGGCCACGGCTGGTACATCCTGCCGAACCCCATGCACGGGTCGTGGACGTCGGTGATCGAGACGCCGTGAGGCGCTGCATCCGATGAGCAGCGGATCGCGCAAGCCGCGCAAAGTGGCCAATGCCGGCAAGCGCATCGCGGGCGAAACGGGCAACCCGCGCCGC